>JABHWT010000321.1 GCA_018657645.1 Halieaceae bacterium | reverse complement strand
TGGGTGTGGCTTTTTTGTGCTGGTCCCTGGCGCTGGGTTTTGCACCCAATACGAGCAGGGTAGGGAACCTGATTTTTTTGGCCCCCTTTCTGTCTCTGATTCTGGTTCATTATATTCTGGGGGAGTCCATATACTCGACAACCTGGGTAGGGCTGCTATTAATTATAGCGGGGCTGGTTTTTCAAAAATTGAGGGAGAAAGAGAATCTGTGAGCCCGATTGCTGGATCGATTGGCAGACTGTTCTTAAGACACTAACCCGGTTCTAACCCAGACCTTTAAGAAAACACTTTTACCGGTCCCGCTTTCTCTGGTGCTTGATTTGGGTCTAAAATAGGGGCAGAGTCTAGGGTATGCCCTGATAGTGCAGAAAAATAAGAAAGATAAAAGAGAGACAATCACTGATGAGAATTCTGAATCGTCCACCTGTGGGCACCGGTCAAAGTGGTAGTCCATGAGCCAGATACTGACTCGATCGACTATATACGCGCACGGCACCGCAGGGCTTCCCCTGGCTGTGATTGGCTACCCCCTGGCCATCTGGATTCCAGCACATTATGCAGGAGAGCTTGGTCTTAGTTTGGCGACTGTCGGTGTAATCCTGATGTTGGCGCGACTCACCGATGTCATCACCGATCCCATTATCGGCGAATTATCCGATCGCTGGCGTACACCGATGGGGCGCCGCAAGCCCTGGCTGTTGGCAGGTGTGCCGATTATGATGATTGGAGTTTACAAGCTGTTCATCCCGGATGAGCAAGCTGACATGCTGTACTTTTTGCTCTGGTTGACCGTGTTTTTTCTGGGTAGCACCATGATCGCCTTGCCCCATAGGGCCTGGGGCGCGGAGCTCTCCCCCGATTACCATCAGCGCAGTCGGGTGACGGCAGCGCGCGAGATCTTTGTTATTACAGGTTTAATGATCGCCGCTGCAGTGCCCATGATTGTCGAGATCAGGGCCGATGGCGGCTCGGGTGTCGGTGAGGTTTTAAGTACGCTTTGGCGAGATGCCATAGGTGGATTTAGTGGAAATTTTGCCGATAAGAAGATTGTCGATCGCGCTACCTTAACCGGGCCCGTGCTGGCCGGACTGGCCTGGACCATTATTATAGTATTACCCATTTGTGCCACCATTGTACTGACCAAAGTCAAGGAGCCAGCTGCTGTCGCAGATGAAAAACGTCCAACGTTTACCGAGGGCTTAAAGCTGGTAGCAAAAAATGGCCCCATGGTCCGGGTGCTTATTATTGCAGTGCTGGTTTATTTCGGAGAGTCCTTTCGCAATGCAGTTTCGTTATTTTTTATCCGCGATATAGTAGGAGTGCCGACCATCGGCGCCGCATACTTTATCTACTTTTTGTCGGGCCTGGCAGCGATACCGTTTTGGCTGTGGCTGGGCAGAACCGTGGGTAAGCATCGCGCATTTATACTAACCCTGATAACCGTCGCGTCGGTCAGCGCTGCCAACCTGCTACTCGATCACGGCGACTACCTGCCATTTTTTGTGCTTTTTACAATCAAGGGATTCTGCTACGGCGGACTGCAGTTTTTACCGGTTGCAATGCTAGCCGATGTGGTTGACGTAGACCGCGTTCGCTCTGGCACTCGACGCGCCGGCACCTATTTTGCATTTTTGGGTTTTAGCGAAAAAATCGCCATTGCCTTTGGAACGGGTGCCTCTTTGATCATAGTGGGTTGGCTCGGCTTTGATGCCCAGAAGGGGGTGGCGGGCAGTACCGAAATTGGTGTGCAGTCTCTGCGTATGGTGTATTGCCTGGGACCGGTTGTGTTTTATGGGATGGCGATGAAACTTATCTGGAACTACCCACTCACGCCCCAGCGCCACGCCCGTTTGCGCCGGAATCTCGACCGGCGAGAAGCGAGGCGGGCCGCAGTAATCGACGGTTAAAGCGGTCGCGACAGGCAAAGGCCAATGCTCTAGACCTGGCATTGATAAGTGCCTCTCAACAAATTTAGCAGAGCTAGTATAAGGAGTAACAGAGCATGCCGGATCAACTTACTGCAGGGTCAAATAAGGAACAAAAAGAATTCTGGAACGGCAGGGCGGGGGAGAGCTGGGCCGAGCAAAACAGTCAGATGGACCAGTCCCTGCGGCCCTTCGGTGCCTTGGCCATAGAGGCCGCCGGGATAAGACCGGGTGAGAAAATACTGGACGTAGGCTGTGGCTGTGGCGACACCTCATTTCAGCTGCTGGAAGCCACCGGTGTGGAAGGCCATATTCTGGCGGTGGACATATCCTCGCCGATGATGGAAGTGGCAAACGCGAGGAGGGGCGCCCTCGAACCTGGCCTGCAACAGGCGATCACCTTTGAACTGGCAGACGCCTCAGGTTACAGTTTTGATGCAGGAGCCTATGACCTCATTTTCTCCCGGTTCGGGGTAATGTTTTTTGACCAACCTGCCGGCGCCTTTGCCAACCTACGCAAAGCGCTGAAAAGTGATGGACGACTCGCATTTATCTGCTGGGCGCCGGTCCAGCAGAACGAGTGGATTACAGTGCCCATGGCAGCGGCGCTACAACACCTGACGCCACCAGAGCCGGGGCCTCCGAATGCCCCAGGCCCCTTCGGGCTATCGGATGCGGTCTATACTCGCCAGGTCTTGAACGATGCGGGGTATACAAATATCCACCTGGAGCCGGTTTCCCCGGTCATGCGCCTTGGGCAGGGGCAGATACAGGAGGATATCGCTGACTTTTTCCTCAACATAGGCCCGGTGGCCCACGCCCTGGCAAAGGGCGGAGTGGAGCTGACCGCCCGGGTCAGAGACGCTATCAGCACGGCATTGGTTCCCTATTACGACGGCAGCACCGTCAACTTGCGGGGTAGCTGTTGGGTCGTGACGGCCGATAACGGTTAGCTACACCTTTGTGCCATGGTACGGCAGTAGGCAGCCTGGAGTCGCTGCGCTAACGATAAGTGTTCCAATATTGCAATTGTGGTTTTTGAGTACCGCTATGTGGTACACTTTTGTGCGCCCATAGCAAAAGGACATGTTCCGAAGGAGATAGAGTGACCACCGCAGAACCAAGAAAAACAAGAAAGGGTATTCAGGTGATTGCCCGTGCCGCCGCCGTGCTCCGGGCGCTGGAGAATGAACCCAGTGGTCTTAGTCTTGGGAAAATAGCGCAGCGCACCGATTTATCGAGATCCACAGTGCAGCGGATTGTGGATGCGTTGTCGGAGGAACACTTGCTCATCGGTGCCTCGCCGACTTCGGGCGTCAAACTGGGCCCGGCCATCTTGCGGATGGCAAAGAACTCCAGTTTTGATTTTGTCGAGTTTATACGGCCCTATATAGGTCAGTTGTCCCGGGAGACCGGGGAGACGGTCGATGTATCAGAGATACAAAAATCGCGGACAGTTTTTGTCGACCAGGGAATTGGCTCGTCTCG
>JABHWT010000167.1 GCA_018657645.1 Halieaceae bacterium | reverse complement strand
GTCGATCCCGGCGAATTGGATATCGGCCGGATCGTAAGTCGGTATCCGGAATGCATGCTGAGGGCCGCTGCGCCCGACCACGCGCAGGCAGTCACTCGCGGTGTCGTTGAATACTACGCCGTTATTAAACGGCCTGGCATTGTGGCAGCCCGATGGCAGTGAACAGACCTCCTTCACCTCGTTATCTCGGTTGATATGGAGCAGGGCTTTTGTTTGCAGTCCGCTGAGATAAATGCCTGTCTGATCGACATGCACCATGTTGATGTGGTGTTCGTTAACGGGGGCGGGTCCGCTTCCAGTTCGTGGATCAAAAGTAAAACCACCCCACTGACCCATCGGTTTTAGCAGGTGAAAGCCCCAGATAAATGCCTGTTTGTCCAGGTCGAAGGCCAGAAGACTGTCAAAGCCAGTGGATGATAAAAATAGAGTGCGGTCCTTGCGGCATATTTCATGACAGTGCTTGAGATAGCGATTGCGCCAGGAATCCTTAATAGCGAACTCCCGGTCGTAACAATACAGTTCGTCGGAGGCCGCGATGAAGATATCGTCGTCGTCAAAGGCGATGCCACGCAAACCCCGGTCGGCACCCCGGCCCTCAAAATCGATATCGCTGGTGTTCCAGTCGACCTGTTGCTCGACGGTCTGGTTTTGAAAGTCAATGGTGAAGACGCCGCCGTGGCTCTCACCTTGCTCACTACCGCGCACAACGGAGGTCGCGATCAGCTTTGGAAGTTGAATTGTCATAGGCGAATTTTAGTCGTTGTCAAAGACCTCTATTATGCCTTAGCAGTACGCCGCAGTCGCCCCTTGTGGCTTTTGATTGCGGCGGGTGATAGCCTCGAATTTCACCCGTTTAAAGGAATGAATCACTTGGATATCGAGGAGCCGATCAGGCGTGTTGGGTCGGTGGTAATTGGCGACCTGAGGGAAGCAGTGGACGCGCTACCCCCACAGGGTTGGTTGGAAAGCCAGTCGCGACACCGTGACTGCGAAGTGAAGCGCTGGACACAAGTGAGTGTTCTGATTGATACCGATGGTCAGAGCTGGCCCGACATTACACTGACCCGGGGGTCGGGGTGGAAGCCGTTGTCCGAGGCGGCAATGCCCTTAATCGAGCGCATTATCCTGCACCATTATACGCCTGGCGGCACCATTCTTCGGGCCATGGTGGCTAAGCTCTTGCCGGGAGAGGTGATTCTTCCCCACCGCGACCGGCATCCATCCTACCATTGCAGCCATCATATTCATGTGCCGATTAAAACAAATCCCGGGGTTCGCTTTATAATAGATGGCCGCCCCTACGCGATGAAAGTGGGTGAGGCCTATGAGATTAATAACCAGAAAGACCACAATGTAATGAATAAGGGCGATGAGGAGCAGATCCACCTCATGTTCGATTACCTACCCCTGAATCTAATCGACAATTCGTCCGGCGTGGCTTAGTTGTTGTCCACCCGGATGGCCGGCCACCGGAATGCCAGCCACCGGAATGCCGGCCACCGGAATGCCGGCCACCGGAATGCCGGCCACCGGAAACGCTACTTTTTTCACTAGACATTGGAGGCGACTGCAAAGGTTAGCTGTTTTGGACACCATCGCCCGGCCTTCGGCTTCCCTCGCTACAGCCAGTTTTCAGGGGCCCACCTTGACGCGCGTCCTTGCGCGGCAAGGCTTTCCGGCACATCCATGTGCCTCCTACCCCTGAAAACAGGCCTCCGCTTGGCGAGCTCAAAGGTGTCCAAAACAGCTAACCTTCACAGCCTTCGCATTGATCGACGTCACGATACGGATTAAAAACCACTGTCCAAGGGTTTCATCGATTCCTAGTGGCGCTCCGATGTCATGTTTGCCTCCTGGACACGCAGCAAGTACTTCCCTGTATGCAAACCCGACACCAGAGATTAACCCCATAACCATCGTTTCCTTCTAAAAATGCCTATTTCTGGATAGGCACTGATATGTTAGTGCTGGCTTAAGGTTTCAATCAAGCTCAATGAGTTGGGTATGAAACTCTGGAAACAGCTCTAATTGGCGCGCCTGCCGATAAATGACGATACCGACCTGTCGCCCCAGACTGGTCAAACAGTTAAGCGCAGTGGCAGGACATTTCCCCTGGCTGATGACGAGTCGAACAGAGCCGTCGGCCTCTTGTTTGATCGACTGATTGTTGATAACCGTGGCTGCCCCCGCCTGATAGGCCAGTGTTTCACCCCAGAAATTTCCCATTTGAAAGGCCCAGTAGGGCGCCTCGGTCGGCTTGAATGTAACAACCAGTGCCTGTTTTTCGGTGACGTCGTAGGCGCCCACGGCGAAGCGGTGGCCCGCCGGCATGGTCGACCCTTTGTCCGGCACATTATAGGGAAAGGCAACCAAAGTATTGCGGCTGTTCTTCACTATATTCGCCGCCCGCGTGTGATAGGTTTTCAGGTAATTGAGCATATAGCGCAAGGTGGTTTGAAAAGCGCCATCGATAGAATGCCGGGAGGGAGCCTCTAAAGAGAAGCGCTGGCTACTATCGGCTGACTCTGGCAGTCGTTCAATCTTTATTTGGGCGGCTTCGGTATCTTCCCAGTTGTGCGAATATTGGCGCAGGAATACAAAGTTGGTGTTAGCGGTGGTGGCAAGCCCAGCTCCGGATTTGATGCCGGGGCCGATTAATATATCGATATTATTGTTGGCATCGACTGTCAAATTATCCTCGGTAATCGAGCTGACCATGCGGCTTTGCCCATGCATGCCGTCAAAACCCTCGTTGGCGGTGAGCTCAAAAAAGGGTGCTGTTCCGCGTTTGCCCGACAGGCGATAGTTTTTGCTACCATCAATGACTGCCGAGTGATAGACGGCATCGCTGGTTTGCCAGCCATTGGTAAGATAGCTGTCGGTAGATTTAAACAGGATAGGGTGCTCGGGGTCGGCATACTCAAACGCGTACTCCCAGGCCAGACGAAATATGCGGGGTAACATCTGGTAACCATCGGCTATTGTCACCGGGTCCCGGGGCGTATCTGGATGATGGATAAACTGGCTGGCGGCTTTTAATTGCTCGCCGAAATTACGCCAGATATCTGCGTCGGTGGAGTCTTCTGGATTACTCAATGCGGAGACAGAGAGGCTCCAAAGGGCAAAGGCTGCAGTAATGATTGATGTTGATTTACTGCGGCCATGCATTGTATTGCTCCTTCGGTTCATCACCAAATGGTGCCTGCTTTTGGTGGCTTTTTTCAGCATAACAATCTCATCCATAGGTGATGAGCACACACTATTCGCTATTGGCTCAATAATTTCATAGAATCGCTACTATAAACCTATTCACTCACAATAATAATCGGGTGTTGATATGACAGCAGACGCAACGACAGCAGACCAGCCCATGGATTCCCAAACACGGCAAAGCATGCGCAAGGTCGCGATGACTGCACTGGCAGGTACCAGCATCGAGTGGTACGACTTCTTTATCTATGGCACGGCCGCCGCGCTGGTGTTTCCCACGGCTTTTTTCCCCGAGGATATGCCTGCAAGTGTTGCCCTGATAGCCTCGTTCAGCACCTTTGCCGTTGGCTTTATCGCCAGACCCTTAGGTGGCATTATTTTTGGCCACTTTGGCGACCGGGTTGGCCGCAAACGTACCCTGGTAACAGCACTTATGATTATGGGGGTGGGTACCACCCTCATTGGCCTGTTACCGACTTATGCCACAATTGGTCCCCTGGCTCCGCTGGCACTGATCGTGCTGCGGTTTGTTCAGGGCCTTGCGATCGGAGGCCAATGGGGCGGGGCCATGTTACTGGTCACGGAAAATGCACCGGCCAATAAGCGGGGTTATTACGGGGCCTTTGCCCAGGCGGGCGCTCCTGTGGGAGTAATTCTTGCCAATCTGGCCTATCTGCTGGTCAGTGGCTCGGTATCTGAGGAGGCCTTTATCGACTGGGGCTGGCGCTTGCCCTTTCTGGCCAGCGTGGTATTGATCGGCGTTAGCATGTACGTGCAGCTGCACCTGGAAGACACCCCGGCGTTTAAGCAATTGGAGAAGCTCAAGCAACAAAACCCGCCCCAGGGCGAAGAAATTATGCCGCCGGATGAGGCCTTCGAGGCAGTGGTAGCCGAAAAGACGCCTGCCGATGGCCGCTCGCCGGTACTGGAGGCTATTCGGCTCTACCCTGGGAGAATAATGCTGGCGGCAGGGTCGTTTCTGTCTATTCAGGTAACGTTTTATATACTGATTGCATTTATCGTTGCCTACGGCACCAACGAGGCCGGTCTAGCCTTGCCCCGCAGCATTATGCTCTCGGCGGTATTAATCGCATCCGCAGTACAAATACCAATACAGTTCTGGGCCGCATCCTACTCAGACAGACACGGACGTCGCGGTATTTATCTAGCGGGGGCGGTGCTACTGGGACTCTGGGCATTTGCCTTGTTCCCGCTGATTGATACCGGGAATTACTTGTTGATTATTCTAGCTGTTACCGGTGGTTTGGGTTTTCTGGGGATGCAGTATGGGCCGCAAGCAGCCTTTTTCACCGAGCTGTTCAGCACCCATGTGCGCTACTCGGGGGCCTCTCTGGGCTATCAGGTCGGAGCAATCCTGGGTGGTGCTCTGGCACCTACGATTGCAGTGTTGTTGTGGAACAGTTATGGCATATTTTATGTATCGGTTTACATCGGGCTGGCCACAGTGTTAACCGTGATCTCGGTGTTGATGCTTACTGAAACCCACGGCACTGATCTTCACTCGGTGGAGTGAGCTTAACTGGACAACCATTAATACTTACAAAATTACTTGATTCAGGATAGATACTAGTTCGTGTCGCCTGTTTTATTATATAACCGCGCCCGGCGCATCGGTCGCCACGGGAATATCCCGCAGATACAGTTCATCCTGTGGTCGGTCGAGTTGCCTGGCATAGCCGTGACCGGAGTATATGGCATGTACCAGAGCACCGGGTGCCAACGCATCACCGATCCTGTCTACTGATTTTATAGCGGCCGATTTAAGATCGTCATCGCGCTCTACCAGGGCGTGATAAAGGCTGTCATTGGGCCGCCTCAGTCCGACGATAACGATGGACTTTGCAGTAACAGCTTGTGGCTTGCCAGTAAAGATATTGCTTAGTGTGACCCGGTCACCATCGAAGTCATCCAGGAGTGACTGGGTGCTGATAGTGACCTTGAGCTTGTCCAGCGCCTGGTGAACAAAGGGCTGCTCGTTGGTCATAATGGTCCAGGCTGATGCGTGGCCCGCCGGCGTGGCATAGGATACCGTCTGGCCGTTTGCCGCCAGAAACTCGGCCAGCACAGCGCCCAGGTAATAATTGTCGAAATCATAGATTAGAACTGGCCCCTCGGGGATGGTGCCGGCTGCGATGTCGTCTGGTGTATAAACGCCGGGCCGATCCAGTTCGCCATGCGGAATTTCCAGAGACGAGTACAGCGCTTTGGTCCAGCGGGCACCGGTGGCGATGGCCACCCGCTGGTGTTCAAGGCCAAGAATGTCGTCCACCCCCAATTCGCTGTCGGCGTAGAGATCCACGTTGCCCATTTGGCGCAGGGCGTAGAGGCGGTAGTTTTGCAAACGTCCCCAGTTGGCAAGCCCCGGCAGTTTTGTTTCAAATAGCAGTCGGCCGCCTAGTTCCTGTGCCCGGTCGGCAATCGTGACGGGGTAGCCGCGGCGCGCGGCAATCAAGCCCGCCTCCAGTCCCGCAGGTCCGGCGCCTACAATGAGAATTCGGTCGTCACTTCCCCGAGGCTCAAATTTTTCCGGGTGCCAATTTTTGCGCCACTCTTCGCCGGCCGTTGCATTTTGGGTACAGCGCACAGGAACACCGTCGTGCCAGCTGGATATACAGATATTGCAACCGATGCACTCGCGAATGTCGTCCTCGTTGCCTCTGCGGATTTTGTCTGGCAAAAACGGGTCTGCGATCGACGGGCGGGCACCGCCAATCAGGTCGAGAATGCCGCGTTTGATCTGCGAGACCATGGTGTCCGGGGAGGTAAAGCGACCGACTCCCACCACGGGCTTGTTGGTCATTTGTTTAACAAAATCGATAACCGGCTCGTGGGCTCCCTCGGCCCTGAACCGCGAGGCGCCGCAGTCGGTGGGGCTGGAATCCATTTTGACATCCCACAGGTCGGGCAGGTCGGCCAGCAGGTTTACGACCTCGTGCGCCTCCGACTCGAAATTGTCGTTGGGCTTGGCGCGCAATTCTTCCAGGCTGATACGCAGCGCCACGCCACAGCTATCACCCACAGCTTCTTTGGTGGCCTCGATGAGTTGGCGGACGAAGCGCACCCGGTTTTCAACTGATCCTCCGTAGGCATCGGTTCGGTGATTGTATTCCTCCAGTAGGAACTCATACCCCAGATAACCCATTCCGGCGTAGATGTAGACAATGTCAAATCCCGCGGCCTTGGCGCGCCTGGCCGCGGCGACCTGCCAATTAATGACATCGCGGATATCGCCGGCGTCCATGATTCTGGGCCGCAAATTGCCCATGAATCCGACATGGGTGGCGGCCCAGGGAATGCCCGAGGGGGAGTAGGGTGCCAGTCGCGAACTGCGATTCATAACCGCCGCCCCACCGTGCCACAGTTCAACCGCTGCCAGGGCGCCGTGGCGATGAATGGCGTCGCAAGTCATGGCATGGGAGCGAATGTCATTGTCATCCCACAGGCGGGCAAAGGGCAGGGGGCTGTCATCACTGGAGGGGTGGGTGGAAACGGCGCCGGTGGATACCACACCCC
>JABHWT010000384.1 GCA_018657645.1 Halieaceae bacterium | reverse complement strand
GGGGTGTTGTACTTTTCAGACACCGTTAAGGAGTACACCCGATGACCTCTAAAATCTCCTTAGCGTGCGCGCGGCTTCTCCTATGCCTATCTCCGTTTTCAGTTTCTGCACAATCCCTACCGCAACCCACAATAAGTGGTGCCGCACATATCTACAGCACCAGTGGCGCGTATCAAGACGTAAAATCAGACCTTACGGATGCCATAGAATCGCGGGGAATCGTCATTTCTTATGTCGCCCACGCCGCCAACATGCTGGAGCGCACCGCCGATGTTGTTAACGCCTCCTCCAGGGCTTATGACAACGCCGACATCCTACTTTTCTGCAAGGCAGACCTTACCTACAACCTCACCCAGTCCAACCCGCACAATCTGGTACTGTGCCCCTATAGTATTTCCATTTATACGTTGGCCGGAAAACCCAACACGGTACACCTGAGTATTCGTCGCCCCGACCTGCAGGTGGCGGCCTACGCCGCTATACACAGCCTGCTGGAAGAAATTATTGCAGAGGCATTGTTCTGGTAGTAATAATGACAGACAGTATTTTAGTGATAGTGGGACCTGAGGTCGGTGGCGCCCCCCGGGACCAAGATTCATCATGAAAAACCCGGCGGGTAATCGCTTATTCCGGGGTTAGAACTCACACCCTTTAGAATCGGTGATTCGAGCTTGTCGATGTGGTAGGTTTTGCGGTCGCGCAGGTACTGGGCAACCACTTCCCAAACAGGGGCACCGGCAGATTGTGCCGCTACCGTGGCCCAGCCTGACACACGGTAGCTTTTGCTGGCATCTATAGACTTGCCATTGGCCAGCGTCATATCAGAAATTCTTCTACCCATGTCGGCCAGTGGATCACAGCGGTAGTTTAAGCCACCCGTTCGCACCATATCACCACCTTGCTGGTAGTACGGGTCGGCGTTAAACAGATTGTCGGCTACGCTTTCCAGAATCAGTTTTAGCTCGTCGCCCTTCATATCCCGAACGTAGGTTTCAGGATACGTCATGCAAGTCTGATCCAGCAGCCTGTCCATGGTAATCGCTTCCCCTGGCAGTACCGAAGTCCCCCATCGAAAGCCTGGAGACAGTGCAATTTCTGCATTCAACACAGTGCGCAAGCCGTCACAAATTAGCTGGTCAAAGGTACCGTTAAAATTTCCACGTCGGTAAAGCAGCGTGTCCGCCACCGCCAGCTCTTCGTCCAGCTGCTTTTTATAGGGTGCCCTCACTCCGTCAATATAGGCCTGCATTTTGACGTCTGGCGCTATTAGACTGGAAAATATCGGCAGCAATTTGTAGTGGTAACCGGATACCCCCCGGGTGCCAAACTCGATATCCAACACCCCCAGAAACTTGCCATTAGAGCCTGCATTCGTCACAACAGTCACCCCGCCGGTGTTGCTAACCTCCAGTGGCACCGGCACACCGTCGTGGGTATGTCCACCGAGAATAAAGTCTATGCCGGGTACGCGGCTGGCGAGCTTCACATCCACATCCATTCCATTGTGAGACAACAGCACGACTGCATCGGGTAATTCAGTTGCGCGGACGGTAGAGACCAATTCCGCAAGTTCCGATTCCCGAATGCCAAAAGTCCAGTTGGGTATGAAGCGCTTGGGATTGGCTATGGGCGTGTACGGAAAGGCCTGTCCGATTATTGCCACCCGGCGTCCATTTACCGTTTTCATGGTATAGGGCTTGAAAACATGCCCGCTATCCTCGTCATACACCGGGACGCCATCAAACAGAGCATCCTCGGTAGCCCGGGTATTTTGTGACACAAATTCACCGTTGAAGGCGGCCACATTGGAGAGAATTTCCTCCTCCAAATAGGTAAATTCCCAATGCCCGGTCATGACATCGACACCCAGTAAATTGGCGGCCCCCACCATGTCCATACCGCGGGTCCACAGCGCCGTGCCAGACCCTTGCCAGGTGTCGCCGCCATCGAGCAGCAAGCTCGCGTCTTCAGACACCTGGCCACGCAGTTGTTTTACCAATGTACGCAAATGTGCAAAACCGCCCACACGACCAAACTTCTCCGCCGCTTCGGTAAAATCCAAATGGGTAAAGGCATGCGCCAAGAGGGGCGACCTGTCATCCAGCACCCGTAGGAGATTCTTACCCACCAGGTGTGGCATGCGCCCCCTGGCGGCGCCCACACCCAGGTTCACATTGGGCTCTCGAAAGTGAATGGGTAATAATTGGGCATGGGTATCGGTGATGTGCAGGAGCCGCACCTGGCCGCGAGGTGCTATGTCGTACAGTTTTTTCCCCGACGCCAGAGACGAGCCAGCATAGCCCCCTAACCCACTGACCACGGCCCCTTGCAATAGTAACTCAACAAATTCTCGTCGATTCACCGGTTCACCGATTACGGTTGTTGGGAGGGTACTCGTGCCTGCCAGGCACTTTGTTCTGATTTAGCCTGTGCGATGGCCGCGTTCGCAGTTACCAAAGCGCGTTGAGCTGCCACCAATGCGGCATCGGGTCGGCGCGCAGCCAGCTCCGCCTCAGCTGCATCTATCAAGGTCGGGGTTACAGACCAGGCATGGCCCAATTCAGTCGCCTTGTTAAGTGACTGCTGCGCCCTCTCTATG
>JABHWT010000377.1 GCA_018657645.1 Halieaceae bacterium | reverse complement strand
TTCGCCGTAATTCCCGCCAATTCCAGGCACCTGGAGTTACAGGTGATAAAGTGGCCCGACACATGGCGCAAAGCAATGGCAATATCAGTTGATATTTTATCCAAGTCCTCGCGGGTGGGATGACGTTTCTCGGCAAGCAAAGAGTCGTCATAACCCCAGCCCGTCAACCACGCTTCATCCGCCAGGTTTGTTTTATTCGCCTGCAGCAACGAGATAATATCGGCAATTGTCTCTGCCGGTCCCACCGGTGGCGATGACACATTGACGGAGGCCTGATTGAGCGCGGTAAAAGTGATGTGGCCGTGGGCGTCAATTAGCCCGGGTACCAGCGTATTGCCTCTCAGGTCAATCCAGTTGGTCTCTTTGCCTGCCTTGGCGGCCACCTCCTCGCGATCACCTACAGCGAGAATAACCCCATCCCGGATGGCAACGGCCTCAGCGCCAGGCTTTGCAGCATTTACAGTGACGATATCACCATTGAAATAAACGGAAGTGGCCTGGCCCCGCGATACCGGGGCCCCGCCCTCGGATGTTCCTGATTCGATGGCACAGCCCAACACCACGCTCAGTGCGATGACCAGAAGAACCTTAACAGGTCGGGTATTCATGGTTGATCTCCTCAATTCGTAGCAATCCCCAGCACTACCTCGGGTCTAGCTCGACTGGAGGGCAATATCAATGACCGACAAGGTGCTATTGGCAAACAAAGCGCTAAGAACTTTCTATCTCGAACTATATTATGAAACCACATAGTAATCCATACCGATCTCTCGGTAGAGTAACCTGGCCCGTGTAAAGTTGCGACACCGAAGGCAGCGATCTTTCTGGCTTTTTTGTATGTGGCAGGTATGTAGCCACCCTTGCACCGTGAGCACAGCGTCTCTCTGCTTTTAAGGAAAGTCGGCAGTGGGCAGTATTTTTTATCTAAAGTCATATCGCG
This sequence comes from Halieaceae bacterium, assembly GCA_018657645.1. GTDB lineage: Bacteria > Pseudomonadota > Gammaproteobacteria > Pseudomonadales > Halieaceae > JBALVT01. Next base: position 7,117 of record JABHWT010000377.1, on the reverse strand, counting down.
GCTTGTGTCAGAAATATACAGCGTCATAATAGGCTCTTTATCACTGCCTCAGGAGAACACTCATGGCCAGCAATCCGCGCCTTGATTTTAGCCATGTCGGTTTCCATGTTCACGACATGGATACAATGGTGGCTTTTTACACGGACCTTCTGGGCCTGGAGGTCACCGATCGCGGTAACCTGCCACTGCCAGGAGAACCACAGATCGTATTCCTCAGCGCCGACCCCAGTGAGCACCATCAGATCGCCCTGGTAGAAGGGCGCAAGGATGGCGGCATACAGGGTGGTGTTCTCAATCAGATTTCATTTCACGTCGGTAGCCTTGACGAGCTTCGGGCTGTCAAGGCTGCTGCCGAAGTGGCCGGTGTCGAGGATTTCATGCCCATTTCTCACGGGCGCGGATGGTCGCTCTACTTTGCCGATCCCGAGGGTAATAATATCGAGTGCTTTGTCGACGCCCCCTGGCATGTGCGCCAGCCGGTAGTCGACGCACTAGACCTGACGCTGAGCAATGAAGACATTCTCGCCCAGACTCAAGCAGACTACGCCCATGCCCCCGACTTCCAGCCCATGCAGGAATGGAGGGATGCCCTGGCTCGACGCCTAGATAGTCGCGACTCTTAGACGACCCAGGATGTATACTCGACACTGGAGTTTAACTCGACAACCATCGCTTTTACCAAAAGCAACTCCTTTGCGGGCGGGTATTCGCTATACAGGGCTATTGGGGAGCCTTCATGCGCACAATTAGCTTCAGTATCGTGTATTTGTTTTCAGCTACACGACTGCTTGCCAGCTCTATTGTTCTTTTGGCATCTACAGCTCTGCCCGCGCTATCGAGTGACAAGTATCCTGTCCTTGATGTGCTGGTCTACGAAAGCCTGGGCGAAGCACATGAGAATGAAGAGGGAGAAATTGTCGGTGCAGCGGTTGATAAAGTGCGGCAGTTTCTCGATAAATCGGGTCTAGAGTACACTGTAAAACAATTACCCTGGGCACGATTGTACAAGCAGGTCTTAGGCAGTGATCATACGCTGGCTGTTAACCTGCTTAGAACAGTGGAACGCGAAGATGATTTCCACTGGATATATAGAATTCGTATTGAGGAACAATTCCTCATAGCCAGCAATACAACTGCGATGAGGGCTTTTGATCGCAGTGAAATTGCCGAAGGTAAGTACACAGCAATCTGTGATCGACAATCCGCACAGTGCGACTTCCTCAAAAGCCTTGGGTTCCCCGATAAGAATATTATGCGCTTTTATGGAATGACGACGGGCGAGCAGGTCCAAATGGTGCTAAGCGGACGCATCGATTTCGTCATTGACGGTATTGATTCTCTCACCCGGGATATTCAAGACCTGAATATCGAAGCCGACGAGCTTATACAGGTGATGAGCGTTCACAGGACAGGCGTATATCTCGTCGCATCGAAGTCCATAGACCCTCAAGTTCTCAACATTTTACGGAAAGTGGCGCGGCAGGAATCCGGGAACCAATAGAGCTGCGCTCAGGTCTAACACTCATGACTGGCGCTTAACTGGATACAGAACAGATTCGAAAATGCAACTATTCAACACCTCCGAGCGGTTTGGCATGGTCACCATTTTCTTTCACTGGATGATCGCTACCATAGTTCTTACTCTGCTTGCACTGGGCTGGTATATGGTTGAACTAACTTACTACGACCCGCTGTACAACAGTCTGCCATTTATTCACAAAAGCATCGGCGTGCTGCTGGCGGCAGTTCTGATAGTCAAGCTTGGATGGAGGCTCTTCGATCGCGCCCCGAGCCCCATCGCTGCGCTCAGTGCACTTGAAACCACGTTCGCCGGCATGGCGCACATCGCTTTGAACACCCTGATACTATTTATCATTATCAGTGGCTACCTGATCCCAACGGCGAACGGAGAAGGAATCAGTGTATTCGACTGGTTCGAGGTGCCTGCTTCTATGGTCGAATTCCCAGATCAGGAGGACACCGCCGGACTACTTCACAAGGTTCTCGCATATGCACTTGTCGGATTTATCGCCGTGCACATGGCTGCGGCCTGTAAACACCATTTCATCCAAAAGAATGATGTCCTGCGCAGAATGCTCGGATTAACGTCAAACCATTCGTGACTATCAATCAACTACCTCCGGGAGGAGCGATAATGAAACTACGGTACAATGTATGGCCAGTGATGGCGGTGTGCTTGTTGGCCTCAACAACCAGCCTGGCGGCTGACTATATAATCGATAAAAAGGGGCAGCATGCCTCGATCACCTTTAAAGCCAGCCACCTGGGCTATTCCTATATCATTGGCAGATTCAACGACTTTGAAGGTACGTTCTCTCACGATGCTACCCACCCGGAGAATTCGAAGGCCAGTGTCACTATCAGCGCTAAAAGCATCGACACAAATCATGCGGAACGCGACAAACACATGCGTAGTCCGAATTTCCTCGATGTCGCAAAACACCCAACAGTGCGTTTCGATAGCAGCGCGTATACCAACGACGCCGGTGTCGGGCTGCTAAAGGGTAATCTAACGCTGCACGGAGTGACGAAAGTCATCTCTATCAGGGTTAATCACATCGGTGAGGGAGACGATCCTTGGGGAGGCTATCGCAGTGGTTTTGAGGGGAAAACCCTATTGACCGCGTCCGATTTCGGCATGCCCGACTGGGTGGGTGATATCGAGGTCATGCTGAACGTCGAAGGCGTCCGTCAGTAGGACACAAAAAAGTGTCGAGACACACCACTGCGCTAATTGCTGGTTCATTGTGGAACCTGGTGTTCGGCGGCTTAGGTGTACTGAACCTGCCTTTGCTCATAGAGCTTTTCTATCATTCAGTTCCCTCGCAGGCACAGATCACTGCAAATCAGGGCTTTTGGATGGCCGTGGCGATCTTTGGCATCGGCTACGGCGTTGTCGGGCTCACTATAAGCAAGTTACGATTTTTTGTATCACTGGGCGCGATTGGCAAATTCGTCTTCTTCCTTTTCATGGCGCACCTGTGGTTAGTCGATGTCGCCACCAATTTTGCCGCAGTTATCGCGGTGGGGGATTTACTGTGGGGGCTGTATTTTCTTGTCTTTATTTTCCGTACAAGAGAGTATGGATACCTATAGCTGATCAATTACTCCGCCTTTAAGCCACATCTGCCATAACGGAAGCCATAATGAGTACTATTGATAATTGTTGGGGCGATTCATACCAGTACAACTACCAGTCCATTGTCGACGATTTATATTCACTTCTACGAATAAAAACACTCCCCATCGGGATGAAAAGGTATAAGACAATCGAGGAAATGGAATCCATCCCTCGAATAAGACGCCCCGATGTAAGCGAGAAATTGAACACAGATCAGATTGTCGGACAGTCTCGCTGGATCGGCTATACCATCGGTATAACCATGGAGAACCTGGTGGGCTCACAATGTGGAGCCGTCGTTGGTTTGCACCCCAGAGATGATGAGTTCCTGAGCGGGAATGCCTTTAACGGTGTCTGGTATGGAAGCCTGGAGGACAGCGCCCGGCATCAAGCAGAAATGGACTGCCCCAGTTATGGTGAGTATCAGGCCCTGGCTGTGTCACCCCTGACATCGGGACGACTCGGCAATCCAGATATCTGTCTTATTTATGGCACGCCGGGGCAAATGATCACTTTCATAAACGGCCTGCAGTGGACTGGGTATAAGAAGTTGGCCTTTAGCTGTGTCGGTGAAAGTGCCTGTGCCGACTCCTGGGGCCGGGCCCTAAAAACCGGAGAACCTTCTTTGTCGATACCCTGCTACGCCGAAAGAAAATTTGGTGGTGTTCAGGATGATGAACTGCTAATGGCAATTCCACCCAGTTTTCTACCCGGGACCGTGGCTGGATTAAAAGCGCTGAGCGCAAATGGCTTGCGCTATCCGATTCCCAATCACGGGCTGGACATGTCACCAATGTCCTCAATGATCAAAAGCTACGGTTAGCAAATTACTGTCGGAGAAATTTATGTCACAGAGTAATCTGGATCAAGTCGCGGTGCTGGGCGCGGGCGTGCTGGGAAGCCAGATAGCCTGGCACAGTGCCTATCGCGGCAAGTCTGTGGTGATTTACGACCTCTACGACGATGGCCTTAGAAACTGTCGCAACGCGCATCAAACATATGCTGCTATCTATAGGCAGGACCTCGACGCAAGCCAGGACATAATTGATGCCACGGTCGCGCGAATTTCCTACACCACTAACCTTGGGGAGTCGGTAGCAGTCGCCGACCTGGTGATTGAAGCAGCTCCCGAAGTTCCCGACACCAAGGTGGCGCTGTACCGACAGTTAGCGCCTCATCTTCAGGCCCATACCCTGGTTGTAACAAATTCCTCAACCCTGCTGCCCAGCCAGTTCGCCGAGTCCACCGGTCGACCGGGGAAATTTTGTTCCCTGCATTTTGCCAATCTGATCTGGTCTCTTAATTTGGCCGAGGTAATGGCCCACCCCGGCACCGAGAATAGTACTTTGCTAGCGGTCACCCAATTTGCCATTGAGATCGGCATGGTTCCCATTCCCATTGAGAAGGAACAAAGCGGCTACGTACTGAACTCCTGGTTTGTTCCATTGCTGCAATCTGCCCAGACACTGGTAACGAATGGCGTTTCCACGCCCGAGTATATCGACAGGACCTACATGATCGGCAATCGTGGCTGCTCGTTTGGGCCCTGCGGCCTAATGGATATCGTTGGAATGAAAACGGTTTACGATATATTGCAGCATTGGGGGACCGTGAATAAAGATGAGCAAATGCTCATCAATGCCGACTATATAAAACACAATTTCCTGGATCGCGGCTTACTTGGACTGCAGTCGGGACAGGGCTACTACACGTACCCCAATCCGAGCTTTCAGGCGGCAGACTTTCTGGATGTGCCGGATATAGCATCAGCCCCGGAAATAGCGCATCTGGCGGAAGCTAAATAACTTGCACAGGCAAAACTCGTTGTAGAAACCCAATGGAGGCAGACATGAACTTAACTCAGGAATTCACCCTTTCGGCCACCCTGGATGAACCCCTGTCCATTGGGGCAGGACCAATCGGCACTCGAGTGTTTTACGATGTTACAGGCGGAAAAATAGTGGGAGATCGAGTCAACGGCACTTTGCTCGGAGGTGGCGAATGGGCGCTGATCGGGCCGGATGGTTTTCTCAGGGTCGACGTACGGCTTCAGGTTGAAACCCACGATGGGGCTTACATTTACATTCAATACGTCGGTCTTCTTGAAATGAACGGTGCCGTTCAGGGAGCGCTCACCAACAATACGGGCACTGAGTATGGCGACCAGTACTTCTTTACCAACCCGCGCATAGAAACCGGCGATGAGCGCTACGCCTGGCTAAATACTACGTTTTTCGTGGGTGAAGGCCATATTCTTCCCGATCGAGGTGTAGAGTATCGAGTCTGGCGGCCAGTCTAAGAACAGCTGCTAATTTCCAATGAGGTGTGATTCCTCGCCCTCTGTTGGCAGTTTCCTCAATTTCCACACCTGCTCTGAAGGCCATTTTTCTGCCCACTCACCCGGGATACCGAATTGGGTTCCCGAAGCGCCCTGTGGAGCCTGCAGTTCCAGATAATCGATCACTTCAAATCCAGTCTCTCGAAACAGACGGTGCCAGTCTGAATGCGTCAGATTGAATTCGATGCCACCGGGATCATATTCTACGCCTCGCCAGTCCTGTTGATGCATACCAAAATAGGCGCGGTGGAAATGTTCATCACAGGAAGCGCCGCTGGTCGGCGTGGCCAACATTGCCAGAGGGTGGCCTCCTAGAAACGTAAGCAGTCCTCGAGGTTTGAGAAGTCGATGGGCCTCGGGTATCCAGATTAGCGGATCGCACCAGATGGCCGCGCCGTATTCGCTGATGGCAAAATCGATGGATGCATCCGGAAGCGGAACGTCCTCGGCATTGCCGTGAATAAGTTCAAAGCTGATTCCATGTTCTGCCATAAGGCGTTCGGCTGTCTTAAGTTGTTCCAGAGAATTGTCGATTCCCACTACGTGCGCGCCACGACGCCTCATCCAGGCACTGACATAGCCCGTCCCACAACCGAGTTCAATCGATTTCATTTCGTCCATTGTTGCGGGTAGCAGTTGTAATGCCGATTCAGGAAGAGCCCAAATGCCCCAACTGGGCACCTTCTGCTTCCAGCTTCGCTCACCGGCACGCTCCCAGTCAGATGCCATCTCGTCCCAATACACCCGGTTTTCTGCAACATGCTCCGGTAGTAATTGATTATCGCGACTATCAGATATTATGGTTGTAGTAATGCCTCTGCCCCTCGAACTGACTTCTACAGGAAGTATGCAAGAATAGCGCTCTGTCCGGCGAAGAGAATACCAGAGATAACCCCCGAGGACATCGGAAGTTGGCGGGACGACAATGCGAAGCAGGGGTGATATTATCCAGAAGGTTTGATCGATCAACGCAACACGTATTTAAGCACTGTCGCACGCGCCGTCTCTGATTGAATACCTCACCTTTTTTATTCTGATCGATAAGTACCAGGGCATTTTCACTACCATGATTAGACTCTATCCAGTATTGTTACTGAGTATCGAGCAAAGTAGTTTGACAGGGGTGCAGCGATGAGTAATTCACGAGAGAACCGACGAATTTGGCGGGTATTAGCGCCCGCGCCAGCGGAGATTCTGGTGGGTATGGCCCAGCAGGCGGAAGCCGATGGGGTCGAGGGTGTCTTTGCCTATCAGGTCTATGGGCCTCCTTTTATTCCACTGGCAGCCGCAGCAGCGGCAACCAGCACCCTAAAGCTGGCCTCTGGCATCGCTATCGCCGCCTCTCGCAGCCCCTTCGAAACCGCAATGGCAGCGAGGGATCTCGACCTTATCAGCAACGGCCGATTCACCCTGGGCCTGGGCAGCAGCGTAACAGCATGGACCCATGGCGTTTTCGGGGCGCCAAATTGGAAACCACTGACACATTTACGAGATACGGTTGCCGCAGTTCGCCATATTCACGCCAATGCCCACAAGAACCTTGAGCCCTACGACGGCACGTACTACAAGGCGGACTTCGAGGCATTTCAGGCCGTTGTTGCCCCGCCGGTCAAGGAAAAAATGCCCATTTGGCTTGC
>JABHWT010000376.1 GCA_018657645.1 Halieaceae bacterium | reverse complement strand
CCCTGAAAACAGGCCTCCGCTCGGCGAGCTCAAAGGTGTCCAAAACAGCTAACCTTTACAGCCTACGCATTGAGCCCAGCTGTCCAGAAACGAGTTTTTGGTCAGAGCGATGATTGTTGGGTGAAGCTCCGGTGTCGTGATTGCGTCCAGGACCGTCTGCTGCAGGAGGGCCTGCCCCGCTTCACCGGGTACGCAGCAGCCGAGCATAGGGCCTGCCCCATGAGCGAAGCGAGTGCTTTGGGTACAGGGACGTACTCGCTGCGTGTCCTGGATGTAAACATGACATCGGAACGCAACTCATCAACGATAAAACCAGTGTATTGTCGTATTTAATCCATGTCGTCGTGTGATCGCAAATTCTGCAAAGCTTAAATCTCCAGAATCCGAATATTGCGGTACCACACCTTATCCCAGTGATCCTGCAGGCCAATATGACCTTTAAGGAGACTGCCGTAACGCGGCCGGTCGGTGAATTTGCTGGCATTATAAAGGGCCTGCCAGGCCGAGCTGCCCTGCTCAAAGCTAGCGGTCTGCCTGCCATTTAACCAGAATTCTATCTTGGGTCCCCTGGCGATAATATGGACCTGATTCCAGTAGCCCACCGGTTTGCTGGTATCGTGGGGTGGCACCAGCATATCGTAGTAGGCACCGGAACGATGGCTGGGATTTTCGGCGTCAGAGTGGCCCGCGTTGTCGAGCACCTGCATTTCAAATCCACTGTGGTGAATAGTTTTGTCCGCCTCGTCTCCACGAAGAAAGATGCCGCTATTGCCGGCGGCCGAAATACGCCACTCCAGTTTCAACTCAAAATCTGCGTATTGCCTGCGAGTGATGAGGTCGCCACCAAATACCTTGCCGGTGAAACCCAGGCGCGATAGACAGCCGTTTTCGATACCCCAACCCGCCTCAACCTCCTGCCGCTGATAAGTGCGCCATTGGCTCAAGTCCTCACCGTTGAATAACAGTTGCCAGCCTGCGGCCTGCTCCTGCCCGCTTAGGCTATTAATACATTCACTGGCATCGACAACGGGATCGCTGCCACAGGCACTTAACAGCAGTGCAACAAATAGAATCGGGAGGTGTGAAGTTATACGGCGTGCGTAGGGCGTGGGCATGCAAGGTACTCCTCTAACGGTAGGATTTGTCCATATCGATCTGCACGTCTATTTCAGCTTTCTGGCGCAGCTGCGAGTCGGCCTGTCGCCTCGCCAGTGCCGCCTGATAAATCACGGGATCCAGTGGCAACGAGATTGTTTTATTGTGCCAGGCAGACAACAGGATGGCGTTGGCAAGAGCCAGGGAGTTCAAGCCCTCTGCCGCGGGTGTCATCAGGGGTGTTCCATCCAGCACGGCCGCTACAAAATTATTGAGGATGATAGTGTGCTGGTCCCTGGATACGCTCGGACTGATATCGCAAACGCTGTGCTCCGGCTGGCCGAACATGTCGCGTGTACTGCGGTTGAATTCGGCGGTGCCCGGTGTGTTGGTGGTCAATAGCAGTCGCTCGCCATCGTAGCTTAGCATTCCGCGGTCACCGATAATATCCAGACGGTTGACTCCGGGTGCCTCACCGGTGGACGCAATGAATACGCCCGTGGCACCATTATTGTATTCCAGGTAGGCAGTCGCTTCGTCCTCCACCTCTATGTCGTGGTATTTGCCAAAACCGCAGAACCCGCGCAGTGATACCGGCATGCCACACAGCCACTGGAAGATGTCCAGATTATGTATGGTCTGATTTAGCAGCAGGCCACCGCCCTCTCCACGCCAGGTGGCGCGCCAGTCACTGACCTGAAAATACACCTCTGGGCGAAACCAGTTAGTCATGGTCCACTGGGTGCGTTGCAGGTCGCCCAGTACGCCGTTATCCAGCTGCTGCTTCATGGTGGTGAATACCGGGTCTATGCGCTGATTCAGCATCAGGCCAAAACGCTGGTCGCTTCGGGCCCCATCGATCAGTTCCTGTCCCTCCTGGATCGACAGCCCCAGCGGTTTTTCCATCAACAGGTGTAAACCTGCCTCGAGAACCGCTGCACCCATTTCGCGGTGATATAGCGTCGGACTGGCCACCAGGACCGCATCGCATTCTCCCGAGTGGATCAACTCACGATAGTCGCTGAAATGTCTGGCATCTGTCTGGTCGGCGATAGGATTCGAACTTCGAGAACAGAGGGCGCTCAGGGTGCAGCGCTCAATTGCGCCACCGAGTACTTGCTGCGCGTGCGCAAGGCCGATGTTACCCAGGCCAATGATGCCCAGGCGTACTATGTCGCCCATGTTTACTCCTCAATGCGCTTTATCGGGATTTTCTGGCCGCCGCGAGTGAGAATCAGCTGCTTCACAGTGCTGTCCTCCTCCACTATAAATTCAATTTGAACACTTTCTCCATTTTCAACGACCTCGAAAAGGGTTGGCGTTATTTCCACCAGTGGCCCGCCACCGTACATGGGAACACTCAGATTCAGCTCGCCATCTATTTCACTGACCGTGAAGGTCACAAAACTCACCTTGTATTTACCGATGAATCGGCCGTAGCCTCGGTCAAATTTAACGTGCTTGAGCTCCTCCACCGTCCAGGGTTTGCTGCGATGGTCACTCATTTGGCGAATATCGGCGGCCAGCTTCTCATCTACCGGACTCTCAGTATGGCCCCAGGCCCGGCGCAAGTAGGTCATTAGACCCGCCAGGGTGGCATTATCCAGACCGGCTTGCTGGCCGTGGGCCGGCATAACCCCATCCCACGTTTCATTATTGATTTCCACCGGGCCAATCATACCCTGCAGGATAATCCGCCCCAGCCACTCTGGCGGCCCAGTTATCCAGGGGGAGTTTGCCAGCGCCGGTGCCAGCCCGGCAATACCCTCACCGAGACTGCCGTGGCAATTGGCACAACTGCCATAGAAGGCTTCACCCTGCTGCATAAGAGCCAGCTCCTGGGGGCTCAGGGGAATAATGCCCGCGGCCAACTCATCTCCCGGCCAGGTGAATGCGCGACGGGCCTTCAGACGCGCGCCCCACAATGGGCTGTCGCCGTCGATATTGGGATCGGCAAAAATAGCCGGTGCCTCGGTCATTACTGCAGTAACAAAGCCGGGTGCCAGGGTGATGCGACTTAAACCATCGAGCATGGCCAGCTGTCTCCATTCGTCTGCCCCCTGCTCGGTTGCCATCAGGTCCAACACCCGAATAAGAGATTGTGGGGCGGCTCCGGTATCGGAGACTGAACCCCTCTGGGTCAGATAGGCTTGTCCGGCCAGCCGGCCGAGCAGGGACGCTCCGGCATCGGATTCTTTTGCCAGAACCGGGTGGGTTAAAGCGAGTGGCAGAAATTCCAGTTCTTGGCCTCTGACGGCCCGGGCTATTGCCTGCTGCAGATAGACGGAATCGAAATTGGCAGCCAAAAGGTTTAACAGGACTTCCTGGCTTTCAGTTCCACTGGCCCGGGCTGCAAGGCTAAATGCCAATTGCACCTGGAGGGCTTCCGGTAATTCATCCCGGGATGCCAGAGCCTGCAGTTGCCTTTCCTCAAGCCCGCTCTCTCCGGCCCGCAGGGCCTGGATTTGCACCCGGAAATCACGGTGCGCCAGTGCGCTGGACAGCGTTTTCTCATCGAGCTCGTTGCGACCCACCAGAACCCACAATGCGTGGGTGGCAGCCAGTGAATTGCTGCCGGTGACGCTGGCCTGTAGCGCTGTTAAAGGCACATCGTCGCGGGCCAGCAATAGACGCTGTGCGGTGTCGCGTACCCAACCGTTGTCACTGCCCAGGGCGTCGACCAACTCTGCACTGGAATAGGTCGACAGGGCGGGCGCCGGCTGTTTGACAGCGCCCGCTTTGTGTCGAATGCGCCAGATTCGCCCCCGCCCCAGGGGGCGGTCCAGCTCTCGCAGGAATATTTGCTCGCGGAGTTCGTCCGTGAGAAAGTGCTGTTCCTGAATAATGCCGCGGTACATGTCGATGATGTACAGTGCGCCATCGGGGCCTAATTTCGCGTCCACCGGACGGAAACGTTCATCGGTGGAGGCCAGGAACTCCCGCTGGTCCCATTTGGTATCCGGATAGGTGAGGTGCTCGGCGCTCAGACCCATGCCTGCCTCGCTCAGGCGAAACTGCGCCACTACATTGGCCCCGGGCTCGGGTACAAAAACGTCGCTGTGAAATTCCGGTGGAAATTGGCCGCCGCGATAAGCCACCAGACCACTGACTGCAGTGGCATTTTGGAGACGTCCGTCTTTTCGTAGGGTTCCATCCAGGTAGGCCCGGTTGACTCCCGGGTTTACCCGGATGCTGAATACTTCCTCCGGGTCGCTCAGAACCTCCTGTAATCCGGCCTGTTTGGCCAGCGCGTGTTCAGCGCGCAAGTAGTAACCCGGGAAATAATCGGCGGTGATAAAGTTGGAGTTATTGTTGTATAGCAGACGGCCCCAGTTGTCCTGGGTTATGCCCCATTGTCCGCGGAAAATCTCCTCGCGCTCCGTCATAGCGCCGTTTTGCAGGTTCAGGGAACGACTGGACTTGCTGTTGTAGAGGCGGTTGTCCAGCCCCAGCATGAGGGCATTTTCCAGGTGCTCGATGCTGGTGTCGCCGTCGGAGAGGCCGTAGTCGCCCACCTTGTGTTTATTGCTGCACAGGGCCTCTTTGTTGGGTAATTCACATAACCATAGGTTGGGCGGTTCGGCTATCAATATGCCTTCATTGACCACCGCCACAGCGCGGGGCATTACCAGGTGGTCCAGAAAAACTTCACTCTTGTCCATTCGGCCATCGCCGTTGGTATCTGTGAGGCGCACCACCCGTCCGACGGGTTGATCCTGGCCCTCGCCGTAGGCATCGGGCATGAAGCCGCGCATTTCTACCACGTAAAGGCGTCCGTCCTCGTCCCATGCCATGGCCACGGGATCTTCGACATCCGGTTCGCCAGCCACCAGTTCGATTTCGAAACCCTCGGCCAGGGTGAAACTGGCGAGAGCCTGCTCCGGGCTTAAAACGGGAGCCGGTTTATTGTCCAGCGTTTGATAGAACAGAATTTCATCGGTGTTGCGCGACAGGTCGGTCCAGTCGAGATTTCTGATTTCAAAGCGCTCACTACAGGGGGCCGGTCGAATCTGCAACTGACCACGATCCGGCAGGCCACTGTTGAGCAAGCGCGCGATATCCTGGCCATCGGCAGTAACTGTGAGGGCGTCATCCAGCGCCACAATCTGCAGTGTTCGAGTTGCCTGTTGGTCGAGTTTTACTTCCCCGAGAGGCGACTGCCCGTCCCTGGTCTCCAACGTTACGCTGGCGGTATCATTGTTGAGCCGGATGAGGGCTGACTTGCTAATACCCCCGGGTTCACTCTGGTGCCGGATACTGACGATACTGTCGGTCTCGCACACGGGCAGGGTCAGGTTCAATACAAAATCGGCAAAGCGTCGTCGAGTGGTCAGGGAAGCCATTTGTTCGGGAACAAACTGGCCGGAGTAAATGCCGTCCTCAATCTGCCAGTCCTCTACGCCTTTGAGTTTCCATTGAGCACTGTCTGCCAGGCTCGGACCCGGGCCATAGCCGGGCGTGATTTCCCTGATTTTGATATTGCGCCAGCGCATTACGCCGGTGCTACCGGAGTGTACTTGCAGAGCGATGTAGCCGCTAAAATCCTGTCCATCGACAAGCTCGGCCACCGGGACGTCGTTAATCCAGGTTTTAATCGATGCACCTATGGCTTCTATGCGAACGGTGTTCCAGTCGTCGAGCTTGACCGCCTCGCGCGCAGTCTGGTCATTTTCGAGGTTAAAGAGCCAGCCCCGGCGAGCCTCGTCGTAAATCCCCGCGGACCAGGCTCTCTCGGAGTGGTCCAATTCATACTGGTAGCCAAAGGCCCGACCGTTATTCTGCCGTTGCTGCGCGCGAAACATAATGCCGGAGTTACCCGGTTCATCCCAGCGCATCTCCAGGCGCAATTCAAAGTCACCAAAATCATCGCGCTCGGTGCGCAGGAACGTGTTTTCTCCGGGTCCCTTTTCGCCGACAATGGCGCCGTCCTGAATGCGAAACTGCGCCTCGCCACCAATTTTGCGCCAGCCATCAAGGCTGCTGCCATCGAACAGCATTACAAAATCCGGGTCTGTTGTTGGGCCTGAGGACCTGATAAACAGCTGATAAGCGATACCGGCTAATACCAACAGGGCGCCAGAGATTAGCAGAATTTTCTTCATAAGCTCAGCGTGTTACCTAAGGAGGTGAATTTATATTGTTGATGTGGGCTGGCCACTGTTTAACACTAGCAAAATTCGCCCGCGCTTGCACCCGGGAGCGGGGGGTAAGTGCATGTCGCCACTCATATTGGGTGGGACTAAGAGTTACAATATGAATGATGAGGGGGATTTGTTGGTAGAACGCAGTCTCGATCAGAAATCGTACTGCATTCCCAGGCGGGGAAAGATACCAGCGGCGGGAAAACCAACGGCTTGATCGTAATTCTCATCCAGTACATTGGAAAGCGCCAGCTCCCACCGTAGCCTAGGGCTCATTTGCCAGTTGACGCTGATATCCACGGTGTTATAGGCGTCCAGTTGATAATCGAGGGCCTGACCACTGTGGTGAGAGGACTCGGTGACTTCATCGACCCATAAGTACTCCACTGCCAGGTCGATTGTATCCGAGTAGCGGTACAGCCACTGGGCACCGGCCTTCCATTGTGGTCGCCCCCGAAGATTTTCGTCGCTGTTGCGAATGTCAATCTCGTTGTAGGTCGTATGGGCCACAATGCGTCCCCAGAGGTCACTGTCGACCTGCAGCGTTAACTCTACTCCTGTGGAGCTGACTTCATCGCGGTTTACGTTGCGAAATGACTGGTCATCAAAATCGATGAGGTCTTTAAAGCGGCTATCAAAATAGACCAGGTTCAGGCTTACGCCAGGTGTGAGGCGTTGCTCAATACCAATATCCCAGCTTTCAGCTCGCTCGGGTACGAGTTGGTCATTTCCCACCAGAGGATGTCCCAGCGCCAGAAAAGAGGGCGTCTTGAATCCCTCTCCCCAATTGGCCGTCAGAGTTGTTGCACCCGCCCGATAAATAATCCCAAATTTCGCTGTGGTCTCGCTGGAGAAGTGCTCGGGACTGTCATAGCGAGCGGCGCCAGCCAGGGATAATGCCTCGCTAAGATCCAGTTGAACCTCGGCAAAGGCTCCCCTGTTGTCTCTAGAGAGGCTATAGTCGGTGGGAATGGGGAAGCCGAAATCGAGATAGCCCTTGCTGCGACCATCCTCTCGCTCGCCATCCAGCCCGAAACTCAGGCGAGCGCCTCCGATATTGAGTCGATTAATCCACTGCACCGAAGTCCGGTCAAACTCAGTTAGTGCGCCATTGGGCGGCACCGACCAGCCGGGGTAAATGCCCGGCGAACCCTGTTGCGCATCGCTCTGGTAATAGTCGAGTGCCCACTCCATTTGCCATTTGTCGCGAAGATCATGCTGTACGGCGACGCGCAGGGAGAGGTCCTCACTCTCGGCCTCATCAAGTGCGCGCCAGACCGCATAATCTGGTCCGCCGCTGTCTTCCGGGAAAGCCGCGCGCTCATTTTCGCTATAGTGTAGGGCGCTGAGCACCTGAAGCGTGTCGGTAACCCAGTAGTTAAAGCGCCCGTGAAGATAGGATATCTGGTGGTCACTGCCGGCGACAATGTCACCCGAGTCAGAGTAACCGGCAGCCACCGTCAGCTCACCTTTATTATCGAAGCGCAAGCTTGCCCTGGCGCTACCGCGATAAAAGCCGTCACTTCCCAGTTCCCCACGAACCGAGCCCGTAGACGAGGCGCCGGACCGGGTTATTAGATTAATGACGCCGGATAGGGCATCGGCACCGTATATGGCAGATTGTGGTCCCCGGATCAGTTCTATCCGTTCGATGGCATTGACATCTACCGTAGCAAAATTGAATGAGCCTCCCCGCGTGTTAGTGGGATCATTTACCTGGACTCCGTCGATCATAACGACCGCAAAATTGGATTCTCCGCCTCTTATATAGAGGCTTGTTACGCCCCCGGCGCCCCCTTGACGATTTATGCTAACCCCGGCCAGCGCGTTAAAAAGCTGTTCCAGTGAGTCTTTATTCAGTGCGTCAATCTGCTCGCGGTCGATGATCGAAAGTTGGTCGCTTTGCTGCAGATCATTGCCGGCCAGGTGTGTTCCCACCACGGTGACTGTCTCCAGGGGTTGGCCATCGATGGTCAGGTCGTCAGTGGTGTGATTATCCGTGTCAGGTTCCAAAGCCAGGGCTTGAACGCTCATTGTCAGAGTGAGTAACAGGGGTAGGGCAGTCTTCGACATTGGGATAGCTCTGGGTAGGTAGGAAATTTGGAAAGGGCGCAGATTAATGCTCTTGGGTCCGCATGTAAACACATGGAGTACCTTGTGACCAATGTCATGGCATTGGTTAGAGGTTATTAGAATCCTTTGAGCCCTTCATCCAGTTGAACCCCAAGCGTATTTAAAGCCATCGAGACGATAGTGTAGTTGCCAACGGTAAAGATAACATCCATCAATTGCTCCTGAGAGTATCGAGTCGAGAGCTCATTCCAGGTGAGCTGGGTGATAAATGCATCGTTATGTAGCTCGTCTGTCGCGCGCAACAAGGTGGCGTCAAACGCGCTCCAGCCCGGTGCGTCCGGACCCTGCTTTATGCGCTCGATTTCCTGGGCTGTGATTCCGGCGTTCATTCCAATGACCACGTGCTGAGCCCATTCGTACTCTGCCTGGCACAGCCAGCCGATACGCAGGATAAGAATTTCCCGGTCGCGGTCGTTTAGAGTGGATTTGAATAATACATGGTTGGCAAAAACCAGCCAGCGCTTTAGCAATTTTGGGTAGTTGGCGAGGGTGCGAAAGATATTGGCCGCATTCTCTATTTTTGAAGACTTGGCTCGGGTCAGAACTTCAATTTGTTCGT
>JABHWT010000372.1 GCA_018657645.1 Halieaceae bacterium | reverse complement strand
GGCGGACCGCAGCGTAAAGCCGGTGACTACATGTACCACAGCGGCCGACTCTCTCACCTGGGTGAGGGCATGTGGGGGTTGATACGAGTAGAGGACGAGATAAAGGAAGGATTACAGCCCTTGCCAATGCGCTCCATTGTGCCAAAGTCTAATCCGCAAATATGCCCTGAAGATGCACCTCGCAAGCACTTCGACGTCGTGGCAATGGACTTTGCCCTGGACCTGAATCCAAACGCGCCGGATCAGGTACCGGCCCCCAGTGGTACTAACAGAAACCTGATTCTCGCCAACCCCGACGGGAAGATCTACGCACTCAAGAGCGAGGTCGATGCGCTCAACGCCGGCTCACTGCAACCCCATCCCCTGACACTGCGGGCCAATGTAGGCGATTGCGTTCAGGTGACCCTGCACAACCTGCTGGCAAAGGAAAAGGCCTCATTCCACGCCGATATGCTGGCCTATGATCCCAACGATTCAATGGGCGCAAATATTGGCAGAAATAAAGGTGATCAGACGGTCTCCCCCGGTGAACATCGAACCTACACCTTCTTCGCACATCCAGAATATGGCGAAGCAACCGCCCTGGTTACAGACTTTGGCAACATCACCCGCAACGTCAGGGATGGTTTATACGGAGCCATCATTATTGGGCCGGCCGGTTCAAAATATCTCGATCCTGTAACAGGTGCCGATATTTCACTGGCCAATAGCTGGCAGGCCGACGTCATCGTCGACCGCTCCCTGCGCAACAACAGGAAAAGAGCCGACTACCGCGATGCGGCGCTTTACTTCCAGGATGAAGATAATCTGATAGGCACACCCTTCATGCCGTATATCTCCAGCACCGCGGGTCTGTCTGCTGTTAACTACCGGGTTGAGCCCTTGTCCTGGCGCGCCAAGGCCTACGACTGCCCCGAGGAGGATGCCTTCCATTGCAATGGCAAGGCACCCGACCCGGCCACACCGGTGATAGAAGTGACAGCCGGCAACAGTGTCAGACTGCATGTAATCGATGCCCATGGAGAACAGAATTCAACCTTCGCGGTGGAGGGGCATCAGTGGCCACTGGAGCCCGGTGCAGCCGGGGCCGAAATGTTGGAGGTACAGCAGTTTGGTCCTGCAGAAACACTTGAACTTAACTTCACCGCCGGTGGCCCCCATCACATTGCCGGCGAATATATGTGGAGTAGCGAGCGAATGACCTATGCTATTGCAGGGCAATGGGGAATTTTGCGCGTAAAACCAAGAGCAGGGGCACCAAAGAAAATGCAAGCGGCGTCCAGCATTAAAAACGAGCACGCAGCCAATTCGACCAGAACTGCTGCTGAGTACAAGGGCAAGCTGGTGTTGCGTCAATAGACATTATCCTACAGATATCGGGTATTTTTTGAGGTAGATATGATGAGAGAGAAAAACATTAGTGCGCGTTTCTCACTAGTGGCAGGTATCAGACAGTTGTGCGCAGGTGTTGCTTTTGCTCTTCCTGTTTTGCTTGTCGCACCTGCATTTGCCGAACCAGCACCTCTAGCTCCATTGCCGGATGCCGAGATGCCCAGTGCAGCGAAGGTGAAGCTCGGCCAACTGCTGTTTTTCGAGAAACGGCTCTCCGGTGACGCTGACCGCTCCTGTGCAGACTGCCATATTCCGGAGCAGGGCTGGGCATTTCCGGAGCAGATGTCGATTGGCTATCCCGGCACCCTGCATTATCGCAATGCGAAAACTGTGATGAATGTGCGCTTCGCCGAGTATTTTTATTGGGACGGCCGACTCGATGGCGGCAATGATCTGTCGACTCAGGCCCGTGACTCCATGACAGACGCCCACTTTATGTCCGCCGATGGCCGGATCATGGGACAGAGATTGAAGCAGATCCCAGAGTATGTCGATTTGTTTAAGAAAGCCTATAACGGCGAGCCATATTTTGGACTGATTATTAAAGCCCTTGGCGATTTTGAGAAAACACTGGTATCGAAGAACGTCCCCTTTGACAACTTCCTCAAAGGCGATTCAGGCGCGCTTTCCCAGCAGGCAAAGGCGGGGTTGAATCTGTTTAAGGGCAAAGCCGGTTGTATTCAATGCCACAACGGCATGATGCTGTCGGATGGAGATGTCCATGTAACCGGCGTTCCTGTTAACCCCGACCTCTTCGTGACCGAGCGTTATACCACATTGCGTTCACAGCAAATGTTCCTGGGCACGCCAAATTACTGGAACCTGAAGCAGGACCCCGGGTTCTTTGCGGTTGAGAAAGACCGAAAATACTTCGGCGCCTTCCTGACACCTTCGCTGAGGGAAGTAGCCACAACCGCGCCCTACATGCATAACGGCATGCTGCCCACGCTGGAGTCCGTTGTGGACTTCTACAATAAAGGTGGCGAGACGGCAAACAACAAAGACCCCCGAATCAAGCCGCTGGGGCTTAGTAAGAATGAGAAGGCAGCGCTGGTCGCATTTCTAAAAAGCTTGAGCGGCGACGATCTGGGAATCAAGAGCGCCAACTTCGCAGAAGAGAACATGCCCAAATATAAGTTGAAGCAGTGGATTGGCGAAAAGAACTAAGCGCCTGCAATGAGTGGAATTTGGATAGTGGAGGTATGACAAATGCAACAATATAAGGACCGGGAACCGGGGCTCTTTAGCCAGGTTCAACGCGCGACAGCGGCATTGGGGCTTTCCCTTTTCGTCGCCGCATCCGCCGGCGCACAAACGGCCGTGGAAGTTATCAAGGACGGCAAGACTTTCTTTGAGATAGACGGCGAATTATTTCCTGCCCTGGAGGCTCTGGGGCCGCCACCGATCCCACGAGACAACCCACAAACAGTGGATGCGGATGGATGGCCGGTAAAAGACGACCCAAAGGTCAAGTTGGGGAAACTGTTGTTCTTTGAACCGGCCCTTTCCGGTGATGGCAGTGTCTCCTGCCAGACCTGTCATGTACAGGGTGCTGGCTGGGCACTGAACTCTGCCATTAGCAGAAGCTACCCTGGGCAGTCACACTGGCGAAATTCCCAGTCGGTCATTAATGCCGCGTATATGAGCAAGCTGTTTTGGGACGGGCATAAAGAAAGCCTGGAAACCCAGGCCCCCTCTGCGGCAAAGGGCCTAGCGGGTAACGGTAAGACGCCTATGATGAGCGCGCGCCTGCAAATGATTCCCGAGTATGTGGCGATGTATAAAGAGGCATTCGGCTCCATTCGAAATCCAACAAAAGATGCATGGCGTGCTATCTCGGCATTCGAACGCACCCTGACCAGTGTCGATTCGCCTGTCGATCAGTATCTACGCGGCGACGAGGACGCACTGGACGAGGAGCAGATTCGCGGACTGGACCTGTTCAATGGTAAAGCAC
Source organism: Halieaceae bacterium (assembly GCA_018657645.1). Lineage (GTDB taxonomy): Bacteria > Pseudomonadota > Gammaproteobacteria > Pseudomonadales > Halieaceae > JBALVT01. Next base: position 2,808 of record JABHWT010000372.1, on the reverse strand, counting down.
GCTGCATCATGTGTCATAACGGCCCGTTGGCCTCCGACGAGAAGTTCTACAATCTGGGAGTACCAAGGCAGCCCCTGTTCTCAGATATTCCCAAAAACCAGATTGGATTCAGATCACAAACCTATAGTGCTGGTGTGCCGGAGGAAGTGTTCCGGTCTATCAAATCTGATCTGGGACTGTATTTCAAATCCCACAATAAAGAGGATATGGGGAAGTTCAGAACCCAACCTCTGCGCTTTATCGAATACACACCGCCCTACTACCACAATGGGGTTCTGGATGACCTTGAAGAGGTTGTCGATTTCTACGACCAGGGTGGTGGCGATGACTATGTGCTGGAAGACTTCGGTTTTTCAACCAAGACCAGAAAGCTGAAAAAGCTGAACCTCACTGACGACGAGAAGGAAGACCTGATTTACTTCCTTGAAGGTTTCAGTGGCGAAGAGATATTCATTTCAATACCGGAATTACCAAAAGCTCCCGCCAGAATTAGTTTGCGGTAGCCCCGTTCTGGCACGAGTACTAGATGAGGAACAGACGATGGACGACAGTACAAAACTTATAGCCAGCGATGAAGGCGGTAGCAATCGAGCCTGTCAGGTCAGCAGGCGGCGATTCCTTCAGGCCGCCACGGTCGGCGGAGCCTCCATGGCGATGCTGACGATACCCGGCTGTGGGTCGATGATGGCCAGGACCACACCACTGCCCCGACAGCGGGTTGGATCGCTCAGTGAACTTGTCGATGACAAGCCAATCAATATCAGGTTTCCCGACAGGAAGTCCCGGTGCGTACTGGTCAAGCTGGGTGTTCCCGCCGGAGGGGGCGTTGGGCCGGGCGAAGATATTGTCGCCTTCAGCACAGCCTGTCCGCATATGGGAACGCCGTTGCTGGGAGCCTACAACGCCAAACACAAAGGCATGGGGCCCTGTCGATCGCACCTTACCCGATTTGATCTAACCCGCTATGGCATTGTGGTATCGGGACATGCAACTGAGAGCCTGCCGCAAATATTACTCGAAATAGAAGGCGACGACATCTATGCAACAGGCATACGAGGATTGCTCTATGGGCGATCGAGCAATGTTGCTCTGAGCTAACTAAATTGACGTTGTACAGACAGGGATCAGGTCCCTGTTGTTAGACAATATCCTGTGATCAGGAAATGAAGGATGATGAAAATGACTGATGAACCCAAGTACATACCCGTTAGTGAAGTACCGCTACCACCGGTAAATGCCGACCAGTTCACAACCTGTTGTGACTACTGCGTTGTCGCCTGTGGATACAAGGTCTATCGCTGGCCCCTTGGCAAGGATGGTGGGCAGCAGGCCTCGGAAAATGCACTGGGCGTTGACTACCCGCAAGGCGCACTAAAAGGTGGCTGGATAAGCCCAAGCATGCACAACGTGGTGACCGCCGATGGCGTGAAACAGAATGTTGTCATCATTCCCGACAAAGACTCAAAGGTCGTAAACCGGGGTGGCGATCACAGTATACGCGGAGGCTGTATCGCGCAGAAGTGCTACAACCCCGACACGGCGACCCGGGATCGACTTCAATACCCTATGATGCGCGTCAATGGCAAACTACAGCGCATATCCTGGGACGATGCCACCGATATATTCGCTGAAATGGCAAACTATGTGATCGACAAGTACAGCGAGAATGCCTATGCCCAGAAACAATATTCCTATCAGTTCTTTGAGAATAACTACGCCTTAACAAAGCTGGCTCTACGTCACATCAACACACCGGCCCACGCTTTCCATGACAATCCCGGCCATGCGCCCGACACACCGGGGTTTCGCGATGCCGGAATTGACAACTTCTCCGCCTCCTATGACGACTGGTACGCGGCGGATGTTGTGTTCCTGAGCGGAACCGATCCATTTGAGACCAAAACAATTATCTGGAATGAGTACATGATGCGCGGCAGCATCGAGCACGGCCAGAAACAGATATTTGTAAACCCCAGAATCACCTCCGGCGTCGCCTATGCCGTCGAAAACGGTGGGTTACACCTTCAGTTGATTCCCGGCACAGACACCGTACTTCACATGGCGATTGCAAGGGTCATTATGGAGAATGGCTGGGAGGACAGCGAGTGGCTCAAGAAATTCAAGCCCGCCAACAAGTGGGAGTCCAACGAGGGATTTGGCCGGGGGATTCGCGACACCCCCTGGCAGTGGCGCACAACCTGGGGCAAGATACAAACCGATGGCTTTGACGACTACAAGCAGTGGATCCTGTCACAGAAGGAGTCAGAGCTTGATTACGCAGCTGAATTGTGTGGAGTGCCCGCCGAGAAGATAGTGAAGGCCGCTGAGATGATGGCGAAACCACTGGACGATGGTAGTCGACCAAAAACCTCCATCGCTATTGAGAAGGGCAACTACTGGACAAATAACTACGGTAATACCTCCTCCGTAGCATCACTGGGATTTGTTTGTGGAGCTGGCAACAGACCGGGACAGATGATCAGTCGCCTCGGCGGTCATCAGCGAGGTGGAAACAGTGGTGGATCCTATCCGCGCTCAAAGGGACCTGAGAAGTTTTTTGGCCGTCGCCGCATGTCACTCAATCTGGATAAATGGATGGAGAACGGGCATGTTCGTATGGCCTATGTGGTGGGAACCACCTGGGTGGGCGCCATGGCGGCATCCCAACACCTCGAAGGGGTGATGAGAAAACTGACCCGGGGCAATCCGCACCAGATTACGAAGAACAACAAGGCCCATGCCATTGAGCAACTGAAAAAGCGCGTTGATTCAGGTGGCACATTAATGGTCAACCAGGATATTTATTTG
>JABHWT010000371.1 GCA_018657645.1 Halieaceae bacterium | reverse complement strand
CGAATATCTTCCTCGGAACGCCAGGCCTTCTCGTTCTCCATCATTAGTGCGCTGATCGACAAGCCACTGTCCTTGCACCGGGCCAGCAACTCTGCTCCCGACCCAAAGGGGTGCGCCAATACACTCGGAACATTGGTGACTGCGCCGCCTTCAGCGGCGGTCTCATCGAGAATAAAACCACCACCTACTGAATAGTACACCCGGCTATAGATAACCTCGCCCTGCGTATCATATGCGGAAAATCGCATACCGTTGGAGTGAAATGGCAGAGACTCAGCCCGGTGCAGTAGCAGGTCATTATCGTAACTGAATTTCACTGTTTTGCTGCCAAGCAGGTGGAGCTTACCGCTGTTACGCAATGTGTCCAGCCGCTCGGCAATGCCCCCAACATCGACACCCTCTGGAGTTTCACCCTCCAGCCCTAGAATCACGGCCTTTGGCGAGCCGTGTCCCGCTCCGGTTGCACCCAGGGAACCATATAGCTCGGCCACAACACGGTGGCATTGGGGCAGGAGGCCGGCTTCGCTCAGTCCGAGCGCAAATGAGCGGGCGGCGTTCATGGGGCCAACCGTATGCGAACTGGAGGGTCCTATGCCTACTTTAAAGAGGTCAAAAATGCTGATCGACATGCCGCCTCCTGCATTGAAGTGTTGTGCGAAATCAGGACCCGTAAGTTACCTGCAGGTAATCCAGTATATCGGCGCACTCAAACAGGCCGGTATCGGTATTGGGGTCAAAGAGATACGGAATAGAAACTTTTCCCTCGCGTTGCTGCAAGTGGAGCCGATTTTTCAAGGTACTGGCTGGGGTGACCCCCAACGCTTTTCGCAAGGGAGGCAATATCCATTCCTGCCAGTCACTGCGCCCACAGCTACGCAATATATAGGGCAACTCCAGCTCGCATAACAGCTCTCGCACGGGGCGGGCAAAGGGGCTGGATTCAAAGCTGTAGAGTTCCAGTAATTTCTCGGGTGGGTGTCCCGAGCGCACCTGCATACCCCGGCCAAGGCGAGCGGCACTAGCCAACATGGAGCTAAAGGTCTGCACTGGCCCCAGCCGCCATTTCAGTGGCACGGGTCGCTGGCCGTAGGTCTCGTAGAGATAGGCGACAATATCCAGCGATTCATACATTTCAACCCCGGTGTTGGGATCTATCAGATAGGGAAACTGCGCCTTGCCACCCCGCTTTTTAAGCTCCGGGCGGAAACGCTGACCGGACTTGGGACAGGGAATAATATGCACATCCAGATCGAGCTCGGTAAATGCCTCTCGCGCCAGACGGCAATAGGGGCAGTTTTCGATATCGTATAGCTGAAGTACCTTAACCGGCTTAATTTTCGCCGCCATACTGTTGATACCGGCCATACCGCGCAGTGAGGTGGATAACAGTGAACTGCTGATATTTCCGGCCATGCCCTACTCCCGCTCCAGTGACTGGTATTCTTTTTCCAAACGCTTCATTGCTTTTTTCGACACCCCACCGAGCACCTCAATGGCATGCCGAATGCGTGCGCGGGCCATATCAGGGCCCAGCATCTCCATCGAGTCCACCACCGAAAAAGAGGCTGCGGAGCCGGAGATGGCGATAAACAAAGGGGCCAGGAAGTCCTTCACTTTTATCCCCTGAGCATCCGCGAGAGATTTTAATTCGCTCCAAATGGCATCGCGCGTCCAGTGGCGTAGAGCCTCCATTCGCCACAGGGCAAACTGCAGCCCCCTTACAATCTCCTGCGGCTCTCCCTTGAGGCCAGCAAAGCTCTCTGGGGTTATTGCCAGTGTGCCCGACAACATAAAGCTGACCAGGGGTGCAAAATCACTGAGAGCTTCCATACGCTTCTGGGCATGGGGAAGCACCTTCATCAGGTTATCGCGATTATAGGCCCACTCCACTAACCGGTCGGCCAGTTGCTGCTCATTGAGATCCTCGCGAATCCACAAGCCGTTCAGCCAGCTGAGTTTCTCCACATCAAAAATGGGTCCACCCAGAGAAACCCGCGCAAGATCAAAGTTGGCCACCATCTGTTGCAGTGAGAACTTCTCGCTTTCATCGGGCATCGACCAGCCCATCCGGCCCAGATAGTTGACTAGAGCCTCCGGAAGAAACCCCATGCGCTGGTAGTACAGGATACTGGTGGGGTTTTTGCGCTTGCTGAGTTTGGATTTGTCTGGATTTCGCAACAGTGGCAAATGACACAGCTGCGGCATATCCCAACCAAAATACTGGTACAGCAGCTTGTGTTTGGGGGCCGAGTTTATCCACTCCTCGCCCCGCAGTACGTGAGTAATACCCATCAGGTGGTCGTCTACCACATTCGCCAGGTGGTAGGTGGGCATACCGTCTGATTTGAGCAGTATCTGGGCGTCGACCATGCTCCAGTCGAGTTCCATGGAGCCTCGCAACATGTCGTCAACCGCGCAGCTGCCCTCCTCCTCTGGAACGATCATCCGAATGACATAGGGCTGACCAGCGGCCTTGCGCTGTGCCGCTTCGCTGTCGGGTAGCTTGAGGTCGCTAGGTTTGAGGGCCGTACTATTGCCCGTTGCGCGACGAGCCTCTCGCAGCTCATTGAGTTCCGCACCGGTACGGTAACAAATGAAAGCATTGCCATCGGCGACCAACTGCTGGGCGTATTGACCATAAATCGCCATTCTCTCGCTCTGCCGGTAGGGGCCATGTTCTCCACCCACATCGGGGCCTTCATCCCATTCCAACCCCAACCAACGCAGAGAATCCAGAATAGCCTGCTCCGACTCGGGCGTACTGCGGGCCTGGTCGGTATCTTCAATACGCAACACGAACTGGCCTCCGTGGGCGCGTGCAAAGCACATATTAAACAGGGCGATGTATGCCGTGCCCACGTGGGGGTCGCCGGTTGGCGAGGGCGCTATACGAGTGCGAACGGTCATGGGTGCAAACTACTACTGTGGTTGGGGAGCGGCGATTATACGGGCTTGGGGCCACAAATCCTATTGGGGGAACAGAACTTGAGGCACCTCAGTAAATCGTAAAACCCGCATCTACTGTTGTGATTTGTCCGGTCATGAGATCGGTGCCGGTGATTATACTGATCAGGCTGTCTGCAATATCCTCTGGCGTGCAGATACGGCCCAGCGGAGTCGCGCCCCTGGCAAAGGTCTTAACATCCTCCCATTGCTCACCCCACCCCTCGCTGGCCCATTTGCCGTCGATAAGCCCAGGGCAGATGGCATTCACCCGAATATTCTTATCGCCCATGGCTTTGGCCAGGGTGCGAGTTAAGCTATTAAGGGCCGCTTTGGAGGCACAGTAAGCCATGGAGCTACCGTTGCTGGTCAGTGATGCAATACTGGAGGTCATGACGATTTCTCCACCGCCCTGCTTGGCTATTTCAGGGACCGCAGCACGACTCATGTAAAAGGGCCCCATCAGGTTGGTACCCAATGTCGTTTGCCAGATCTCATCCGACAGTAAATCCAGTTCCCCATGTTGCACGTAGGTCGTCGTACCGGCATTGTTAATCAAAATATCCAGCTGACCGAATTGTTCAATCGCCGCCTGCACCAGTGCCTTGCACTGGGCATCGTCGCTCACATCGGCCTGGAAGACGATAGCCTCTCCACCAACCAGGCTGATCTGATCCAGACACTGCTGCGCGCCCGCGTCATTATTGGCGTAGTTCACGACCACCCTGGCACCCATTGTCGCCAGTTTGATGGCCGCCGCCGAGCCCACACCCGAGCTGGCTCCGGTCACTATTACCACCTTGTTTTCTACGTCCATTTGGTGTCACTCCACGTTGCATGCTAATCGACGGGGTACCTGCCCCGGGCGTTGGCATTCTACACTACTGCAAGGCCTTGTTGCCGATTAGTGTCGCGCCAATCAATCAGCCTGCGCGCAATTCCCCGAGGAACTCATCAATCCGTTCAAGGCCTCCGATCAATTCATCGGTTTCACCGCCAATACCCAATCGCAGAAAATTGTCCATCCCGAACCAGTCGCCCGCGACTATCAAGACACTTTTCTCTTTGCGCAGCCGGCTCACCAACTCACTGGAATTGATATCAATATTGTACCCAATGAAGGCCATGCCCCCCGCTTTGGGAGGAATCAGCCGGAAATTCTCGCTATGCCTTGCCACCCACTGCTGAACAATAGGTACATTGGTGCGCAGTAACTCGCGCCCTCGATCCAGTACCTCCTGCCGTTTTTCGGGCTGCAGGATCACATTGGCCACGTACTGGCTGATGATGCCGCTACTGATAGAGGTATAATCATGGTGGTGCCAGGCACCATCAATCACATCGCGTGGCCCCGCCAACCAACCAATGCGCAACCCCGGGTGAGAGAGTGATTTGGCCAATCCGGAGGCAACGATAACCTTGTCATATAGACCAATAAAGCTCGGCGTCTCCACGCCGTCGAGTTCGGAACCCGCATATATCTCATCGGAAAGAATGTAGCAATCGCGAGACGCGGCCAACGCCACGATACGCTGCATGTCCTGTTTGCTGAGTATAGAACCGGTGGGATTATTGGGATTACACAATGCGATCACTTTGGTTCTATCACTCAGCTGTGACTCCAATTGATCGAGGTCGGGTGCCCAGTTCCTGTCCTCGCGTAGGAGAAAGGGTTTTACGGTGCATCCCATTGAGCGCGTTAATCCGTAGAGTAGCTGGTAGTTGGGAAGCATCATGGCCACTTCATCGCCCGGTTCTAACAGGCTCCAGAAAGCCACAAAATTCGCCTCGGCCGACCCATTGGTAACAATAATATTGTCCTCATTACAGCCGGGATAGTACGAGGCCAGTGTAGTGCGCAGCTCTGGCGCGCCATTGGTCTGGCCATAACCCAGGCGCAAATCCAAGACCTCCGCTTGCTGTTCCTGGGTGAGTAGCTCGCGCAGCGTATAGGGATGAATTCCGCTCTCGGTGAGATTGAATTTCACGGTATTTTCATACAGTGACTGATTGCGTTCCAATTCAAAGGTTTCAATTTGCATTTTCGGTTTCTCTATTGCTCTATTAGTCTGTTATGTTGCCGCAGAATATCTTTCACCTGCTCTAGGGGCAATCCCGGCACCACGCGATTATCTCGACCGACCATGGTTTCATTCGCCACCATCGAATTGATGATGGCCTCGTCCATGGCCTGGATGGCAACCTCGTAGAATGGGCTGAGTTCGCCCTCTCCAATGCACGTCAGGTTCGCTGTGCCCCGATGAACCCCAATAGTCTCCTGGTTGGCGGTGGAGAACGCCAGAAACAAGTCCCCGGATTCATTAGAAGCGATGCCGCCGGAGCGAGCAATTCCATAGGAAGCCCGCCTGGCAAGGCGGTCTAACTGATGCGGCAGTAACGGTGCATCCGTCGCCACAATACCAATGATACTGCCGCGACCGGACTCTGCCTCTGCGAGGCTCTCATCATCCGAAGAAAACGCTTCTCCCATGGGAATGCCAGCAATTTGAATCAAGTGTCGTTTACCGAAGTTGGCCTGTACAAAAGCACCCACACAATAGCTGTCTCCGTCGACCTCCAGTAGCCGGGATGCGGTTCCAGAGCCACTTTTAAATTGATAGGTGCTCATGCCCGTGCCACCACCCACACTGCCCTCCTCGATTGAGCCGCTACGCGCGTCATCAAATGCAGCGACAACGTGCTCGGGTTTTACGTGGTGGCCATTGATGTCGTTGAGCCCGCCGTCATAGGTTTCACCAGCCACCGGCATCCAGAACGGCTCGGGTCGCAGCTCGACATCCACCTGCTCGGTTAACCAGCGCGCTGTCGTATCCCGCGCAACACCGCAGGAATGCGTATTGGTGAGAGTAATCGGACCCTCAAAGCGACCGCGCTCAACCACCAGATGGGCGCCGCTCATCTCGCCATTCCCGCCCATTGAGAAGAAACCGGAAAACACCATGCCCGTACCGCGCGCGCGCCCCAGCGGAAATATTGCCGTGACGCCCGTGCGAACCGGGCCTTCGCCCACTACCAATGGGCCCTCGCCAGATATCAGCGTGCAGTATCCCACCTCCACGCCAGCCACATCGGTGATCGCATTGGCATCTCCGGGCTGCCCCAGAAAGGGAATACCCGCACCGCGGGCCCGCAGTTTTCCCGCGGGTGTATTGCTATGTGGACCGTGCATCAGGGCTCTCTCTAAGCGACTTCGAACAAGCCGGCAGCGCCCATGCCACCGCCGACACACATGGTAATAACCACGTATTTGACACCTCTGCGTCTGCCCTCTATGAGCGCGTGCCCTACCATTCTTGCACCCGACATGCCGTAGGGGTGCCCGATAGAAATGGCGCCTCCATTTACGTTCAGGTTTTCATCGGGGATGCCTAATTCATCGCGGCAATACAACACCTGGACGGCAAAGGCCTCGTTTAACTCCCACAGGCCGATATCATCCATGGTCAGACCATGGCGCTGCAGGAGTTTGGGGACCGCGAATACCGGGCCAATTCCCATGATGTCGGGGGCACATCCGGCCACCGAGATACCGCGGTAATAGCCCAGTGGTTCAAGACCCCGGCGCTCCGCATCCTTTGCCTCCATCAAGACGCAGGCACTGGCCCCGTCTGACAACTGGCTGGCATTACCGGCAGTCACAGTCCCGCCCAGCACCGGCCCAAGATTTTGCAGACCCTCGAGCTTAGTCCCGGGGCGGTTGCCCTCGTCCTTTTCCAGGGTAACAGTCTGGGTGCTGGTTTCACCGGTTTCTTTGTCGGTAACCAACTTATCGGCAGTGATCGGGATAATTTCCTTATCAAATCTCCCAGCTTCCTGCGCTGCAGCAGTACGCTGCTGACTCTGCAGCGCGTACTCATCTTGGGATTCACGGCTGATTCCATACTTCTTGGCAACAACCTCCGCCGTTTCCAACATGCCCATATGCGTATTGGGGTGCGCTGCCAGCAACCGGGGATCGGGAATACGATGGAAATTCATATGCTCATTCTGGACCAGGGAGATGTTCTCAACACCGCCGGCCACCAACACAGTCATTTCATCCTCGACGATTTGCTTGGCGGCCGTGGCAATGGTCATCATGCCAGATGAGCACTGCCGATCCATACTCATCCCGGCGCAACTTTCGGGCAAACCACCGGCCAGTGCTGCCAGCCGACCTATATTGAAGGTTTGAGTGCCCTGCTGAATTGAGGCACCCATAATGCAGTCCTCGACCTCGGCCGGATCAACACCTGCTCGCTTCACTGCCTCCGCAATGGGATAACCCGCCAGGGTAGGTGATTCGAGGTTGTTAAAGGCGCCCTTGTAGGCTCGACCTATGGGTGTGCGCGCAGTAGACACGATGACAGCTTCTCGCATGTTTATTTCTCCATTAAGTTCGGTTTACCACCGGGCCTATCAGGCAGCCTCGGCGGACATTCGGCGCAGAACCAGCTCTGCTTTTTCCAACACGAAATCGATATCGGATTGTTCCATTGCAGTTGAAAGTACAAAAAAGCCCTGGCTCGCCATGTAAACACCTTCATTAAGCATGTGACGAAAAAACACTTCGCCCTGCTGCATCAGAGAAGGGTCGGCGATCATGGTTTTTACGGTGGTACGCCAGTCGCCCAGAGGTGCGTCTGTGTGAAACAAACCCACCATTGATGCCGTACCGGTAACTGTGCCGGCACGGCCGGTGAGTTTGACCAGCTGGCGAAGCCCTTCGCGCAATTGTTCGCCCAACCCCGCCAGCCTATCATGCGCAGCGCGATCATACATTCCCATTGCTGCTGCACCGGCGACCATAGTCATGGGGTTGGCATTAAAGGTCCCGGTGTGAGACATTTTGCTACCCCCACGCGGGTCAAACAGTTCCTCCATAATCGATTTAGACCCACCTAGCGCTCCAATGGGCATACCGCCACCAATAACCTTGCCCATTGCAGTCAGGTCGGGGGTAACACCCAACTCGCCCTGGGCGCCGTTGTAGCCCATTCGAAAGCTGTAAACCTCATCGAAGATCAGCAGCGCACCCGCCGCCGTCGTTTCCTCGCGCAACATCTGTAAAAACTCCGGTGTGGCCTGCAGGTAACCCAGGTTCTTGATCAGCGGATCGATG
>JABHWT010000369.1 GCA_018657645.1 Halieaceae bacterium | reverse complement strand
TTAAGCTCTGGTGTCGTGTTTGCATCCAGGACCGTCTGCTGCAGGACGCAGCAGCCGAGCATACATGGATGTACTTGCTGCGTGTCCAGGAGGCAAACATGACATCGGAGCGCCACTAAGAGTCGATGAAACCCTTGTATTGTAATTTTTAATCGATGTCGTGGCGTCGATCAATGGTAATGCCCATCGAGACGCGCCGTGAACCCATCCATGGGGGCTCGGCTGCAGCGTCCATGCTGCAGACGGTCCTGATGGGCATTACCATCGATCGACTTTTACCGAATTCAATCGCACTGAAGAGTTTCCGGATGGACACTAATTAGTGCCCTGGTGCTCAGAACGAATAGGTGGTCGCCTTGCTCATCAACTGCTTAGCGCTGAGTTTGTCGTTGAGGCAATCGCTTACATCCTTGCGACCAAACACGTGGTAGAGGTCGCTGCGCCCCTCCTGTTCGCTCACCACATTCTCAAACACGACAGTAATGTAGCCAGCATCCTCGATATTGCGAAGCGGCGATCCATAGCGACATAGCGCCTCTAAAGTACGGTTCGACAAATCGCTTAGTTTTTGCTGGCGTTGCTGCTCCTTGTCTGCTGCTATTTTCTTTATTTCCTCGCTATAAGTGCTCTTCTTCTGCTTGTAGGCTGTCTGTGCATTTTCGAACTCTTTGCGCGCAGCCTCTCTTTTGCTCTGTATTGCACTGTTATCAGCACTGTCGTGCTGGTCCCGCTGTTCATCCATGTGTCGCTCATAATTGCGCATGGCGCGTTCGAATTCCCTTCGGTCATTGCGGTGAGCGCGCTGCATTTCCCGTAGCTTGTCGCTCAGCGCATCACCGTGTCTACCGTGGCCGCCAAATGAATGTTCGTGATCTTCAAGTTGCATTTCAATGACTTCTTCCAGGTCGCTATCGTGCAGGGAAACAGCGGGAACGCTAGGAATATCGGGGGTAACTGGCAGTGAAATATGCACCCCCGAGTGATCCAGGCTGGATTGCACCTCGTCCATGACGCCCTCTACAAAGTGACCTATCTGCATATTGAAGTCGCCATCTCCCATAAAGTAGCGGCCAACATTTGCGCCACTGGTCCGGATTTTAAAAACCACGCCCTGCGAAGCAAAATACTGGCTGCTAATTTTGACCCGCAGAGCCGCCGGGCTCTCCGGTGCCAGAGCCGTTTGCAGCATGCCGGTCATTATTTTCAGGTCCTTGTATATGCTGTCTATGTCCTCCTTGGTAGTGGACATAGCGCTGGCGGTGATACTGGTGACGCAGGCCAGCACACTGGTGATAACTGTTCGACTGAGGTTCATGGTGATCTCGCTTTTGGGTTCGTTGGTTTACTGATTAAGAGAGCGTGAAAAGAAAGAGCGCTTACTGTGGCATGCGCGTGTACAACTGTTGGATCGCCATTTGGTCATCGAATTGCCTGGCCATGATTCTCTCTACTGCCTGGCGATCGTCGTACCGGGATTTTGCCCAGTAGCTGACTAGCTCGCGCATATCCTGGCGACGTTCCTCGCGGTTAAATGAGAGAGCGGCAGTAAGCATTTGCTTGTTCATGGCTAGGTTCTTTTTTTCCAGTGCTTCGATTTCCTGGTCTGTGTAGTTCTGCTGTTGTTGCCTTAAAATGTCCATGCGGGCTTCAACCTGCTGGCTGACCACAGTCGAAGTTCCACTGTTGAAGGAGATGCTGAAACCATCGCTGGTCCTGGTGAATTGCGCCTGCAGGCTTATCAATGCGACAGCGCTTAACGAAGCGGCCAGTGACAGCCAGGTCATCCAGGGTGTTGCCGGTCTTTGGCGCGGGGCATTTAGGCCGGCCAGGCGGCCCCATTGAGGAGCGTCCTGTGGCTGCCAGTCCACGCCGGCGGACTGTAGTTCCAGAAGTACGTGGTACTCCTCTTTGAGTTCGGGGTGGGTATTGAGCTGGGCTTCAAACTGCTCTAGCTCGGAACCTGTCAGCCTGGCGTCCAGATAGTCGAGTAGTTTGCCCCGCAGTTGATCAGAGAGCATGAATTACCTCCGGCTTTCGTTTTAGTTTGTCGATAGCTCCATATAATCGCGTTTTCGCAGTATTGGAGGAAATACCGAGTTGCTGTGCAATTTCTTCAAACGTCTGCTGCTGAAAGAACTTTAATTCCACAACGGTGCGCTGTTCCGCCGACAGCTCGCTCAGCATTTTGAGAATTTCTTTATTGCGCTGGCCGACGTAGGCCTCCTCATCCGGGCTAGAGGGCGCAGCGAGGTTGTATAAAGCTTCTTCGCTGGTTTCAGGTTGGCGCTGGCGGTGGCGTAGAAAATCAGTGCATCGGTTAATTGCAATACGCCGCACCCAGGCACCAAAATCGCCTGAACCGCGGTAATTGGGTAAATTGCGATAAATCGCCAGAAAAATTTCCTGCAGTAAATCCATGGCATCTGCAGGGTTGCGGGTCATCCGCAGGGCTTGATTATAGACCGGTTTCTCGTAGCGTCGGACCAGTCGGTCCCAGGCGCGCTCGGAGCCCGCCAGGGCCTTGTGAGTCAATTGCTTGTCGCTGTCAAATATTTGCATGGGGGCCTGTCTGGTTTGCCGGATCCGCATTGGAAAATACCGGTTCTGATTATGACTGACGACCCACGCCTGGGAAAAGTTTGGATTTTGGTAAAAACTACTCTGTTCGATATGCTCCTACCGCGATGACGTACGCAAGGGATCGGTACTGATGTCCCGGCGAATCCAGTAATCCAGGTCAGGGATGCGATCTTTGAGTGTTTCAACCGCATCTCGAGCTATCGTTTTGCTCGCGTAGCCGCCCGCCAGAATAAGGTGGCGCTCTCCGGATATCCCGCTAACGGTACGGATTTCAGCCCCTGGTATGTTCATCCTTTGCAAACGGTCCTGAGCACCCTCCAGCGATTTGTACATGGCCAGCTGAACGAAATACTCAGCGGCCGCAGCCACCGTACCTGTCGGTGCTGGCGATGCACTTTGCGCTGGCGCATTAATGGCGGCAATCAGAGGGTCTTCATCCATTTTTTCTAATGGATTGGCTGTGGTAGCCAGCGAGACGGGACGCATCAGTTCGCTCCCCCCACGTACCCAGTAACCCGAAGAGGCTCCACTGTTTTGCAAAGCATCTCCGGCCACTCTTGCCTGGTTCGGTGAGTCGTACTGGCCGGCCAGAATGAGGAAAAAATTGCCACCGCCGGGCAAGGTATAAATTCCCGAATCTGGAAGATCCATCGCCTGCAATCGATTGCGAGCGCCGGACAGGGAGCGATAGGCGGCTAGTTGCAAAACGTATTGGTTGCGATCTATTGGAAGGTCGGAACTGACTGGCTTGCCAAAAGCGGTGACCGGGGTATGTTCCCGGGGGCTTACATCGATAGCAGCTGTCGTATTACCGCCTGGTGCCAGGTCTGCCGCCGCAATCTCCTGATCGAGGGTTCCTGCTGGTTCGCTATCCTGACTCCGCCACGTCTCATCGGACCAGTCAATCTGCGCATTAGCGGCGAGCGCTCGCAATTTATCCAGCTTTCGGTGTACCTCTAACTCACGTTGTTCGGCCGATCTCTCAGCTCCCGGGGCAGCATCAGCTACTAACTGGTAGCCCTCAAGTGCTCCCGCAAGCCCCCTGCAGGACCACTTTCCCGACCCGTCGGCTATGCAATTCCATAGATCGGACTCGCGAACAGTACCCTCTGGCATTGCCGGGCCTACAATATCATAGGGCGTTGCAGCCAGTTGCTGATAATCGGGGATCGCGGAGTCGAACCAACTGCAAGAGCCCAGAAAGTGTCCCATAAGGGGAGCGAGAAAAGCCGCCAGTCGCTTATTCACCTTCATGGGCTTGAGTATCGTCACAAATGGCGATGATGTCAAGCGAGATAGTGAACCGGGACTATTTCTAGTCCTGTATTTTTCCAGATTGGTTGGGACATGATTGATACCTCTCGAATTGCACGCTATTCAATGAGTACCAACGCAATGGCCGTGCCAGATCAGCAAGGCCATGAATTCACTTGGAAAAGTTAAAAGTCACAAGACTTGTGGCGCAGCGCTGTCGCAATGCGAGTTTTATTTCGCGATCTACATTGAGAATTGGTGCATTAAGCCGACGAGTGGTGCACCTGCCCGCGATAGACACGGTGTAACTCAAACAGTGTTTAAGACACGTCCAGTGTAGGTTGGTGATATTTCAGGCCCTGCGGCTAATTTGTTAGAAGAGCGCATTAACGCAGGAGGTGAGATCACACTTCCTGGCGGTAGTGTCGGCGTGTGCTTAAGCGGTCCCGGTGCCCGCCTGACCAGGGTTTATTCAGGGTTGTCGGGGTACGCTAGCGCTTGATAATGACCGAGCTGCCGTGGCCGAATAATCCCTGGTTGGCGGTAATGCCCACTCTGGCTCCCTCGACCTGTCTATCACCTGCCTGGCCCCGCAGTTGCCAGGTTAGCTCACAAATCTGCGACAGGGCCTGGGCGGGAACCGCCTCACCGAAGCAGGCGAGACCGCCGGAAACGTTGACCGGTATTTTACCGCCCAGAGCGGTGTCGCCTGCGCGCAGGAATTGGGCTGCCTCGCCTCGCGGAGCCAGCTGCAGATCTTCTATCCAGTCCAGCTCCAGTGCCGTCGATAAATCGTAGACCTCCGCCAGATCTATATCCTGGGGACCAATACCGGCTTCCTCGTAGGCTTTAACTGGCAGTGAAGCGCGATAGCTATGGGCTTCAATGCCTGAGGCGGCGGCGGAATCGGTGGCGATGTCTGGCATCTCGACCACACCGCTGGCAAAAGTCGGGGTGACGGTTGAAATGGCTGCCACCCGCGGGGCATCGCCCTTGCCCATGCGGCGCGCATAATCGAGGCTGGAGACGATTACCGCAGCGCCGCCGTCGCTGGTGGCGCAAATATCCATTAGGCGCAATGGGTCGGCAACCATAGCGGAGGCAGCAACATCTTCAGCAGTGAAGCACTTGTGGTAGCGGGCTCTGGGATTCTTGCTGCCAATCAAGGCATTTTTAACCTTAACCGCGGCGAAGTCTTCCAGTGTATCGCCGTATAGATCCATTCTACGCCGCGCATAGAGACCGAAATAGGTAGGGTTGGTTACACCGAGGTAGAAGCGAACCCAGTCCGGATCATCCGGCCGGTAGCCTCCTGCCGGTGCCAGGAATCCCTTGGGTGTTGTGTCGGCCCCAACGACCAACGCGACCTCACATTCGCCCGCCAGAATTTTATTACGGGCTGCCGCCAGGGCTTGTGAGCCCGAGGCACAGGCGGCGTAGGAGGTATTTACCTCTGCCCCTTGCCAGCCCAGAGCCTGGGCGAAAGTTGCGCCCGCTACCTGGCCGGGGTAGCCGCAGCGGATGGTGGCCGCGCCGGATACGAATTTGATATCCTGCCACGGTACTTCGGCATCGGCCAGGGCTTCCCTGGCTGCAGCGACGCCGTACTCTACAAAACTGTGACCCCATTTTCCCCAGGGGTGCATACCGGCGCCGAGAATAGCGATTTCATTGGACATGTTGTCAGTGCTCCAGTGTTAATGGGTCGTTAGGCCGGAATGGGTCGCCACTTCCAGGTAACTTTGATTTCATCCTCGGTCTCGTGCAACTGTTCCAGTACCAGTTCAACCGTCATTCCTACTTTCAGGTCCTCGACAGACACGCCCGTCGCAACCTGGCCCAGCACCGTCATTTGCTCCTTTTCCAGCTCCACCGCGGCAAGGGCGTAGGGCTCAAAAGGGTCGGCGGGGACATAGGGTGCAGGCGGTTTATAGCAGGCATTGGTATAACTCCAGATAGTCCCTGTTCTGCTGAGCTCTACTTCTTTGAAGTCGGTGCTTTGGCAGCCCGGGTTTTTACAGAAGTGATTATGCTTGGGGAAGAAATAGGTGCCACATTCTGCGCATTGGGTGCCGATCAGGTGTGGATCGGCCGTCATGGTATGCCAGCCTTCAATCGCCGG
>JABHWT010000192.1 GCA_018657645.1 Halieaceae bacterium | reverse complement strand
GAAGAAGAAGTTGATTATGTAATTGAGAAGATGATCGCCGGAGTGAAAAAGCTTCGTGATCTATCTCCCCTATATGAAATGGTTTTGGAAGGTGTCGATCTGGCCACTGTTGAGTGGGCAGAACACTAAGGATGGGGCCGGAATCATAGATTCTGGATTGGTTCAAAATACAGGAGGACATCATGGCTTATAGTGAAAAGGTACTGGAACATTATAATAACCCGCGTAACGTGGGGTCCCTTGATAAAGGTTCCCAAAATGTTGGGACCGGAATCGTAGGCGCACCTGAATGTGGAGATGTGATGAAACTTCAAATTCAGGTGGAAGGCGATCGGATTATAGACGCAAAATTCAAGACCTATGGATGCGGTTCCGCGATTGCGTCCTCTTCTTTAGCCACCGAGTGGCTTAAAGGGAAGTCCGTTGAAGAAGCAATGGAAATCAAGAACACAGATATCGTCGAAGAGTTGGAGCTTCCCCCGGTAAAAATTCATTGCTCCGTATTGGCAGAGGATGCGATTAAAGCCGCTGTCCAGGACCTGCGAGACAAGAGAGGCTAGTATCGGGATGGGAATTACTGTAACTGAATCTGCGGCAAGACATGTCAAATCACAGCTTTCCAGTCGAGGGCGAGGCCTGGGTTTGCGACTGGGAGTAAAGACCTCTGGCTGTTCGGGAATGGCCTACCTGTTAGAATTTGTCGATGAGCAGGCTCCGGAAGATCAGGTATTCGAAGAGTTTGGTTTGAAGGTATATGTCGATCCCAAGAGCCTGGTTTATCTGGAGGGCACAGAACTGGACTTTGTTAAAGAGGGGCTGAATGAGGGGTTGCGATTCAGCAATCCCAACGTTGCAGCAGAGTGTGGTTGTGGAGAGAGTTTCACCGTATAGCATTACACATAGGATGCCCCCGGCATGTCCTCTCTCGAATTCAGCAAGAATTTCTTCCAGCTGTTTGATTTGCCTGCGCAGTTTGAACTCGATCAGTCGCTGCTGGGTCAGCGGTTCAGGCATTTGCAGCAAGAATTGCACCCGGATCGATACGCCGGTGCATCGGACTACCAACAACGGGTGGCCGTTCAGTATTCAGCCAGGGTCAATGAGGCCTATGTAACACTGCGCAAGCCCCTTGCGCGAGCTATATACCTGTTACAATTGGCTGGCATGACTGGGGAGGATATATCGTCTCAACACGTCGATGGCGGCTTCCTGATGGAGCAGATGGAATTACGCGAGAAACTGGAATCTATCGACAAAATGGTGGACCCAGAAATGGCTTTGGACCACCTGTCAAACGATATTTCAAATGCGATCAAATCTCATGAGGTTGAGTTTGCGCAAGCATTTGCTAGGGAGGCGCTGGAGGAATCCGCAATAGCCTGTGTCAAAATGCAGTATTTGACCCGACTGCTAGAAGAAGTTGAGCAGATAGAATCGATGCTCATCGATAGTATGTAGGAACTTTTATGGCATTATTACAAATTTCTGAACCGGGCGAGTCGCCATTGCCTCACCAGACCAGGCAGGCAGTGGGAATTGACCTGGGTACGACTAATTCACTGGTCGCGACTGTGCGAGATGGGCAGCCCGCGGTAATGCCGGATTTGGCAGGCCAGAAAATGCTGCCCTCTGTTGTCAATTATACCTACCCCGAAAAAATCAGGGTGGGTGCCGATGCCCTGGCGCTCGCCACCATTCACCCGAATGATACGCTTGCGTCGGTAAAGCGATTTATGGGGCGGGGTCGCGAAGATGTCCTGGGCGAGGTTGGGCAACCTCGCTACTCTCTGGCCGGGGACGAGGAAGAGAAAGGCATGGTGGGCTTTGTCACCTCTTCGGGTGTTGTGTCCCCGGTTCAGGCATCTGCAGAAATTCTTGCTGTCCTGCACGAGCGAGCCAAGGCAACGCTAGCGGGAGAGATCGACGGAGCTGTTATTACGGTGCCTGCCTATTTTGATGAGGCCCAGCGTCAGGCAACTAAGGACGCGGCTACACTAGCAGGCCTGCCCGTTATGCGCTTGCTGAACGAGCCGACTGCGGCGGCCGTAGCCTACGGCCTGGAATCGGCAAAGGAAGGCGTCATTGCGGTCTATGATCTGGGCGGAGGTACTTTCGATATTTCGATTCTTCATCTGCATCAGGGTGTATTTGAAGTTCTTGCTACAGGTGGTGACTCGGCCCTCGGCGGCGATGACTTCGACACAGCTATCGCGAGTTGGATTGTGGAGCAACTCGATGGCATCGAACTGGATCCAGGCCAGTATAGGCTGCTATTGGCCCGGGCACGAATGGCTAAGGAGCAATTGTCGAATCAACCCTTGGTGGATATTGCGCTGGATGGAATATCGGGCTCCAGCAGCGCCTTACCGCTAACGAGGGAAACATTGGAGGGCCTCATTCAGGGGCTGGTCAGGAGAACCTTGCGCTCCTGCCGGCGAGTGCTGCGCGATGCAGGCCTGGAATCTTCCACTGTGGATAATATAGTCATGGTAGGTGGTTCCACCAGAGTGCCTTTGGTGCGCACAGCGGTGGCCGAGTTCTTTGATCGACAATTACTGGTTGATATTAACCCCGATGAGGTGGTAGCTATAGGCGCAGCGATCCAGGCCGATATCCTTGTTGGCAACCGCCCAGAGGGAGATTTACTGTTACTCGACGTAATCCCTCTATCCCTGGGAATAGAGACTATGGGTGGATTGGTAGAAAAAATTGTCCCGCGCAATACGACGATTCCAGTTACTCGGGCTCAGGAATTTACTACTTTCAAAGATGGTCAAACGGCATTGGCAATACACATATTACAGGGCGAAAGGGAGCTGGTTGCCGATTCGCGCTCCCTTGCCAGGTTTGAATTACGTGGCATCCCTCCCATGGTAGCGGGGGCCGCTCGCATTAAAGTTATCTTCCAGGTGGATGCAGATGGTCTGCTTAATGTGTCGGCGAAGGAGGAAACCACCGGCCAGCAGAGCAGTATTGTCGTTAAACCGTCCTTCGGCCTGACCGACGCGCAGATAGGAGACATGCTACAGGCCTCCTATCACTACGCGGAGAAGGATAAGGCGGCCCGGCAGTTGGCTGAATTGCGCCTGGCAGCTCAGCAACTCGTAGAGGGGTTGGAGGCAGCAATAGAAGTCGATGGTGAGGCTTTACTGGACGCTGGCGAGCAGCAGGTTTTGGCTACCGATATGTCAAATTTAGTCGCCCTTGTGGAGTCGGGTGATGCCAGCGCCCTGCGCGATGCAACTGATCAACTGGGTCGCAGAAGTGAGGCCTTTGCAGCGCGGCGCATGGATCAGAGTATAGGACGGGCGTTGGCGGGCGTGGCATTGGATGAACTGGACGAATCGGTGAGAGAATGACTCAAATAGTGGTGTTACCGCAGGACAATCTGTGTCCCGAGGGCGCGGTAATTGAGGCGCAGCCCGGAGAGAGTGTCTGTAAGGCGCTACTGCGTGGCGATATTGAGATCGAACACGCCTGTGAAATGTCCTGTGCCTGTACGACCTGTCATATTATTGTGCGTGAGGGCTATGATTCGCTGGACCCAGCCGATGATCTTGAGGACGATTACCTGGACATGGCCTGGGGTCTGGAACCTGAGTCTCGACTTAGCTGCCAGGCGATTGTTACCGATCAGGATCTGGTGGTAGAGATCCCACCTTATACGATTAATATGGTATCGGAGGCGCACTAGTGTACCTCTTTACTCATATGGTAGCATTCAGAGCCTCCCAATGTGTTCGCTGCGAGACGCAACTCGCAGGGAATGTAGGTCACCTTGCCAAGAGCTGCAACGCGGCAGCGGGCACATTGGGGGGCTCCCTTCGGGCGAGTCGTCAAAAGCCACCTGCTGCGTTGCGCTTACTTGACGTAGCGCCACTATGCCTGCGAAAGCGCGCCTTGCTGGAGGCTTTTGGCGATTCGCTGAATGCTACCATATGAGTAAAGAGGTACACTGATGCAGTGGACTGATATTGTCGAGATTGCTATCGAACTGGTGGAGACGCACCCGGATACTGATCCCCTGACTGTCAACTTTGTGGATTTACGAAACTGGGTGCTGGGCCTGCCTGGTTTTGATGATGATCCGGGGCGCTGCGGGGAGAAAATACTCGAGGCTATCCAGGCCGCGTGGATAGACGAGATAGACTGAACGACGTTTTTGATTTGTGAAAACTCCCCATTTCTTGCAGGGCAATTGTAAACTCTTGATTTAAAAGAATAATTATCTTGCCGTTCTGTCTTTCTCAGGGTGAAACCTGTGTCCAAAGTCCGTATAATTGCGCGGTTTCAAGCATCTCCCGGTGAAGCGGGAGTGTGCAGGCTTTCGCGAGAATCCGCGCGCCTCAATTAATTATTTACTGGAGATACATAAATGGCTGTTGAACGTACGCTTTCAATTATCAAACCCGATGCTGTTGGCAAGAACGTCGTCGGTGAGATCTACACCCGCTTCGAGTCGAGTGGTCTGAAAATCATTGGCTCTAAGATGCTTCGTCTAAGTGATAGTGTTGCAGGCGGTTTCTACGCTGAGCACAGTGAGCGACCCTTTTATGGTGCATTGATTGAGTTTATGACCTCTGGTCCCGTAGTGGTGCAGGTATTGGAAGGTGAGAATGCTGTTGCCCTGAATCGCGACTTGATGGGAGCCACCAATCCACAAGAAGCAGCCGCCGGGACAATTCGGTCTGATTTCGCAGAGTCGATAGATGCCAATGCCGTACACGGCTCGGACTCCGCCGAGTCGGCAGCCAGGGAAATTGGCTATTTTTTTGCTGCCAGCGAAATCTGCGCACGCGCCTAGGCCATTCGTGACCTCCGTCGGCACCTTAAGCAAGGCAGATCAATCCAGAGTTAATCTTCTGGGTCTTACTTTGCCGCAAATGGAGCAGTTCTTCCTGGATATTGGGGAGAAGCGGTTCCGCGCGCAACAGATGCTGAAGTGGATTCATCACGCGGGTGTTATTGATATCAACGAGATGACCAATCTGGGTAAGGTTCTGCGGGAGAAACTGCAAGACTTGTGTGTGGTACAACCCCCGGAAATTGTCACCCAGGAAGATTCTGTTGACGGCACCCGCAAGTGGGCGATCCGGGTGGGCGGTGGTGGTTTGGTAGAGGCTGTGCTTATCCCCGAGGCTAATCGAGCGACCCTGTGTGTCTCGTCGCAAGTGGGGTGTGGCCTGGATTGTAGTTTTTGCTCCACCGGTAAGCAGGGTTTTCAGCGTGACTTAAGTGCTGCAGAGATAATTGGCCAATTATGGTTGGCGGTAAAATCCTATGATGGCTTTCAAGCAGGGGACAAGCGCGTTGTTACAAACGTGGTCATGATGGGAATGGGCGAGCCCCTGCTTAATTTCGATAATGTGGTCTCCTCCATGGAATTGATGATGGAGGATTTAGCCTATGGCATCTCAAAGCGGAAGGTGACTCTGAGTACCTCCGGCGTGGTGCCGGCGCTCGACAAACTGGCTGGCGTGAGCGAGGTGTCTCTGGCTGTATCTCTGCACGCCGCCAACAACGCCCTGCGCGATGAACTGATGCCAATTAATCGTAGATACCCTATTGAAATGTTGTTGGACAGTGCCCGCAATTATATTAATGCGCAGCGCGACAGCAAGCGGGTGGTTACAGTGGAGTACACACTGATAGCAGGTATAAATGACCAGGTGGAGCACGCGCGAGAACTGGCAGAATTACTCCAGGATTTCCCCTGCAAGATCAACCTCATTCCATTCAATACCTTCAACGGCTCTGAATATCGACGCCCCAGCGGCAATGCGGTGTCTAGGTTCTGGCAGGTTCTTATTGATGCGGGCTACAATGTAACAGTGCGAACCACTCGTGGCGACGATATTAATGCCGCCTGTGGCCAGTTGGTTGGCCAGGTTGTCGATAAAACTCGTCGCAGTGAGCGCCATCGGTTGGCCACAGAAACTTTGATTGGCAAAACGGGGTGACCGGGTCAATGAGTCTGCTTAGATGTATTGTTATAGCCACGCTGGCGTGCTTCTGGGGAATGTTGCTGCCGGGCTGTGTCACGACTACTGACAACGTTTTCTCGGATGAGGCATCGCCCGAGGATGCCATGCAGCGGCGGGTAGAACTGGCGAGACAGTATATTGGAGAGGGCGATTGGGAAAATGCCAAGCGCAATCTTAAGCTCGCCGTTGAAATCGATGCCGATAGCGCGGAGATCCACGAGGCTTTCGCACTGGTTTATCAGAGCACTGGCGAATACGAATTGGCGGAGCAGAGCTTCAGAAACGCGCTGCAACTGGATCCGGAATTTTCACGGCTGCGCAACAACTATGCAGCTTTTTTGTTTATGCAACAAAGGTATCAGGAGGCCGAGACACATCTAGAGCGGGTGGTTAGCGATCCGCTCTATAGTGCCAGGCCCATGGCCTATACCAATCTTGGTTTGTGCCGCCTTCAACTGTCCGACGCCTCCGGCGCGGAGGCTGCTTTTACTCGGGTCTTGACTATGGACCGCACCAACCAGATTGCGCTCCTGGAGTTAGCGCATTTGCGCTTTGAGGCAGGCGATTACGCAGCCAGCGCGGGGCACTATGGTATTTATCGGACGGCAGTGCGGCCGCAGTCAGCACGTAGTTTATGGCTGGGAATCCGGCTGTCGAAAGCACTAGGCGATGTTAACGCGGAGGGCAGCTATATTCTGGCACTACGCAACCTTTACCCGCAATCGGCTGAATATAAGGCTTACCAGCGGGCTCGGCAAAGTGACTGAAGAGTCTCCACAGAAAGATGCCCCTTTCGCTTCGCCCGGTGCACTACTGAAGGCAGCTCGCGAGGCTCAGCAGCTACCGGTTCGCGAGACCACCGATCGACTCAAGTGGATGCCAGGTTATCTGGAGATTATAGAGAGTGACGATTACACTGCCTTGCGTAGCCCATCTTTTGCCCGGGGATATGTCAGGTCTTATGGAAAATTATTGAGGTTGAACGAGTTGGAACTCCTGGCCGCATTCGATAAGTTGGCAGTTGCAGACGATTCAAAACGGGAGCCTGGTGTGCGCCCCCGTGCGCCACTGCAACTTCAGAAGACGAGCACCGGGATATACGTGGGGCTTGGCCTTCTGTTAATACTCACGTTGACAATGTGGTGGAACCGGTGAGCTCACCGTCCCCCATCAAGAGGCGGCGGAGTCGCCAGATCTATATTGGCGATGTGCCCGTGGGTGGAGATGCGCCCATTAGCGTCCAGAGTATGACCAACACCGAGACCTGTGACGTAATGTCGACAGTGGCGCAGATTCAGTCTCTGCAGGATGCGGGTGTAGATATTGTCCGCGTATCCGTTCCCACTCTGGACGCCGCGGAAGCATTTCGGGAAATTCGTGCCCAGATATCGGTGCCATTGGTGGCCGATATTCATTTTGATCACAAAATTGCACTCAAGGTTATGGACCATGGCGTAGACTGCCTGCGTATAAACCCTGGCAATATTGGTCGAGATGAGAAAGTTAGAGAGGTCGTCGACAAGGCCAGAGATAAAAATATTCCCATTCGTATTGGGGTGAATGCCGGCTCTCTGGGTAAGGAATTGCAGCGTAAATACCCGGAGCCAACCGCCCAGGCTATGGTGGAGTCGGCGCTGCATCACATAGACATTCTGGACAAGTTTGATTTTCAGGATTTTAAGGTTAGTGTAAAGGCGTCGGACGTT
>JABHWT010000145.1 GCA_018657645.1 Halieaceae bacterium | reverse complement strand
GTAAACCCCGCCGACAATCCCCTCGAAAGGGAGAGCCTCAATTGAACTGAGAAGGACAGTGACCAGGATAACCAGGGGAAGAGAGAACAAAAAGCCGCTAAACAGGGTTACCAGTGAATCCCTCTGATCGCGCATGTTTAAAATCCAGTAGAGCGCCCAGATGATGGTTGAAAGCAAAGCCAGCGCAACGCCTACCGGATTGGCAATGGAGAATCCGCCGCTACCTCCCTGCAGGGAGATAACGAGGACTCCCGAATAGCAGATCATCGCCGAGATGTAATCTGCTCTTGTCGGCCTTTGTTTGAGAATCAGCACAGACAATAACATCAAAGTAATAGCCCAGGTGTAATTTATGGGCTGGGCAACCTGGGCGGGCAGAAGGTCATAAGCGCTGAACAAGATAAGGTAATAAACCAGTGGATTGAGAACTCCCTGGGCTAGCGACAATCGCCAGTATTCACCCAGCCCTCGAAGCGTATCGATCAACCGACGCTGAAATGCTAGCACTGTGCCGAGAAACAATGTCGACGTGAGCGTTGCAACAAACAACATCTGATACTGGTCGATATGCCGCAGGGTCAGCTTCAGGGCCGTTGCAATGGTTGACCACAGAACAACGGTGATCAGACCAAACAAATACGCTTTTTGCGAAGCTGTTAATTCCCGCGCCATGTTCAGCGACTGTTGCGATGCCCTATCGGGCCAGATGACTTAATGATTCGGTATCCATAATCGTAACTAGTGTACGACAGCAACTCGCCATATTTCTGGTGCCAGCGGCCCGTTGCCAAATCGTCCTCCAACCGCCCTAATGCGGGCGTCTGGTTAGACATCATCGCAAAGGTTGAAATACTGTTTCTTACCTGCGGATCCAGGTAGGCATTGGGACGCTGCCAGTAAGCACACATGAAACCATCGGTACAGTCCTGCGGTATTGGGACTTCAATAACCTCGATTTCACCTAACACCATCTGGTAATCTTCGATGGAGGGGAACCTGGTGTTATCAAGCTCCTCGATTTCTGGAAAATAGTCCGCCAACCAAAAATGCTGTACGAATCCTATCCAGGTTAACAATACGACACTTCCACCGGCGACCCGGGCCGCCTCGGCCAAGCCTCTCTCCCAGTCGTTCCAATGATGCAGGGTTAAAACACCCATTGCCACGTCAAATGCGTTATCTCGAAATGGAAGCGCCTCGGCATAGCCCTGCACAACGGGAGATGCACTTTCTGGTCTCTGGGCAATCATGACCGACGAGGGTTCAAGTGCCACTACATTGCGGCCTGGGGGTTCATAAGAACCCGTACCAGCCCCGATATTAAGTACCGACTGTGCAGAGCAAAGCTGTGTTTGTAGCGCTTCGAATATACGGGAGTCTGCCAACCTCGCGGCCTGGTAGTTACTCCCAATTCTATCGTAAGTCGCTTCCATACACCCGTACGCCGTGCACGCCCCCTGAACTCAGAACAAGCTTATGTGTTTGCCGCAGACTTGCTCTTTTCAGTGAGCACATCATAAATGAACCACAAAAATAGAATCATGGACGCGCACCATGCAAAGAACAACTGGCTAAGATACGGCCACGCGACTCCGACGACAAAGTGAAGTGCGATTCACTCGTCCAATGTAAATCATAAGCGGTTGATTTTCCACGGCGCTCTCAATGCACCTATATCTGTGCCGGCTACAACAGCTTACATCCAAGTGGTCGATACTCAACCTGATCATCCCGAACGGGCAGAGCGCGACCAGCGCATAGACAGACTTCGCAATTTAGGATCACGACTCCGGCACAATGCTAAACTGTTTAAAGAACGCCCATACCAGGGACATCCCCTGCTCCTGGGGTTCGCCCGAGAGCGGTTTACAGGGTTTCGAATTCGGCATGGAGGCAGCTTGTAATTCTGTTACACAGGTTGCTACTGAGTCAGGAAAACCCTGCCCCGGCCACCAGTGGCCACCCTGCGGCTCAATACAGCTCACTACCTCCTGGTCTTCAACATTGCAGCGCTTATAGGCCACGCAATTCAGGTCCATGTCCCGGCTGATTTTTGTCCCCCATTTTACCGGGCCCTCCAGACACTTGAGGCTGTTGGCCCAGGTACTGATAGTGACATCGTCAGTGGTGTAAATAAATCCGTCGGCACCAGGCTTGCCATCGATACGTACAGTATCATCCTTAGCTCCGGCAAGGTGCATCAGTGGCAGATTGGTTTCAGGCCCACAGTCATAGCCGGGCGCAAGCTGCGCAATGATGGCCGCAACTGCCGCAAAGCGAGCAGATTTTCGACAGCCCAGAGTGAGAGCCATCATGCCGCCGTTGCTAACACCGAGTAAATAGGTGCGATTTACATCCACCGCGTATCTGGCCTGAACCTCATCCAGCACCTGCTCCAGAAAGCCCAGGTCATCGTGACAACTCGTCCAGGCGCAGCGTCCGAAAACTCTGCATTCGGCGGGCCGCGGGTATGTCCAGCTGGCATCAGTGCAATGGGGT
>JABHWT010000368.1 GCA_018657645.1 Halieaceae bacterium | reverse complement strand
TGCAGGCAACTGCAACCCGACACATCAATCGAATTGAGGGGCACGTTCAGGAAAGGATTAAGGATGTCCATTTGACAGCAACAATGCCTTTCATAACTTCAGGTATACGAGAAATTGAAGCGGCTTATTTGAAATTTGGGAGAGTATAGCATTGCAATTTACATTGCGACACCGCAGCAGAGAGCTAAACCCCGCTGCACGATTCACTATGGAACACAAAATGCGAAAATAATTTAACGGAGCAAGTAAACTATGAATATTTTTCAACAATCAGGTCTCGCAATCGTATTAGGTATGCTGTCCATCAGCGCTTTTGGACAAACCGCGCAAGGGTCCCTGGGCGCGACAAGCACAGGTGCAATGAAAGTCGAGGTGGAAGTTAAGGACCAGATCCAGGTTACAGCGATCGATACCATTGACCTCACCTATAACGCGACCGACACAGGCGGCCTGACCGGCTCAACTGAGTTTTGTGTTTACGTGAACGGCGCAGACGAGTACACAATGAAGGTGGGCACCGCAGGTGGCGGAGCCTACAAGCTAACTGGCGCCGCTACAGGTAATAGTGACGAGATTATCTACACAGTGAAGGTTGCAGGAGCAGCTGCAGGTAATGGAACTGCCGGTACTTTAGTAGCTGCAACCTGGGACACATCCTCAGCTGCCTACAAAGGCTATGATACGCGTGATTGCAGCAGCAATGATAACGCAAAAATTGAAATTAGTATTACCGACCAAGAGTTACGCGAGGCAACGACTGACGACTACGCACAGACAGTCGCTGTCGTTGTTACTCCCTCGTAGTAATCTGACTCGTTAATCTCTACTATCGAAGGGCAGCGCGGCCAAAACACCTGGTCTCGTTGCCCTTTTTTTTATTTGAAAAAACAGGAAAAGCGTGTGCCCGGACCCGCTGTAAATTACAAAGTATGTCACCGAATTCTGGCAGAAGATTGCCTGCGGTTTGCCGGCGCTACGGCCGCAGCAGCGCTTGCTTATATCGTCGTTCTTTTCGTCTTGACAGGCTCCACCCATGTATCTGCGGGGGGCGGCGGAGGTGGCGCTAAAATTGTGACCATCGAGACGCTTGCCGATGTCGATTTCGGCGACTGGGAAGACGCCGGCTCAATTACAAGCGACAGCAGTAGCTACTGCATTACTGCAAGGGATGGTAACAAAAAAAAGGACTTCAAAGTTTCCATGTCTAATGCTGGATCATCAAGCAGCACTTTCGACCTATATGATCTGGGCGGGTCTGGCGAGTCGATAGCCATAGGGTTTGAGGCTTTTTTAGTTAAAAACGGAGTCACGTACCAGGTGACCCTCTCCCCTGGTGCCTTAAACAGCCAAAAAGGTAAGGAACCTTGTGACAATATAACGCTGCGCACCAATATTGCCGAGAGCGCACTGACGGCGGCAACTCCAGGTGACTACAAGGGAACGTTTACTCTATTCGCACAAATTCATAACTCTTCAAGCCACAACGACGAGGAGGATTTTGATGTTGAAGTCAGTGTGGTGGCAGCGACACAAGTGCAAATAAGCGGGTTGAGTACTATTGTTTTCGAAACCGATCCTACCAGCTCCGGCGAGCTTACTGCGGATGAGACCTTCTGCATACACTCTACGGTCGGAGATTACAGTATCTCTACGCAATCTAGTGTAACGAGTAATGGCGGCTTCGCCTTGCAGTCGGTAGTTGGCTCAGAAAAACTGCCGATAGACGTTTTCTTCGCCGATAACGTAACGGGCGCAAGTCTCCAGAACGCAGAGACCGGCGATGTAACCGGCTCAGGTGATAGCGTCTCACCCAACTGCTCCGGAGTAGACAATTCGATGGTACGCATTGTGATAGCAGACACCGATATCCGTACGTCTACAAGTGGTGACTATGCAGCGACTTTAACGTTAACGGTGACTCCACAATGATCAATATTTCATTATTCTCACCATCGGCAGGAAGACGATCCGCGCGCTACACCTTGCTATTGAGCTTGGCACTAGCAGGCTCCACTCTCTCCGCTACCTCTACTATCACCTATGGGGCTGACGGCGCCCTTGGCAGTAGCAGCAGCGGCACTGCTACTATAAATCTACGCATAATCAGAACTGTCGAAGTGAGATTAGTGGAGGCACAAGCCGTAGAGATTACAGCCGTGGAAACCACGGCCACCCCTCCCGCGGGATTTTTTAGTGGCAGTGCGGAATTAGGTGCGAGTGACGACATCAGCGGCAGCCAAGCAACAGGCACTGACAGCAACCTTATCGCAGAGAAACAATTTTTCGTTGATGACACTGAGACCCAGGAATGGTTTGCCAAGCAAATGGCTGACGACGGTGAAGCGAACTTTTCGGTTTGTGTTCCCGAAGGAAGTGGAGGATTGAGCTTTCTCGACTCCGCTGGCGGCACAACGGACTTTATATCGATGGGCGATTCCGGTGGTGGATATGCGATGAGCATCAGCTCTGGAGCCTCTTCACCAGGTGGCGACAGCTGCAGCGGTGGCGGTAAGCCTACCAGCTTACAAGTTACGATGATCACAGCAACTGCCGCTGGCGGTACCAACTTGGATGAGCCGCCCGTCACCTCCAAAAAGCCCAGCGGGCAATATGCTAAGGTTAACCTCGTTATCATTCCGAATTAACGGAGCTTTGGAAGCTCATGTATTAATTAAAAGGATATCAACGTATGAATATCACTCTTTTCCAAAGCAAACGGTTATGGCTCGCAGCCCTGGTGCTCGCGCTTTCACCGATTACTCAAGCCGGGCTGTTACTGGATCAATCCATTGTTATATTCGATGAGGCACAAGTCCGGGCGGATGTGCGAGTCTTGAACGATAGCAATGAGAATAAACTATTTGCCTCAGTAGAACCGTTCCTGGTCACCAGCCCCGGAGAAGAGAACGAAGAGCTTGTGCCATTATCGTCTTTGGATGACCCCGAGTTCATCGTCACCCCCAACAAACTCATTATTGAGCCTGGCTCCAATGGGATTGTCCGAATGCTGAATATGGCTGAACCCGCTCAAACTGACGTCATTTACAGGGTAAATTTCACACCGATCGAAAAACCCCTAGAGTTGCAGAGAGCTGACGATGGTGATGCTACCAGGACCGGGGTTCAGATCGTGCTGGCTTATCAGGCTTTGGTTATTATTCCGCCTCCGGAACCCAAGGCAATACCTGAAGTCACTCGGTCTGGGAAATCGGTTATTTTCGCTAACTCAGGGAACAGCAACTACAAACTTACTAATGGTCTTCAATGCAACCCTCAGGATCCATCAGATTGCCGCGAGCTGATAGGAGCCAGAGTCTATGCAGGCAATAAACGCGAGGTACAGCTGCCATTCGACGGCCCACTGCAGTTCAATATGCAGAGTGTTGCCGGCAGACAGGTGCTCGCGGTGCCTTAGGCGCTCGCCGAGCTATGCGCATCGGCAACGAAACTCTGCCTGTAATTAGGCAGAGGCTTAAAACTACACCAGCTGGTAACCCCATTGAACCTTCGATCAATTACCAAGCATTGCTTGAGGGCTGTTCTAGCTCTCGCATTTGGGTTGTCCGGCGCCAGTAAGGCCCAAGAATGGATACCTGAAGGCTTTGAAGATCTTAGCGCACCTCAACAAACCGTGGTGGACGTATTTTATGGGGGCGTGTACCTGGCATCGCCACAGGCTAAATTTAACGCCGACACGATCACAATACTTGACCCAGATTTGATTGTGACGCGGATGAACGATCTGCTGGACCCTAAGGAATTCAAAACGCTACTTGAATTTCCACTAAACACTAATGCCTCACTGATCTGCCGCTCCAAATTTTCTACTGACTGTGGTCAACTTTCAACCAAGTCGGTGGGCGTTATTTTTACTGTTGCACAACTGCGCGTTGATCTTTTCGTCGGTCCCGACTTGCTCTCGCTGGCAACACTCGAGCAGTTAAAGTTCGTACCACCCTCGGACGCCGGCTTTTCTATGTTCGACGACCTCTCGGTATATGCCAGCGGCAGCAGCGACACAGACCTCACCTATAACATGTCCAACAACACTATGTTCGCGTATGCAGAGAACCGACTGCAAATAAACAGTAATGTAACCTCTGGCGGAGATGTTGCTATCGACACGCTGGCATTCAAACGAGAGCGTAATGGCTTTGATTATCAGGCGGGAATCTTTCGGGAGAACGCTGGTAGCTTTCAGTTTATGCAAAATCAACAGTTTCTGGGAGCAACCTTCGGTAGCTCCCTGGTTACGCGTAAAGATCTGGATCTGGCGCTAGGCACGACCTTTACCATTTTTTTAGAGTCCAGAAGTCTTGTGCAGATATATAAAGACAATCGACTGCTGGGCTCCAACTACTACGAAACGGGCAATCAGCAGATCGACACATCTACTTTGCCCCCGGGCGCCTATGATGTTGAGCTACGCATCATCGATTCATCGGGCAGAACCCGCACAGAACGACGCTTTTACTCAAAAAATGGAAAAATTCCGCCAGAGGGCGAATCGCTGTTCTTTGTCCAGGCTGGACAATATGTGGAGACCCTGGAGGACAAGATTTTGCCCGAAACTATCAATGATGGTTTTTTACGAGCAGGCATCGAAAGGCGACTAACGGCTTCGAGCGCAGCCAAAATCGGGTTCTCAACAAATAACCAATCTACGATGTTGGAAGCGGGTTTATTTCATCAAGGGTTAAAGTACGAGATATCGGCCGGCTTGGGTTATGACGACTACAATCGCTCAGCCTTTAATGTTCAGTATCAATATCGATATTCGCGCGGTGCAGTAGGACTTAGCGCACGAGAAATTTCCGGCGGCAACATCCCTGTCGATGAAATTTCGCAACTGGGAGAGGACACCACTCAATTGGGCCTCAACGGTAGTATAGGTACTGATTTTGGTGACATTGATCTGTTCGTAGACTACACCGAAGGCGAAGGAACGAATGGCAGCGAGAGCTTTGGTATCAAATGGAGGCCCAGAAGTTTTTTTGGGCTCCCGGATATGACCAGCAGTGTTGAGCTTTCTGAGAATGATGGCAGTACGCTTTTTCTAGTACGACTCAACTACAATAGCTCAAGGGGCGCATGGAGCAATAGAGGGTCAGTTCAATACAGCGGTCTTAAAAAGGAAGACGAGTCCTACTCAAATAGTATAACGGGCAGCGCGTCGTCTACCTGGGAAAAGGAAGATCCAGCAGGCAATAACTATTCCGTTGATGTCAGAGCAGATCATCAAGAAAACGACTCTGTTGAAGCAGGTTTGCAAGCGGAAACAGCTAGAGGCATGGCCAGCTTTACAACCAAGCACAACATCGATAATAACACTTGGGAATACAGTGGGTCTCTGCGCACCTCCTTCGCCGCAACCACAGACAGCATTGGATTCGGCGGCAAAAGCGGCGGTGCTTCAGGCTTTCTGGTTAATGTGCAGGGCCCTGCAGACAGTGACAGTCAGGTAGAGGTAAAAGTTGGTCGCCAAACTATAGGCAGCATTCCCGCTAACACATCGGTGTTCATACCTGCCGGCCCCTATCGAACTCACACGCTGGAATTTTTGAGCGCTGGAAATTCGATCGAAAATATTGAGTATCGAGCGCGACCCTATACGCTTTATCCAGGCAATGTCATAGCAGTAAGGCCTAAAATCAAGGAAATTGTAATCGCCGTAGGAAAAATATACCTGAGCTCGGGCAAGCCATTGCAAGACGCACTTATTCAAGGCGTTGAAGGGTTGGCTATCACCAATGCATACGGATTTTTTCAGGCAGAAATGACGCCTAATGTGCGGGAACTCACCTTTATCAAAGGCGATAAATCCTGCCTTGTGCAGCTACCAGCCTATGAGCTAAATAGAGGCGTGGCCAGACTAGGTAAGCTGATTTGCAATTCATCACAGACACAATGACCGCCAAATTATTGCGACAATTATATTTAATGTTAGATGATTTTTTGCGCTTGGCACACGATGGCGCCCTAACCAATCCGCAAAACAAGTAGCAACGGGGATCAGACTATGATGACACGTCTACTGATTTATGCCATTGCCTTTTGGACTGGCTTTTCTGTCATGGCGGTAGAAATGCTGAGCGGTAAGTTATTAGCGCCCTATTTCGGCAGCGGTATTTATGTGTGGGGGGCCATCATCACAGTATTTATGATGGCGCTTTCACTAGGCTACCTGCTTGGCGGTCGCTGGTCATTGCATCATCCGAATATCCGCAAACTTGCAGCGATACTCTGCGTAGCAGCCGTATTGAATCTACCAATTGTGTTTTTTAGTGAGTCTGTCATGAATTGGCTATTCGACAACGTGACAGATCCTCGCTACGGTTCGCTGCTAGCAATGACACTACTCTTCTTTATGCCCACTGCTGTAGCAGGCATGGCGTCACCATACGCCGTACGATTGCTAACACATCAACATCAGATGAGCGGAAATACCGCAGGCGTACTGTATTTTGTGTCTACACTAGGAAGCGCCCTGGGAACCATACTAGCCTCTTTTCATCTGGTGCTTTGGTTCGAGTTGGATCAGGTTTTTCTTGGCCTGACCGCGATATCGCTGACGCTTGGTTTGCCAGTTGCGCTCAAAGGAGACCCCAATGACGCCAAGTGACATCATCAAAACTCTTGCACTCGCACTGCTTTTTTTGAGTCCGACTGCACAGGGTAATGCGCAAGAGTCTGACCAGGACGATGACGTAGCGACACTCTTGCATCACGAGAGGTCTCTCTATAGCAATATTTATGTCTTTGAAATCGGTATCGTACGCTGTATGCATTTCAATAAGCATTATCGAACGGACAACAGTCAGTCTTGTTTCTTTATGGACAGACCCGAACTCCTGTTTTACAACTATTCTCGCGTAGTTCTGTCGACGCTTTTACTCAAGCCTGACATTCAGAATATTCTTATCGTGGGACTAGGAGGCGGCACGCTGCCAACGGCCTTCTCGCAAGCGCAGACCGGTGCACAAATTGATGTGGTGGAAATTGATCCAGCAGTCACACGTGTAGCGCGCACCTATTTTCCCTTCGGCACTAATGAGCAACTACGCACGCATGAGGCGGACGGCAGAGTGTTCGTAAAACGGGCAATAAAACGTGGTGAGACTTATGACCTGGTAGTGCTGGATGCTTTCAATAGTGAATATATACCCGAGCATATGCTCACTCGGGAATATCTTGAGGAGGTAAAGTCGGTTATCAGTCCTGGCGGTGTTTTAGTTGCCAATACTTTTTCTCATAGCGCTCTTTATGACAGTGAGTCGGTCACCTATAAAACCGTATTCGGTGATTTCATTAATGTGAGAGTGGGTAATCGGCTTATACTCTGGCGGGATGGGGGATTGCCCACTCGGGATGAGGTTCTTGAAAATGCCCCCTCTTCAAAGCAGCTTTCAAGCGCTTCGGCTTCCGCGCTTCCTGGCTGGTAGATCGCCTGTCTTGGGAGGAAGACTGGAAAACCGACGCACCCCTACTGACAGATCAATATTCTCCTTCTAATCTACTACACTAAAGCTATGAGCGTAGTTCACGCGTAGTACACGCCTACTAAAAACGACCGTCAGGCTGGTCGAAACATCAATTGAAGAATGATAAATGATGCGCAGGGCAGCATTATTATCAACCTTCGTTGCGCCAGGGCCCGCATTTAAAAATTGTAACCGAGGCTCACACCGTAGGTACGCGGCTCTAACAGAAACTGGTTAGTAGCCAGGCCAACGTTCTGATCACCGAGGTATTGGCCAGTAATATGGTCGTCATCGAGAAGATTGCGTCCCCACAGTTCAGCAAACCAATTCCGTTGCGCACTGTAGAGCGTCAGAGTGGCGTTCCAGACATCCCACTCCTCGACCGTATCATTTCCTGTATTAAAAATACGCGTATAGAACTCGTCCTGCCAATAATAGTTGGTTGCAGCAATCAGCTCCATGCCACTCTCAAGGTAGAAACCATAAGACACGCCCAGATTGACTGAGAAGTTGGGTGCATTAGGCATCTCATTGCCATCGAGACTCTTCACCAGGCCAGAGCAGGGAAATACTCCCTCCGGGCAACCGGCGCCAACATACACATTCGAGTTTGGGCTAGAAATAATGTTCTCAGTAGTTCCCAGCGTGTTTATATCTGCTGTATCTAAACTGGATCCGCCGTCCATTGCGCTGTCTAACCATGCCAGGTTCGAACTAAAGCGCCAATTGTCGGTAGGCACCCAGACAAACTCTGCCTCAATACCTTGTATCGTGGCATCGTAATTGAGATTCAGTGCGGTTTGATTATTAATCGTCGATATCTGTAATCCCTCATAGTCATAATAGAAATAAGAAATATTAGACTGCAACGTCTGGTCAAAGAAGCGGGACTTTAAGCCAACCTCAAAGGCGTTTATGTACTCAGGATCAAATTCGGCGAGCGAAGCATCCTCCGCCAGTACAGGCGAAGACGCTGAAATGGGGTTAAAGCCACCCGATTTATAGCTGCGCGAGAGCGTCAGATACGTCATAACGTCATCGGCCACGTCCCAGGTTATATTGAACTTTCCTGTCGGCTCTTCCCACTCTCCACCAAAATCTTCATATCCTCCGTCCGGCGCAGTAGGGTCGTCAAGAAACCCCAAGTAAATACTGCGCTGCTTTGAACTTTTTTCCTCCTCGGAATATCTCAGCCCCAGGGTCAACAGCAGGCTATCGCTAACCTGCCAGTAAACCTCGCCAAACATCGCCCATGTCTCAAGCGTGTAATCACTTGTGTCATTATCAAATAAACGCTGCTCCGGAGGGATACCGAGTATAAGACGGACAAACGCCACCTTTTCAATCAATCCATTATACACAGCTGACCGCAGACTCCCACTTGCTGCGAAGGTAAGCTATTAACTATTACTATAAATGCACCAAATGGCC
>JABHWT010000240.1 GCA_018657645.1 Halieaceae bacterium | reverse complement strand
TGAGAGTCAAAACACGAGCTAATCCAGTGCCCCGACGGCCGCCTCATCAGATGGGCCCACACAGCGGGGCCTACTCCGCGGGGCGCAGGGTGACCGAGTAAAACCACCACTTGGGAACTTCACTGCCAAATACCTCTGCCATGTCATACTTCTTGAAGTACGCACTTTCAATTTTCTGACTAAGCTTGGATTCTTCGACCGGGGCCACATTGACCGCATAGAGTTGGTTGGCGATCTCAAGTCTGGCCTCTGTGTTTCGGGCAATGTTCTTTTCCCAGGACTTTTTATCGCTGCCATAGGATCCAATATAGAGCCTGGAGTCGAGTACTACGCTCCAGATTGTTGTTGAATGTGGCAGGCCATACCAGGGGTAGGTTTCAATGAATATCTCATCCACATTTTCGGCAAATTGCCAGCCGGTAAAGGCCTCGGTGCTATCTCCTGCGCTCAGCCATAAACCAGGTCTTTCATCCTTGGGCTCGCATCCTGTGAGAATGAGGGCAGCAAAGACGATGGCAATCGTGGTCAGCAGTTGCTTCATAGTGGGCCTCTCGTGGTCTGTAGTCTAAAAGTATGGTGCGCAAGTTCTGCCAGCCAGAGTGCTAGACCCGGTATAGTGGAACTACTTTAAGGGTGATTCGGTAGAAAATCTTCTCGGCGGATAGGGAAGGTGAGCGGGAAAACTACAGCGAGCTGTTCAGATGTCCACCATCCACGGGTATGGCGGCACCGTTAATAAAACTACCCGCATCACTGGCCAGCATCAGCAACGGCATATTGAGCTCGTGCAGCTCACCCAGGCGTTGAGCGGGAGTGGTCGCGATATAGGTCTGGCCTTTTTCCGATTCAAAGTAGGCGTCATTTAGCTCGGTTTTGAAATAACCGGGACAAAGCGCATTCACGCGAATGCCCTTTCGTCCCAGCTCCAGTGCCATGGATTTGGTCAACTGCAGTAGGGCTGCCTTGGACGTGGCGTAGCTGCTCTCTCCGAATTTCACCCGCAAACTCAATATGGAGGCGATGTTGACGACGCTTCCTGAAAGACCTCGCTGGACACAGCGACTTGCCACTGCGTGGGCCATGCGCCAGGCGCCCTTGAGATTGGTGTCCAACACGAAATCCCAGCTCGGTTCGTCTACGTTGAGGCAATGCCGTGAATCGGCAACCCCGGCGTTATTAATGAGCACGGTGATGGGTCCCAGTTTGTCCTCGATCCGGTCCAGCGCATTCTCCACGCTGTCGCTGCGGGTGACATCCAGGTCCACCGCCATGGCCTTACCGCCGCTGTTTTCGATTTCTCGCACCAGGCTCTCCAATCTTTCCATTCGTCTCGCGCCAAGGGCAACGGAAGCACCGGCATCGGCCAGGAGCCTGGCAAAGTGTGCCCCGAAACCGCTGGAAGCACCGGTGACCAGAGCGACCTTGCCGTGCATAGAAAGCGCTGTATTAACATCAGTTGAAGGCATTGTGTTCTCTGCTGATAGAAACGGCAGCGAAGTGTAGCATAACGCTCTCTAACATTGATGGCACCACTCCCAGCGAGTAAATTGGGAGGCTCTGAATGTTACAGTGTGAGTGACGGGGTACACTAGTCCTGCGTGGCTTGAGCCAGATCTAAACACAGTTGATCGATTTCCAGCTCCCCCTCGCGGGTCTGGGCACCGAGTTCCAGTGCTTTTTGCATCCGAGCCTGTGCCTCGTCAGTAGCCATTGTTTGTTCAAAGAGGTAGGTTTCTCTTAACAGTCCCTCCTCCAGGGGCAGCTCCGCGTTATTCACCGACTCCTTGGCCAATGCTATTGCGGTGGCGGGGAAAGTGGCAATTCGGCGCGCCAGATTATCGACATAGTCGTCGATATCAGCCGCGTCAAAAACGCGATTCAAGTAACCCCACTCGGCCAGGGTCTCGGCATCGATACTGGCACTGCCCAGTATTATTTCCAGGGCTCTACCTCGTCCCACCAGCCTCGGCAAGCGCTGTGTGCCGGTGCCACCGGGTAAAATTCCAAGCCCGACTTCCATCTGGCAAACCTGGGTTTTACCGATGACGCCAAAACGCATATCACAGGACGAGGCGAACTCCGAGCCACCACCGCCCACGCGACCCGCAATTTTTGCGATGGTGGCCTTGGGCATGGTGCGCATTCTTTCGCACATGACATGGTAGGGGTGGAGCTCTGTCGGAAGCTGCGGTTGCTGGCTGACATCCACCTGCAAGAGCGTTTCCACATCGTAGTGGGCGATAAAGAAATCTGGGTCGTCGCTCTGTAAAACGATAGCCTTTACCGCGGTGTCGGTTTCTACCTCCTCGGTAAACTGAAACAAATCCTCAAACATTTGCGGTGTCATGATGTTAATTGGGGGTTGACTGATGGTGACAAAGGCCACGCCCTGATCAATGGATACTTTCAGTGTTGTGTAATTATAAGCCATAACTCAATGCTCCTGGATGCCTGAATTCCCATGTTACCAAATGTTGCACATCTGGGGTGCCTTCATTCATTGTCACCCACTTTGCGAGTGGCGCGAACTACAATAGCAATTTCTATTTGAATTGGATTTCCCGATTCGGACTAAAAGTTTGGAATAACGGCCAAATGCAACTGATTGTTAGCGAGGTGCTCTAGCAACATTCGAATGTGCGCTAGCTATTGCAGGGTATTCTGTTGTGTGAACTGACGCGACGACAAACCGCCACTCCACCGCTTGAATGCATTGCGAAATGTCGCGGCGGAGGGAGGCCGGTCCCCTCAAAGAAATAGGCCGCAGCAACTGCTACAGATTAGGGTTTTCCCTACTTGTTCCGTTTTCATACCAAATTGTTCTTGCGATTGCATGCTGTCCGTTAAACAATCAAACTCTTAAGAAGATCGCAAAAAAAGCGGCGAATACTATAGCAGGGACTATAGCAGGAGAGTGGAGAGTCAACGGAATGAACAAAGTCGGAACAGAACCACTAAATCAGGTGTCTGGGCGGAAAGTGGTCGTCGTAGAAGACGAGGAGATCGTGCGGGAAGTAATATGCGCTAGTTTGGAGCTCGACGGTCACCAGGTGTTTGAGGCCGAGGACGGCCTGGCGGGGCTAGCGCTTATTAAAAATGAGCTGCCAGACCTCATTCTCAGTGATATCGACATGCCAGGAATGAACGGGATCGATTTATTTGAGGCAGTACGAGCTCCCGACTCAGGGCTAAAATTGACCCCCTTTGTATTTTTGAGTGGCAAACTTGACGGCGGCGACGCAATAGCGCATCTCAATGGCGGTGCAGACGGTTGCTTTTCCAAGCCTATCTCGATGAGTTTATTGCGCGCGCATATTAATTCGATTTTGGCCGCATCGGCGCGGAACAGGGAATATACAGTAGAAAAGCTCGACCGCGTTGCCAATGCGCTACCTGCCGACCTGGCGCACAATAACGGGTCAAACTCATTCCGTATTAGTAGTATTGATGAATACACTGCCGCAATCTTTCGCGCTGTCCGGGAACAATGTCAATCGAACAATTCTGATCGGATAGAGGCCGTGACTTTCTCTAGCTTCGTCCTGCGCGAAATCGAAGCGGTGCAGGAGGTAATGGGAGAGTTTAGGTCCGAGCTGTTAACCCTCTGGTTGGTATTTACCGTGGCGAAGGCCGAATTTGAAAAACGACCCTGCTTTGTCACCGATTTATATGTCGGGGCAGACGCTGCCAAGACCACAGTTAATTCGCGGATTAACGCGCTTCTCGACCGGGGTGTTTTTCATAAAAGCACCTATGCGGGTGATGCACGCAGATTCTGTATAACCCTGAACAAAGAATATGAACCCATCTTCTCGAAGTTTCTCGACGGTAGTTATGCCCGATTCCAGGCACTTGGTAGCCAGAACCAGTAGCACAGGTGTTGACTACGGCTCTGTCTCCCCCATTCACTGCGTATTGTTCAGCTTTCCTCAAAGAACACGCGATCGTATTTTGCCGGGTTGTCCCGGTCTATCTCGCAATCCAGTTCGCGGGCATATTTATGCCCTGCATAAATTGCCGCTGCTATGATCGCCGGCGCCTCGGCGTCGCCGATACGTTTGACTGATTTGGGTGCTCCCTCTGCACCGGCTTCGATGGCGGCCTGTAACTGGAAGTAGAGGTCGTCCTGAGGCGTGCGGCAGGTGATCAATACCAGGTTGTCCGCCTTCACAGTTTGCTGCTCTTCGGTGTAGGTGCAGCCCAGAACTGCCGCTTGCCCATCGAAGCTGTCTAGCCCCTTGTTCAGGATGATCTTGACACCGATATCAGCCAGGCGCTTATGCACCCTGGGTTGCTCGTCGGTGTGCTCGCTCCAGTTTGACACTCTGGCGTAGGGTGTTACATACACCACCTCATTGCCATGTTCACGCAGTTTTTCGGCCACCAGGCTGGCCAGGTAAAAACCGTCGTCATCGAATACGATTGTTGGCCCATCGGGAAGTATTCCCTCCATAATGTCATCGGGTGTAAAAGTTTTTCCCGCCGGAGGCAATGGGTCCATGGGGCGGGTGTGATAATGACCATAGCCATCGCGTCGCCACTTCGCTCCCGTGGCAATCGCCACGTGGTCAGCGCCGGTAGCCAGTATATCTTCCAGGCCTAATTCGCTTTCACGGTAAATGTCCACATTGTGCAATTTATCCAACTGGCCGACGCGATAATCTCGCACCCGCGCCCATTCGGCCAGACCTGGCAACTGACTCTCGGCCGTTACCCGTCCGCCCAGGTCGCGGGTGGCTTCTGCCAACATAACCTCGTAACCCCGTTGTCCCAGCGCGCGAGCAGCTTCCAGCCCCGTGGGGCCTGCACCCACGACCAGGACCCGGTCGTTTGACCCTTTCGGCTCGATCTGTTCGGGGTGCCAACCACGGCGCCACTCCTCGCCCATGGTGGGATTCTGGGTGCAGCGCAAGGGGTAGTGTTTGCTGTCGCCTGTGTAGCAGATATTACAACCAATACATTCGCGGATGTCCTCGGGGCGCCCCTCCTCAATTTTTTTCGGTAAGAATGGGTCGGCTATAGATGGTCTTGCCGCGCCAATGAAATCGACGATCCCCCGTTTAACCTGGCTGGTCATGGTGTCTGGCGACGTGAAGCGTCCGACTGTCACCACGGGCTTGGTGGTTTTGGATTTTACTGTCGCCATGTAATCTTCCAGTGCGCCCTCCCGGGTGAAACGGGAGGTGCCCATTTCCAGAGAATAGTCCCAGATATTGATATCCCACAAGTCGGGCAACTCAGCCAGAGCCTCGAAAATCTCCATTCTGTCGCCATGCACAGGCATGCCGTCTGGACCGCCACCATCATCGACGGTGTATCGCACGGCTACCGCGCAGGAGTCGCCAACGGCCTCCTTTGTTTCCTCAATAATCTCGCGCACTATGCGCATACGGTTTTCCTGACTACCTCCGTACTCGTCGGTTCTTGTGTTGAGTTGAGGGTCCAGAAAATTGGAAAGTAAATAGTGGTGGGTAGCGGAGACGTAAACGATGTCAAAACCTGCCTCTACCGCTCGCAGGGCAGCGTCGCGATGCCAGCGGCGCATTTGTTTGATGTCGGATTTATCCATGGCGCGCGACTGGTAGGGGTCGCCGATCCAGTTGGGCATCGAGACTACGTCCATGGGTACTTCGCGGGATAGTAAATTGGATACCCGACTGCCGCCCACCCACAGCTCAACCCCTGCCAGAGCACCGTGCTCGTGGCATTTGTCGGTCATCAAGCGGTGGGCCTTGATATCACCTTTGTCCCACAGGGAGTGGCTGGGCGTGGGAATGTCGTCGGAAGAGGGGTGGATGGAACAGTATTCTGTGCACACAACCCCCCAGCCACCCTCGGCTTTGGTGGCTCGCATTTCTGCCACCATGCGGGGCCTGACCCAGCCCATTCCCGTGCAATGTGGAACCTGGTAAAAGCGATTTTTGGCGGTTACCGGACCAATTTTGACAGGCTCGAATAAAATATCGTAACGCGGGTCGCGTATAGTCATTTGCCAGATCTCTCTTCTTTGTAATCCATGGCCGCACAGGTAGCTGTGCGGCCATGCACTGGTGATGGCACCATGTGGCGCCGCCAGTACCGCGAGGCTGTGCCGCGGGTGTCTGTTGAGCAGTTTATGCAGGGGGAAGCATAGTAATTTTCATTCGGCGAGTCCTCCTCGCCTATCGGCCACAACCATGGCGCGTGAGCAGGTGATGGCTCCGCGATGGGGGATTATTCATGCGCAATCAGGTCTGCCACTAACCACTCGGTAAAGGCCCGGATCTGGGGGTGATCCAAACTGTCTCTGCGGCAGGCCAGACCCCACTCTCCCAATCCCTGGGCACAGTGAAGCACGGGCTGAACCAGGCGTCCCGCTTTCAGATCATTATCTGCAAAGGGACCATTTACCAGGACGATGCCCTCGCCATTCATGGCCATTTCCAGTGCAATCGCGGTGCTGTCGACACTGATAGAGCGATTGGCAATTACCTGTGTTAGGCCGGCAGAATCAAACCAGTCCTGCCATTGCCAGGCCTCGGAGGTGACGGTGAGTAACGGATAGCTCAGCAGGTCCTGTGGCTTAAGTGCCGTTTTGGAGCCGGCGATTAATTTCGGGCTGCAAACCGGAAACAGCTTTGAGGGCATAAGGGGCGTCCAGTGCAGGTGCTCCTGGGGTGGTTTGCTGCAGAAGATCAGCCCGATATCGGCGTCGGTCTCATTGAAACCCTGCTCCTGGATGGTGGAAAGGAGTTGCAATTGCAGGGTAGGGTGTAGCACTCGGAATCGCGGTAACCTATAGGAGAGCCAGCGCAGCGATACCGAGATATACGTCTGAACACGCAAGGTGGATTGATTGGCGCTACGCCTGATAGCCTCACTGCCGTTTATCAGGATTTCCAATGCCTCGCGGGCGATGGGATAGAAGCGCTCGCCCTCGGCGGTTAGCACCGCCTGGCGGCCCTCCCGCACGAACAAACGCACCCCAAGGTTCTCCTCCAGCGCCTGAACCTGGTGACTGATGGCCGGGTGGGTCAGGTTCAGTTCTTCGGCGGCCTTGCGGTAGCTGCACAATCTGGCGGTGCTCTCAAATCCTTTCAGCGCTTTCAAGGGCGGGAGTTTGCGAAGATCCAGAGATGTCGCCATAGCAGCAGACTCGGTTAAGCAGGGGCGTATGATACAAACTATTGGTAACAAATCTTACCAATTTGAAAATAAAAGTCACGTGACGGTGAAACCAAATTTGGAGATTATAGGGAAACTGGGGGAATTTGTGTGGCAGCGGGCACTATGTCAGCATTGCAGGTGGTAAGTAAAGTTTAGAAAAGGGGAGCAAAATGACAGAGCAAAAAGCGCTGCCGAGCAGTGCGCGAGTGATTATTGTCGGCGGTGGTATCGTCGGTTGCTCTATAGCCTATCACCTGGCAAAACGCGGCGTTAGCGATGTAGTGCTGTTGGAACGCAAACAGCTTACATGCGGCACAACCTGGCATGC
This sequence comes from Halieaceae bacterium, assembly GCA_018657645.1. Classification (GTDB taxonomy): domain Bacteria; phylum Pseudomonadota; class Gammaproteobacteria; order Pseudomonadales; family Halieaceae; genus JBALVT01. Next base: position 913 of record JABHWT010000240.1, on the reverse strand, counting down.
CGCCGGCCTTGTCAGCATGCTATGGCCCACTCCATTTTTGACCCAACTGGCCAAGTACAGCCACGAACTATACGCCTCACTTGAGCAGGAGACAGGGCAGGCTACCGGCTATCGACGCATTGGTAGCCTCTCCGTGGCGCGCACCTCGGAGCGCCTGGAGGAGTTGCTCCGCACCTCCTCAATGGCCAGCGTTTTTGGGGTGGAGTCGGAAATGATCGACAACGAGCGACTGACCGAGCTCTACCCCGGGATCAATACCGATGGCATTCTGGGTACCCTGTATATCGAGAAAGATGGCCAGACCAATCCGGTTGATACCACTATGGCGCTGGCCAGGGGCGCGCGCCAGTACGGCGCGAAAGTACTGGAAAATGTCAAAGTAGAGGAAATCCTGGTTGAGAACGGCCAGGCCATTGGTGTTTCGACCGACAGAGGCGCTATCGCCGCCGACCAGGTGATTCTGGCCGGGGGGCTGTGGTCCAGGGATATCGCCGAAAAAATAGGCGTCGATCTGCCTTTGTATGCCTGTGAGCATTATTACGTGGTAACAGAGGAAATGGAGGGGCTGACCCGGCGCCCGGTACTGCGCGATTTCGATAAGGGGGTTTATTTCAAGGAAGATGCCGGGAAAATGTTGGTGGGCTGGTTCGAGCACAATGCCCGGGGTTGCCCGATGAGCCGTATTGCAGAGGATTTTTGTTTCGATGAATTCCCCTGTGAACTCGAACAAATAGAAGAATATCTCATGCGTGGCATGGAGACGTTTCCCGCACTGGAAGAGACCGGCATACGCACTTTTTTTAACGGCCCAGAGAGCTTTACCACCGACAACTTACACCTGCTGGGACCCACTCCTGAAGTGGACAACTTCTTTGTCGCCTGCGGTCTTAATTCCAAGGGTATTGGTGCCGGG
>JABHWT010000366.1 GCA_018657645.1 Halieaceae bacterium | reverse complement strand
GAGAAAGAGCAATGAGCGCGGCAAGATCGTCTCCTGGCTGCACCTCGGGAAAATTCGCCAGGGGAATAAGCTCCAGCCGATTGCTCATCCAGTATCATCCAGCCCACTGATAGTAATTCCCGCGTGGCACCCGTATTGTTTGTTAATGGTTATCAACACCGAAGTCAGTGCCTCCGCTGCCGCTGCGTTATCGATCATACCGGCATGAAAACCCCGCATACCGGCGGCCTCCACGAGTTTGATCACCTCCGCTCTGGCGGCTTTCTTGTTACCACACACCAACACGTCGCAATCCAGTCCTCGACCCTCCTGCAAATGCTGCGCGGCGACATTCTGGAAGGCCGAAACCACCGCCACCTCGTCTCCAAGAATCTGTTGCGCTATAGCGCCGGCACAGCCCTCCTCCGGGAGTTGGACCCTACCCACCCTGGGGGGCACCAAAGGCACTGTTACATCAATCAGAATTTTATCGATCAATGCAGGTCTAACCAATTCCAGCGTACTGGCCTGGTGACTAAAGGGCACGGTCAATGTAATAATGTCTGCCGCCTGGGCCGCTGCCAGGTTTTCCATCGCCTGCACCGACACGGCTTCAACTCCCCGCTCTGTCATAATACCGCGAAGGTTAGCAGCAGCCATCTCCGCTTTTTCTTGGGTTCGCGACCCAATAATGACCTGGTAGCCCACCTGTGCCCACCTACGGGCCAGGCCCGTACCCAAGTCCCCGGTGCCACCCAGGATGGCGAGCACGGGTAATTTTTCTGTCGTCATAAGTGTTGTTCCTGCTGGATGTTCATCGATGGACAGTACAGTATTTGTAACCGACTCCAGATAGTTAAGAGATGCTGTTGCCGGACACGGTCCGATAATTTCCACCCTCCCCGTTTTAGGTTAGGATGGGTTCAGGTCCGCCATCTTAGGTAAATCGCCCTGTAATCACAAGCGCACTTCATTCCACCGCGCTGAACATCAATAATTTGAGCACCAGGAGTCAACAGATATGGATAAGCCGCTGGATTTCACGGGCAAAGTGGTCATCGTCACGGGCGGTGGCAAAGGCATAGGCAAGGGCATTTCAGAATGCTTCCTGGCAGCGGGCGCAGATGTGCTTATCTGCGGACGCTCGGCTCCAGCGCAATTACCCTCGGGGGGAGGGAAAACCGCGTTGTTCGCAACCTGCGATGTCAGGCAGTTCGACCAGATTGAGGCCTGCGTTAATCTGGCAGTGGACAAATTTGGTCGACTCGATATTCTGGTAAATAATGCTGGGGGAGCTCCCTCGGCCGAGGCCGCCACTGTTTCACCACGATTTTCCGAATCGATTATTCGCCTCAACCTGATCGCGCCACTTAACTTCAGTCAGGCCGCCAACCGGGTCATGCAGTCCCAGGACTCGGGCGGTAATATAATCAACATAGCCAGTGTCAGTACTCTTCGCCCTTCACCGGGTTCCGCCGCCTACGGCGCTGCCAAGGCGGGGCTGGTAAATCTCGGCGCCTCGCTGGCGGTTGAGTGGGCACCCAAAGTGAGAGTTAATGCGGTGGTTGTAGGGCTTACGAGGACGGAACAGGCGCATCTGCACTACGGTGACGACGAGGGCATTGCAGCCGTAGGTGCCACAATTCCTCTGGGTCGCATGGCGGCACCATCGGATATCGGGGATGCCTGCCTATTTCTAGCCTCTCCCATGGCCTCCTACGTGAGTGGAACCAGTTTTGCTGTACACGGAGGTGGGGAAAAGCCCGCCTACCTCGGTGTCGCCAACTCTGCGACGTGACCGAGATATAGGCACTGTATTATGGCGCAATCGCGTCTATTGTCTTGCCTTTCAGCCGCTGGCTGAACAAGCACTTTATAAAGAACCCTACACTAGTGATATACTGATGCCGATGCACCAGACATTCCGGGTGGACACTATTATCAGGGTCCCAGCAATTGGGGCGCAACCGCTTGACTAAAGACAATCATCCCATATACGACTATTCTCGGGCGGGCCTCGACTTGCTCAGTACATTGGGGCAGACAGTTAACTGGCTTGCGCTACCCGATCAACCACTTTCCGGGGCCACCATTAGCGATGACTTTTTTGGAGTAAATCTCGCCCCGGGAGAGGATCCGGCAGTGGATGATTATATTCTGGCACAACTGTCCGAACTGGGGCTGCTCCATGTGCGAATGGACTTCAGCTACTGTAGTTTCGAAGGACCCGCCGAACGGTTACTGCATCGCTTACTGGGTGCGGGGTATAGAGTATTCCTGAATCTATTACCTCCACTGGTCGAAGCACAAAATCTGACGCGAGACACCGATGCCCAGGACCGCTGGATGCAGTTTCTACGGCGCGTATTTCACTGCTACCAGAATCAGGTGGCCTGCTTCGAGATTGGCAACACCCCGAACCGTGGTCGCTGGTCGGGCTTTTCATCCCGCTCTTATATTACCGCCTGGCGTATTGCCACCGCAGAGGCCGAGGGAGTAGAACTTACGCTTGCAGGACCGAATATTTCTGATTTCGAGCCGCTCTATAATGCAACATACCTGGCCATAATGGCGCGTTTCGGTCGCGCTCCGGAAATTCATACCGACAACCTCTTTGTAGAGAGAGTCATTGAGCCGGAGGCCTATGATCATAGAGTATTAGGGCGCGGAGCGACCAATCTGCTGCGACTCAATCTGATTAAAAAGGCTCGAATCCTGCACCTGATCGGCCAGCGGGCAGGGTGTGAGAAAACGTTTTGCACCTACATATGCTGGACCACCAAGCGGCTCGCCCGACGCTCCGCCTGGCCAGACATCAAGGCCGCTGACTACCTCGTTCGCTACCTTGTTTTAGCCGCCACCAGCGGGGCGCTTGGCCGTGTTTATTGGGGCCCCCTAATCTGCTCTCGAGACGGATTAATCGATAGCCAGGATTCCGCCTACCCCGAGATTGACCAGGTCAGTTTTTATAAAGAAGTTCGGGGTCAGCTCAATGATTTCACTATAAGACCCACGTTTCGAGCCTTGCATCATTCGATCAAGCGCCTGGGCGGCGCACACTGTGAACTGGCTACACACCAGCCCAATGGCCTAAGCCTTTTCAAGTTTAGTGACCGACAAGGCGAGGCATTTCACCTGTGTTGGACCCGAGACCGACTGACCTGGCCTCTGGAGAGCATTTTTGACGGTCAAAGTCTGAGCAGTGCCCGGTTTTTCGATGCCAGCGGCAAGCCGGTGAAGCGCCCAACCGTGATCTGTGAACATCCCTTGTATATTGAGTTTACCGACGCTGAAATCAATCCCGATCTGGCAACGGCCCAGGGCGCAGCATCACCTGGCATAATCCACCTTAGTTCCCCTGGTCACCAGTCCATTGCCCACCGGGACAGTGAGTGGATCGGCGCTCATATGCTCCGTAGGGAGCACCAACTAAACGACCTTGACTCGGCGCCCTCCCTGTTTCCAGAAGCCCTTCTGCAATTGCCAGAAGACGCTGTACTGCGGGATGCCCGCAATCGACTGTGGAATGTCCAAGACCCGCGCGGGATATACGACGCCATTACGATCAAACTCAATCGCGTTACCGGCATCAAACGCCTGAGTTACAGATTCAGGCCCAGCAAGGGCAGACGCCACTGGAATAATGCCTGTGAAATGCTGCGACGCGGCATTCGCACGCCCACGCCCATAGCTTTTTTTGACAGACCCAAGAGTCCAGGCATTCGAGATTCCTGGTACGTATGCGAATTCATCCCGGAGGCAATTTCCAGCCGCCAGGTCTACGCTGCCCTGCGCGAGGGAAGCATCGAATTCCTCGGCCTGACCAAAGACGGCTGGTTTGACCTGCTCAGCAAATTCATCTGTCATATGCACGATAAACAAGTACTGCACCGCGATCTGTCGGCTGGCAATATTCTCTTGCGGCGAAAACCCAATGGCAGCATAGAACCACTGCTGATCGATATCGGTAGAGCCCAAGTAGGTCAAACCACCCGACTTGGAGACCGACATCGCCTCATCGACCTCATACGCATTTGTTATAAATTACGCTGGCCGGACCGCAACCTGTTTATCGACACTTACGAATCACATATGGGCAGGACCTTCTCTCCCCTGTGGCGTATTCCCTTCGTTTATTACGACAGTAAACAGGGATTGAAAAAATGGATTAAGGGCAGTAAGAAAAGACCCGGACCCGCTCAGTAGTCACTTGACAGAAATGCCGCCTTGGAGGTAAGCACAAGCCGGGAGTGGAAAATGGGGAGCAGAGGGGCTTTTCATCTGCAGACTCCTATTTTCTGGATGCGTCCTGGTGTACTGTAGTGGTTAAACCTACATGCTTCCCCAGAAGTAAACAGCACAGGTAGCGTAAACCGGTCACAAAGTAGAATGTCTGAACTTCAAACCCAAACGCTAACCCGACCGGCGAAACTGGACACGGGAAGCGGCGACCCCCTATGTGGAGCGCTTTCGAGACTGGCCGACGGGACCCTCAGGATGTCCTCGCTGCAGAGCGCAAATGGAGACCGGGGAGAGGGCACCCTCAATCTCCAACCCGGCCAATCCGTATCACTGACCATCGATAACCTGAGCGATGCACGAGGCGCTGTCGATGGTATTCAGGTTTGTGTCGGCAATATTATCTCCCCCAGTACCATCAGTCTCGAATTTAAGGATCCGGAAAACGAATTGGCGCAGCGTTACACACTTGCCCTTGGGAGTGGGCAGAGCGACGCCTCCGCTAATGTTTCAGCGGTTGCCGCCGATGGCAGCGAGGCCTTGCAGGCATTTCAGGCACAAAGTCTCAATCAACTCGAGGAGTTTCTCGGCCAGTTTCTGTTTGGCCTTAGCGATCACCTCAGTCGACCGTTAGAGGACGCCGGTGCGGGATCTCCCGGCAGCGAGAGTCTCGGCGAAAGTATGAGTCTGGTCCAACAAAACCGCCAGCAAATCATCGCTGCAGTGCTTGAAAGGGTGGAACAGGGCTTTCAAAATCTTGCCGAGCCAGAAGTAGAGGAAAGCCCTCGGGAAGTCGTCAACCAGAGTGCCGATGATCTCAATTTGCTAAGCATCGATGAACTGGAGCAGGATCTGGCCATCGACCGAATGATTTCCACTGGAGAGCAGCAGCACAATATCGCCCTGGAGACCCTGGTCATACGCCTAGCTGACCTGACCAACATCGATCCATTGAATATGCGCTTGCCGGTGCACGTGAAGCAGATTTGCCAGGCCTTTACCCATGCTCTGGAGCATCAAGGTATATCACTGACAGCCATTCCACATGTGCACGAGTACTTCACCAGTGAGTTTATTAGCAAGTTGGACAACTACTATGCCGGCCTCAACTCAAATTTAATTGAACGCGGCATTCAACCCACTGCAGAGCAGGAAATCGAAGACCGCGGTTCCATACTCAGTCGCGCCAGGTCCGCTCGGAACTCGTCTCAGCGTGCAGCAGCGCCGCCTGTTGAAGCACCCCCGCCCGCGCCACAGGAAAACGCATATAGCGCTGAGGCCGGGGTCGATTTGTCCGACTATGGTGCATCTCAGGAAGCCCATACAGGGGATCACTCCAGCGCCGATCAGCGCTATCAGTCGGTCCTGAAGGCTCTCAATTTCCAGCGTGACGCCAGTGGCATGACAATGGCCGGCAATGCCCGTGGCGGTCAGATGCCTGGTGCGACCCTTGCGCCGACACAGGGAGGGGCCTCTGCGGAACTAGCCAGCGCAGGAGCAGCCACACTCGCTGCACCGGTCGGCATAGCATCTATTGCCGGGGCTCTGGAGGCGTTGCAGCAAAATTCTTCGGCCAGAGCCAGTATCGGGCAAAGCGCCTCTTTGCGAGAATACCTCGCCGCCAATCCGGACAGTATCGGCGGCGATATCGGCAGGGGACTTGCGCCGCAAAGCCTCAACCAGCTGGATCTGATAGACAATTTGTTCGGTACGATTAAGTCGCAATTGGACGTGACAGCGGAGCTGCAGCCAGCACTGGGAAATCTGCACATTCCGTTAGCCAAACTAGCCCTACTGGAGCCACAGTTTTTTACCGACTCAAATCATTCTGCACGTGGTCTGCTGGACAAGCTGGCCCAGTTGGCAACCACCGCCAATTTTCCCAACAATGCGCTGGAAGGCCAGATACAACGTATCGTCGATCAGGTGGTCACCGAGTACGACCAGGATAGTACTGTTTTTGATACGGCTTTAAATAGTGTCGACAAGTTGATTACCCAGCAAACACACACGCTGACGCGCAATATTGATCGTGTAGTTAGTCGACCCTGAAAAACGTATAACTCATTGATTATAATAGGTAATTCTCGACATTTGTGAGATAATTTCAACCAGTTTCACACGTATTTCAAACTAAATCTGG
>JABHWT010000364.1 GCA_018657645.1 Halieaceae bacterium | reverse complement strand
CAGAGCCAGAGCCAGAGCCAGAGCCGGCGGCAGTGGGGTTTTCAGTTGCGGACAAATGGCGGGAAATATCTCCCGAGGCCTTTGTTTTGCAACTGGGTGCATATCGGTCGTTGACAGGGGCACAGCAGGCGCTGATGTCACTGAAAACGCCACAAGCAGAACTGCTGAAAATCACCACTGATCAGGGCGCGCTTTATATCATCCTGGCGGGAACGTACGCCAACAGAGAATCTGCACAAACGGCGGCGCTGGAAATTCTTGCACCGGGTGATGCTGCCGACTATTGGATACGGTCGGCTCGGAGCTTACTCGGGATACTACACTAGATCCCCGGGACTATCCGGACCTGGGGCCTGCGGCCACAATGGCATCTGAAACGTCGAAGTTGCGAATGTTATCCTCGAACAAAGCCGCCAGCTCGGTGGCCTGTTTATCATACGCGGCATTGTCGCCCCAGCTCTTGCGGGGATCTATGTACTTTGGGTCCACTCCGGGTATAGCGGTGGGGAAGTCCAGGTTCAACGTCTCCAGGTGTTCGGTCTGAGCGTCGAGTAGGGCACCAGATTGGGCCGCCGCCACAATCGCCCGGGTAATTGGAATGGGAAAGCGCGAACCGCCACCATCAGCTGCTCCCGAGCCCCCGGTCCAGCCGGTGTTTACCAGGTAGCCCTGGCTACCGAAATCCTCAATACGCCGCATCAGAAGTTCGGCATAGTCGCTGGCGGGGCGAGGCATGAAAGGAGCACCAAAGCAGGTGGAAAAAGTGGGGTGAATACCAGCCTCTGCACCCACTTCGGTTGAACCGACCCGTGCGGTATAGCCGCTGAGGAAATGAAAGGCGGCGGCTTCCTTGGATAGAATAGACACCGGCGGCAGAACGCCCGATACATCACAGGTCAGGAAAATTACACATTTGGGCTCACCGGCCGCATTAGTGGCGGTACGTTTTTCAACATGCTCCAGTGGGTAGCAGCAGCGGCCGTTTTCAGTCAGATTCGTATCGCAATAGTCGGCGTGGCGGTCATCGCTTAATACAACATTTTCGATAATGGAGCCAAAACGGATAGCATCCCATATCACAGGTTCGTTCTTCTGGCTCAGATTAATTGTTTTGGCGTAACACCCACCCTCTAAATTAAACACTGACCCCTTGGTCCAGCCGTGCTCGTCATCGCCGATCAGGTAGCGATCGGGGTCGGCCGATAATGTGGTTTTGCCGGTGCCTGAGAGACCAAAAAACAAGGTCGTGTCGCCGCTGTCCCCGGTGTTGGCTGAACAGTGCATTGACATGACATCTTTCTCGGGTAGCAGGAAGTTCTGTACGGAGAACATTGCCTTTTTCATTTCCCCCGCATAGCGCATGCCCGCCAGCAATACCTTGCGCTGAGCAAAGTCAATCATTACTGCGCCGTCAGAATTGGTGCCATCGCGCTCGGGGTCACAGGTAAACCCCGCCACGTTAAGGACTTTCCACTCGGGCTTGCGCCCGCCATTGTAGTGTGCCGGTTCAATGAACATGTTGCGGCCAAACAACGCCTGCCAGGCGGTCTCGGTAGTCACTTTAACAGGCAGATAGTGGTCACTGTGAGCACCGACATGCAGGTGGCAGGTAAAACTGTCCCGGTCTACCATGTAGGACTCGACTCGCTCCCAAAGTGCATCAAAGGTGTCACTGTCGACGGGTTTATTTACGCTGGTCCAGTCAATACTGTCCTCGGTGCTGGGCTCCTTCACTATAAACCGGTCTCCGGGAGAGCGCCCGGTTCGCTTGCCGGTAGTTACCAGTAGCGCACCGGTATCCGAGAGAATGCCCTCCCTGCGCATAATGGATTGTTCAATGAGAAGGACTGGGCTCAGGTCTGCAAATTCCTGAGGAGATTGAATGTCAACGGTCATTATTAATCCTGTTATGTTTACGCTGAAAAACGGCTCCGAGCCAGCCGACGGCCACTGTTGTCGGACTTATCGGGGAGGTCATTATGTCAGAATCGTAACGCCATGCGAACCAAATCGGCAAAAACTTGATCCATGTCGGTAATTGCCGAAAAAGGAACCGCCTCGAGTTGCCATTTTTCACACCAATTGAACCAGAATGTGATCAATATTGGCCAGGGAGGGTTCAGTATTTGAAGCCAGCGAGGGAAATTTGTGGGTCATCCATGACCCGGACAGGTCGATTGCTGTAACGTGTGGGTTGAAACTACTTGATTGGACCCGCCCTGTAGGCGGGTCTTGCCAAAAAAGGAGCGAGGGCATGAGATTTAGCTATCAGGTCGGAATGTGTGATGCAGATCATTACCTGCCGCTGGCGAGGGAGGCAGAGGCGGCGGGATACGATGGTATTACCATTCCCGACAGTATCTGCTATCCGCGCGAGGCAAGTTCAAAATACCCCTATAACAAAGATGGCAGTCGCGAATTTCTCGAAAGCGTACCCTTTCTCGAAAGTTTGATAGCGGTCGCGGCGATGGCTGCGGTGACCGACAGAGTGCGTTTTTCTACCTTTGTTTACAAACTGGCGGTAAGGCAGGTAGCCGTAGTTGCCAAACAGGTTCAGAGTATTCAGCAACTGTCGGGAAATCGATTCGATTTCGGGGTCGGCATAAGCCCCTGGGAGGAAGATTTTGCAGCCTGCGGTGTTCCGTTTGAGAAAAGAGGCAAGCGGCTGGACGAGCAGCTGGATATTTTGCGTGGGTTGGAAACTGGAGAGTTCTTTGGCTATGAAGGCGAAGTTCATCACCTGCCGGATATGAAAATGTGTCCGGTGTCCACCGCACCCACGCCACTTTTGATTGGCGGACATACCGATGTGGCTCTCAAACGGGCCGCCAGGTCGGGAGATGGTTGGATGTGTGCCGGTGCAGACCTGCAACAACTTACCAATTATCTGAAGCGGCTTAACGAACTGCGCGATGAGTACGGTACGGCTGACCGCCCCTTCAGGGTGTTCACAACCGGCGCCGATGCCTTTACGCCGGAGGGGATCGAGACCTTGGAGGATATAGGTGTAACCGACGTCATTATTGGCTTCCGCAATGTCTACGAACTGGAGCCGGACAAACCACTGGATGAGAAGATCGGTATGCTTCAGTGGTATGCCAATGAGTTTATTGGTGATTGAGGTTCCACCCGATACGCCGGTTCTGGTGGGGGTGGCCGCCGTTCAGGACAGGCGGGATGATTTCCAGAACTCTGATGACGCACTGGGTCTAATGGCGCTGGCGTTGAAGAATGCCGCGGCTGATGCAGGCGATCCCGATCTGCTGGGTCGGGCCGATGAAATACTGGTGCCCAAAGGGATGTGGAAGTACAGTGACCCGGGTCGTTTACTGGCGGATCGGCTCGGGAGTAAATCGGCGACCACTGGGTTGGCAGAGATAGGCGTTTTACAGCAATCGCTGATAACACGCGCCTGCCAGCGCATTGCCAGTGGCGACGCACAGCTGGTGTTGGTAACGGGGGCAGAGGCCAGGTATCGATCCATCTGTGCCAAGAAAGCCGGTGGTGTAGCAGTAGAGACTACCCAGACAGATGTCGTCCCCGGTGTGGTACTGGAGCCTGATGCCGAGCTTTGGTCGCCAGTAGAGGCGGCGGCCGGCCTGGCGATGCCGGTGGGTTACTACGCTATTATAGACAGTGCTTTGCGCTACAAACAGGGCATTACTCTGGAGCAGCACAGAGATCAAATGGCGAGCTGTTACTCCCATTACAGTGAGATTGCAGCGGCCAACCCCGATGCATGGTCGGACCTCGCTGTCGATGCTTCATTTGTCAGGAATCACTCGCCGAAGAATCGTATGCTGGCCTTTCCCTACACCAAATTCCACAACAGCCAGTGGAATGTAAATCAGGGTGCCGGGCTTATTTTTTGCTCGGCTGCCATGGCGGCCGAGCTGCAAATCGATCGAAGTAAGTGGGTTTTCCCTCTAGCCTCTACCGAGGCAAACTACATGACCGTGACAGCCAGTCGCAAAGACCTTGGAGGAAGTGTGGGTTTTCGCGTCGCAGGAGAGGTCGCAATGGAAATGGCGGGCCTGAGTTTCGATGATATCCATCTTCGAGAGCTCTATTCCTGTTTCCCATCGGCAGTGCGAGTGCAACAGGAGGAGTTTGGTTTGGAGGATGCAGGGGATACCAGCGTGACCGGTGCAATGACATTTGCCGGCGGTCCTCTGAATAACTTTGTGTTTCAGGCAACCGTTAAAATGGCACACATTCTGCGGCGGCAACCTGCAGAAGTGGGACTGGTTACCAACGTAAGTGGAATGCTCACCAAGCAGGCCTGTGCCCTGTGGTCAGCTACGCCAAATAAAGAGGGCTGGGGCTTTGCCGATGTGACGGAGCGCGTGCGCCGGGAAAGTGAGTTATGCGAAGTAGTCGCTGAGTATAATGGAGAAGGCGTCGTGGCAGGTTACACCGTGCTTTATGAGGGTGATCAACCCTCTAGAGCGGTAGCCGTGCTGGATATTTCCGAGGGCCGACGAACGGTGGCCTACAGCCAGGATGAATCCCTCATTCAGGCCATGCTGGAGGAAGAGTGTTGCGGTAAATCCGTCACTGTTCACGACGGGCAGTTTAGCTAGGACGCTACTAGTTGCGCACTTCGCTGGGCGTACTTCCAGTCCAGCGCGCATAGGCGCGACGAAAATTGGATGCGTCGTTGAAGCCCACCATATAGGCAATTGTAGACAGTGGTAATTCGGTGTGTTGCAAGTGTCGGGTGGCGTGCTCAGCTCGAACCTGATCCAGTAGTCTCTGGTACGACAGGCTTTCGCGCTCTAGCCTGCGACGGTAGGTACGGGAACTAAGATTCAACATACTGGCAATCTGGGGCATTTTTGGGTATTGCCCCTCCAGCTTTCGCAATAATCTCAGGCTCTGCTCCGATATCGAGTCTTTTTCTTCCAGATCGGCCAACAGCCGGGCGCACTCCTCTTCATACAATGAGCGTAGTGCCGGGTTGGAGTCTGGTAGTGGGATTTCCAGCATAGCACTGTCAAATGAAACGCGGCCCTGGGCACAGTCAAATTGGATATCGTCGCCAAAAAGATCAAAATATTTTCCCACGTGGCCAGGGGCTGAATAGGGCAACTCAATGCGAAGTTCAATCTTATCAAGGTTCAGTAATCCGCGCAGGGTATTGAGGATGCCCGCGTAAATCAATTCATAGGAAAATTCTATCGGAAGATCCTCCGACCTCACCCGGGTGGTCAGCGTGCTGCGATCTGGTTGTATATCGAACTCAAGGTTTAATGCCGGCGCCAACAAATGGTAGTACTTGATAAACAAGCCCATGACCTCTTTCATATTTTTGCAGGTCATAAATGCCTGCCCTAACAGTGCATGCGCACTTAAATTTAGGCGCATGCCCAGTTGTAAACCAAGAGAGGGGTCACCGCTTAGAACCAGGGCATTGGTAACCAGGCGATTGAACTCTGCCGCCTCGACGCGAGCGCCGATTCCGGAAATACCAGTATCGGCGAGCGTTGTTCCGCGCAGCAATTGATCCCGGTTGTGACCCTGATTCTCAACCATGTCAATGAGAATTAAAATGTATTGCGCTGGGGTGCTGGAGTGGGGCATCGGTCTATTTGGCCACAAATGACCTGAAATATCCACTAGATGTCGTGATTTTAACTTGCCGATGCCTATTGCCTGTCGCATAGTGGCGCACAATAAATTCAGGTGAATTAATGGAGCTGTTTAATGAGCATTCAGTGGACCGATGAGACTCCGCGTAAAATTCAGCACTTTCCCGGTGCCGACTACCCCAAAGAGAACCCCGATCTTAAAGATGTACTAACCAATGAACAGGTTGAACACGTGGCGGAGATTTTCCAGACGCCGCTTTCCGGGAGTTATAACTGGAACTACACAATCCAGGATGATCGAATCAAGAAGCTGTATGATCTGGGTAAGAAACTGAATTGGGATCCGGAGATGGATATCGATTGGGACCGCCCCTGGCCGGACGAGGAGCGAGCACCCGAGTTGATGAATCTTCACGAGTACGCCCCATATCTGGCGATGGACGAGAAGACCAAAAACGAATTTTGGCTTCATATGAACGCCTGGAGCCTGTCGCAATTCCTGCATGGAGAGCAGGGGGCTTTGCTGGTGGCATCGCAATTAGTGTCTTGCGCACCAACTTACAATGCCAAGCTCTACGCGGCTTCTCAAACCTTTGATGAAGCGCGTCACGTGGAGGTTTTCAACAAGTACCTGCAGAGTCGTATAGGGATGATGTACCCGGTGAATACGGCGCTCAAGAATATTCTGGATAAAATTCTCACCGATAAGCGCTGGGACATGAAGTTCATCGGCATGCAAATTGTAATAGAGGGGTTGGCACTGTCAGCGTTCAGCACAACCCGAGAGACGACACCAGACCCCGTACTTAAGGATATCGTATACCTCGTAATACGCGACGAAGCTCGCCACGTCACTTTTGGGGTTAACTACCTCGAGCAATTTCTCAAATCTCTCACCGATGAGGAGCGAGAGGAGCGTGCGCAATTTGCCTATGAGGCCTGCGTGGTCAGTCGAGAGCGCCTGGTGGCGACCGATGTTTTTCGGCATTTCGGTTGGAACGTAGAGGAGGCTCGTCAGCAGGTACTCGATGGGTTTGTCATGGCCCACTTCCGCAATCTGCTGTTTAGGCGGGTTATCCCCAACCTGGCCCGAGTAGGCCTGCTAACAGACAAAATTCGTCCCAAATTTGAAGAGCTGGGCATTCTGGAATACGAAAACCTGGCTACCGACGGCGATATCGACTGGGCCGCCCTGGAGCGACCGCTAGATACCGAGGAGGCGCAGTCCTACGAACAGAGTACAGTGGCCGATTTTCGGGAAATGCACGCCCAGGAAGAGCATGCAGAAGCCAGCTAGTGCCTTAAGTATAGTACGCCGACGTTAAAAGGGGGCTCCACCCTTTTAACGTGGGTTAACTGAGCCAGCGGCCCAGCGGTGTTTTGACCCACAGGAAGTCCATCATTTTCCGCATGCCCTCTGCACTCTTGGCACTGTAGGGGTAAGCATTCTGCATCTTGCCGCCAAAGCGATCGATTACTATGGGCATCTCGTGGCAATAACCACGCATACCCTTTTTGCCGTTAACCTGGCCGACCCCTGAACTCTTCTTGCCGCCAAAGGGTGCAGCTGGAATGCCATAGCTGACTGCCATGTCATTAACACTGCAAGAACCGGTGTCGATGGCTAGCGCCATTTGGTAACCCTTGTCCTTATCTTTTGTCCACACATTGCCGTTAAGACCAAATTCCGAGTCATTAGCCAGAGCCAATGCCTGCTCCTCGTTGTCAACTTTCTGAATACAGAGAATGGGGCCAAATGTCTCCTTGATCATAATATCCATATCATTTCGAACATCGGTTATAACAGTGGGCTCATAGTACAGGCCATCGAGATCGGGATTGCGGCGTCCACCCATTAGAATCGTCGCGCCCTTGCTACGGGCATCCTCGACATGAGCTTCTATTATCGCCATTTGCCTGTCCCAGAACACGGCGCCGATATCCTCGTTCCACCCGTGGCTGTTGCCCTGGCGTAGGCCCTTACCCTTTTCCATAACCAGGCGTACAAATTCGTCATATACCTCTGCCACTACGTAGATTCGCTCGGTGCCACAACAGTAGTGCCCGGTATTCATGCACGAACCCAGCCAGGCACCGTCCGCAGCACGGTCCAGGTCGGCATCCTGGCAGACTATCATGGCATCGTTGCCACCCAGTTCCATGGTGCAGGGTATGAGCTGGCGACCACAGGCCTCGGCAACTATGCGCCCGGTGGCAACACTGCCGGTAAAAGACACTTTATCTACACCGCCCTGGACGATGGCGGCCCCGGTTTCTCCATCTCCCAGTAGCACCTGTAGCACATTTTCCGGAAGGCCTGCTTCGGCCAGTATCGACTCGGCCAGTTTGGCAGAGTAGGGAGTAACCTCAGAACCTTTGGCAACCACCGTATTACCGGCGAGGACTGCCTGCACAGCCTGGTTCATTACCAGTACGAAGGGGCCGTTCCAGGGCGTGATAAGTCCCACTACCCCCAGTGGTTTATAGACGATTCGAAGTTGCTTCATCAAGCCCAGGATGCCGTGCACCTTGCGCTTGCGTGGTCTGAGAAACTTTTCTGCATTTTTTGCATAGTAACAAAGAGAGTCTGCGACCGAGAATATCTCCATACTCATGGCATCGGTTCTGGCTTTACCGGTCTCGCCTACCACTGTGTCAATGATTTCATCCTGTCTGGCCAGGACGATTTGCAGGGCGCGTTGCACGATTGCGACCCTGGACTGCATGCTGGTTTTGGCCCAGACCGGTTGTGCCGCTCTCGCCCTGCTGATGGCGGCTGACACATCATCGGCGTTTGCACATACCAACTCGCCAGTGGTCTCGAGGGTGATAGGACTACGCAACTGCAGGTGGCGACGGGAATCATCAGATGTAACAGGCTCATAAATGGACACGGAGGTCTCCTTATCTGTAGGACTGCAGAGTAAACTAATAGCCATTAGTTTTACTGTCAATGCCCATAGCAAATTGTCGGACTTAACCGTCCGTAGCGAGGGGAAGCAGAAATTGGTCAGTTTTCGCGGTCGATTGAGGCCAATAGTGGTTCTATTTAGCGAAATTGACCGTGAAAAATGGCTGATTTCTGTTTTTCCGCAGTAGAACAATATTAGGTCCGACAGTCTCCCAGGTCATTAAGGTGACCGCAAAAGTCATATGGTTTGTTTGTATGAGGTATGCTATGTGTCATCAGCTGGCCTGTTCGAATGCCAGTGGGGAGAATTGTATGCAGCTGTATGTCATAGGAATAGGTGTTTTAATCGCGGTTGCGTCCAGCTACCTGTTCATCCGCCCACAAACCGGGGCCGACCTGGTGGTTAAGGTGTTTACTGGCCGATGGCTTTATGCAGTGGCACTGGCCAGGATAGTACTTGGAGCTGGCCTCATAGGCTGTGCAGAGTCGGTCCGATTTTCACAGACCATTGCAGCCTTTGGATGGCTGATGGTGTTGGCAGGATTGGTCCTGGTTGTGGTCACGCCATCGGCGGTGCGCAGACAAGCGCGCTGGTTTGGGGGATTACCCCTTGCCTGGATTCGCCTGTGGTTATTGACTGGTGTGATGCTGGGAGCCTTTATTACCTACGCAGGATTGAGCTGACGGGCGATACAAGTGTGACTGGATATGGAATAATCAACCGCTTTCTTGAGATAGTTGACTGAATATACGATGGCGGCTAGTACGATACTACTTCTGGCTTATTGCCTTGCAATAGCATTGTTTTCCCTGGGTGGTGGATTGTTGCCCAACTGGGTGAAGATGACCCATACACATACCCAGTTTGCGATGAGCCTGGTTTCTGGCCTGATGCTGGGCGTTGCGTTTTATCACCTGTTGCCCCATAGCGTTGCGTTGATTGGGGGGCCTGCCGGTGTTGATGCGGCGGTCTGGTGGCTGATGATCGGACTGATTGTGATGCTTTTGCTGTTGCGCATGTTCCACTTTCACCAGCATGATTTTAGCAACGCAAAGCATGGGCACGAAAACCGGGATCACCACCACGAGCAGACTGCACACAGGTTTAGCTGGCTGGGCATTGCGTTGGGACTGGGCTTGCACACCATCATCGATGGACTGGCCCTGGGAGCCGTTATCAAGGGCGAGACGGCGACCACGGAAGCTACGGGGTTACTCGGTCTGGGTGTGTTTCTGGCTATCTTGTTCCACAAACCACTGGATGCCATGTCTATAACGACGCTCATGGAGGTGGGAGGCTGGAGTCGAACATCCCGCGCCATCGCTAATATCGTGTTTGCGCTCATGTGTCCGCTGGGCGCCCTATTGTTTTTCTACGGCGTGGGCTCACTGGAAGGGGATAGCCACTTTATCATCGGTGCCGCACTGGCATTTTCGGCGGGGGCCTTCATTTGCATTGCGCTGAGTGATCTGCTGCCTGAAGTACAGTTTCATAGCCATGACCGGGCCAAATTAACACTGGCTTTTCTGGCTGGAATAACCATGGCCTATGCCATTGGACACCTCGAACCCACGGGCACCCACCTTGCCGACCTGTCACTAAACGGAGTACAGCTGTGGTCAGGCGTATAATATATCCCCCGGTCTGGGCATTCCTCGGGCTGCTTTTGATTTTTGCATTAAACTATTGTTTACCTGGCCCCCGTTTTACTGCCGCTGCTTTTCAATGGGTGGGCATGGCCTTGATCCTGACTGGTCTGGTGCTGTTGGTCATAGCCGGCGGCCTGTTCAAGCGGGCGGGCACGGACCTAATACCCTTTAGGAATGTCAGTGCGCTGGTGACTACCGGTGTGTACCGCTTCACCCGTAATCCCATGTATCTGGGAATGGCGACTGTGCTGCTCGGGGGTGCAGTGGCTTTGGGGGCTGCCACCGCATTGCCGGTTCCACTGCTATTTGTGGTTGTCATTGAGATGCGTTTTATTCGTCCCGAGGAAGAAATGCTCCGCGGCCTGTTTCCCGAGGACTTTCCTGCCTACTGCGCCAGGGTTCGGCGGTGGATATAAGAAACCGCCGGGCATTACCTGGTTAATCAGCCGGGTAGTCACTAAAAACCAAGCGGATACAATTTGCCGAATTCACGTTCAGCCGAATCGTGATTTATGTTTTTACCCCAGCTAAATATGGTAAACCCCGATGCTTCCAGCTCAGACAAGGGCGGGATTTGACGCTTGAATTCACTCCTGCGAAAATTCTGCGCAATCTCCGGTTTAATCCCCTGTTGATGCCAGCGCCATAGCAAATAGGTGGGCTCAAACAGTAAGCGCTTTCGGTTCCAGTTTACTGGAATGGACTCCAGCATCGCCCGGTCAATTAGTCGTGGTGTATGAAGCACCGGATTGGGGGCATAAATACTCTGATTTCGAAAGAATCCCAGGGTGTCCCACAACCAATTGTGCCAGTTGGACAGCTCCTTGTTGGGGCGTTTGCGCTGGCCACTGGCCACTACCGGACGATTAAACTCAGCCAGTGGGTCATCCAGCGGCTTGAGTAATAACATGTCATCATGCCACCAGATCCAGCGTTTGAAGTGACGGGAGAATATTTCCTGATGCTCCCACAGTCTAAGAACTTTATTCGCTCTGGGTGAGTGCTGCCACTCGGTGATGGTTTCTATTTCGTTATTTTTTAACCAATTTGATGAAGGAAGGTGTTTTTTTTCAGTCAACAAGACGATAGGCCAGGCACCCAGGTGACGTCGAATGGCTGCAACAACTACGGGCAGGTAGTTATTTACTTTGGGGCGATAGCTAATGGCAATGGGAGGGGAAATTGTCACTTCTAGCTCTCTCCTGCGGCACCTGTGGCCTAAACTCACGTTTTTCCTGACTTTTACCCAGTATTATATGTTAGCAACAAATAGAAATGTCCGGTTCTGTAGCAAATAGATTGTCCGCTTTTGGTTTTGATTGCCTGGCAGCTCCAGAGGAGCGTCCCAGCTACCGCCTGAGCCGCGAACATTATGCTGCAGCCGGTAGTTCATTTGGTATTTCCTGTCCCTGAGCGTCATACCTTGCCAACTCCCGGGGGCCGTGATGAATTGCCAATGTGTTATCGGTGAAGCGCAGGACTTTGACCTTGGCCTTTACATAGTGGCAACGGTGACGGTCCGCCGGGATCTGAAGTACCAGACCATTAAAGAGCACACAATTGTCTTTTCTGACTGTCCGTTCATAACGCTCACACAGAATGTCGTCCAGCACCGATAAATCCCGGCACTCAACAAAGGCGGTGCCATCTTCT
>JABHWT010000442.1 GCA_018657645.1 Halieaceae bacterium | reverse complement strand
GTTCGGCCTGCAGGCAACCCTCTGCCGCCATGATGCCGACGCCTGTTGCGCCGTAATTGTCCAGTCCCCGAACAGTCTCATCAATAATGCTGATAAAGGGAATTTTCACCGCGGCGCAAATGTCCTCACCGTAGGCGTGAGCCGTGTTGCACACCATTACCAGAAAATCGGCCCCCGAAAACTCCAGTCCCGCTGCCATGGCTGCCAGACAGGGGCCAACGCTGGGCGTGTTACCGGCAATTGCATCGTGCCGATTAGGCACGGTCGGATTGTGATCTACCAGCATACGGATATGCTCCTGATCACACTCGGCCTCGGTAGCGGCCACCACGCGTGCCATGAAATCCACTGTCGCATTAGGGCCAAGGCCACCGAGTACGCCGACTGTTCTTTGGGTGGAACTGGGTAAATTTGTCATAAAACAGGTTGACCTGAGCGTGAAGTTGGAAGAATATGAACAATGTTCACATTATGCAAGCTTTATGAAATGCAAAAAATGCACAAACTAGAAACCGCAGACGACTTAACCTGGGTCTGGAGTAGCGTACATCGATGAGTATGCAGCCCACCAGCAATCAGCAGGTATTCTTCTATGCCGTACCGGCGATGGCCATCGCCTTTATTAACCTGCCCTCGGCGATGGTGCTGCCAACTTTTTATGTCGAGCATACAGCCGCTACTCTTACTGGAATAGGTGTTGTAAACCTGCTGCGATGGTGGTTTGACGCAGCTACGGACCCGATTGTAGGCTACCTTTCCGATCGCACCAAGTCTCCGTGGGGAAGGCGTAAGCCCTGGCTGATTGTGGGGGCCATCGTTTCTTCGCTTGCAATATTTCAATTGTTTCGTCCACCGGCAGACGCCGGTAATGTGTATTACGGCGTTTGGCTGTGTGGCGTCTATCTGGGGTTCACCATATTTAGTATCTCCCACCTGGCCTGGGGCAGTGAATTGGCGGTGGATTACAACGACCGCTCCCGGATATCGACGTTCTATTCGGTCATGACAGTGGTGGGGAGCATTTTGTTCTGGGTGCTGCCTATTATGCTAGCACCGTTCACTGGCACCTCCGAGATTGGTCCACCGGTTATTAACGGCATAGCCTGGGTGTTTATATTCATTATGCCCGCCGGCGCATTACTGGCAGTGATGTTCGTACCAAAGGGCCATAGCCTCGCCCAGCAGAGCCCGCAACCATTGCGGGAGACCATTCGCTCCCTGCGCTTTAACAAGCCCCTGTGGCGGTTCGTGGCGGCCCAGGCTGTCTGGGGTATTGGCCAGGGCATGTTCCTGTCGGTCATCTTCATTTTTATGCGCGACTACTTATTGCTGGGAGACAAATTTCCGGTGTTGATGATCTGGTTTTTTGTTGTCCAGACCGTATCCATGCCAGTGTGGGCGAAGTTGATGGGGCGTTATGGCAAACATCGGTGTTGGGCCTTTTCCTGGGCGGCCTACTCTCTGGTGCAACCGGTGGTGTTGTTGTTCGAACCTGGCACCGACGTCTTTGTTCCGGCCATGGTTATAGTCACGATCACCGCATTTATTAACGCGGCGAGCTATATAGCGCCCATGGCTTTACTGGGCGATATTTCAGATTACGGCACGCTAAAATCCGGCAGTAACAACACGGGTAACTACTTTGCGGTCCAGACATTGCTGCAAAAAGCCACGATGGGGGTGGGTGCAGGTATTGCCTTTCCACTATTGGCCGCATTCGACTACCAACTGGGCGGTGTTAACGGGGAAACGGCGCTGTTTGGTTTGATTCTGGTGTACATTATTATTCCCGCCGTTACCAGCGTAGCCGCTGCCATTATATTGTGGAACTTCCCGATTGACGGGCGCCGCCACGGTATTATTCGGAAGCGGCTGGAACAATTGGCAAGCCGACAGGCGAAGGGGGATTATGAGCAGAAAGGATTATCACAAGGGTAACGTTCGAGAGGGCCTGATTGAGGCCGCGGAACGGGTATTACACGATGAAGGCCTGGTTGCGCTCAGTTTGCGTAGGGTAGCTCGTGAAGTGGGTGTGGCTCCCTCTGCAGTTTACAATCACTTCAAAAACCGCGAGGCGCTACTCGCGGCGGTTGCGGCAGATGGCTACCGGCAGATAGCCGAGCTGGAGCTGGCAGCCTACTCGGGGCAGAGCAAGAGTGCGGCGGTAGTCAGGGGCGTGGCGAGGGACTACTTGCACTTTGCGGCGGCCAACCCCAACCTCTACCGATTGATGTTCAGTCACGATGTGGTGGGCTATCGCAGTGACCCGGAGTTGGGCCAGGCCGGTGATCGCTCGTTCGGGATCTCAGTAGACTGGTGGTACGGAAGCGGGTCATACGACCCGGGGCAAACGGCCCTGGAGTACCCCTACGCCATGTCCGTGTGGGCCATTTTGCACGGCCTGGCCCTGCAGATGATAGATGGCCTGGTCACCATGGATCTGAGCAAGCGGGAGTCGGTCGACAAACTGGCCGATACGGTAATGGATATTTTTCTTGAGGGCGCCAGTCTGGGACTGGTCGACAAGTAAGGCAGGCGCCAACCTACACCTGTCTCGCGGCCATCATGCCTTCATAGATAGCCTCTTCTGCGGTTCGCGGGCTCAGGCAATCACCCACCAGATGTACCTCCAGATTGCGCCCACGCAGGGCGTTTTCCAAGGTAGTCACCGGTTGGTGACCCTGTGCGAGCACCAGGGTGTCCATGTCCTCGCAAATGATGGGATCGCCGTGGGCCATATGATGGAAGTAGGCGGTGCTGCCATCCGCACTGTATAAACGGGCATAAGGTATAACCTCAACGCCCAGGCGGTGGAGTTTTCCGGCCCAGTTGTCGCGCACATACACCTGCAGGTTTTGTCCGGCGTGGACACCGGCTACGGCCAGCGTGACTCGACAGCCATCCAGCGCCAGTTTTTCGGCCAGGCCCACGCCGATCCAGTCACAACGCCAGTCGGCGACGACTACCGAATTTCCGGTGCTGGCCTCACCTCGCAAAATCTGCCAGGCCTCTACTGCGTGGGTATCTTGTGTGATCTCAGCGTCGCAAGTGAAGGGCAGTGCTCCTGTTGCGATGATAATGGCATCGGGTTTCTCTTCGTCGAGTAAGGCGGAATTGACGGAGGTAAGCAGGCGAACATCCACCCCGGCCAGTTGCATCTCGTGGTTCAGGTTTTCCACCAGGCCACCGAATTCTCTCCGACCAGGCAATGTCTGGGCCAGCAAAACCTGTCCGCCGAGTTGCCCCGACTTTTCACACAAGACGACCCTGTGGCCTCGCTCCGCAGCCACAGCAGCGGCCTTCATACCGCCGGGTCCACCACCCGCTACCAGGATATAGCGCCGGGTCCCGGTTCCAGGGTGCACGCCCAATGCCAGCTCCCGACCCGACAGGGGATTCTGGATACAGGAGATGGGGACCCCCTGAAAATAATGGCCGATGCAGGCCTGATTGCACCCGATGCATGCGCGAATATCGTCTAGCTTTCCCAGTCGTGCCTTGTTGGGCATTTGTGGGTCGGCGATCATGGCGCGGGTCATGCCACACATATCGGCCTGTCCCTGGGCAAGAATTTGCTCGGCTTGTTGCGGTTGATTGATGCGCCCGGTGACGAACACAGAGCGGGAAAACACGTCCTTGATTTTGGCGGCATGAGGCGCGGTATAGGCGTGCTCAAAGGACATGGCCGGTACAACGTGGGTTGAGCTCCCCAGCCCGGCCATGGAACCCATCACGACACTCAGGTAATCCAGGTCTGCAAGGTCGTCCATCCGTCGACATGCATCCAGTACTGTTTGTGTATCCAGCCCGGTTGGCTCGTCCTCATTGGCCGAAATGCGGATACCGATGACGGGCTCCGGACCAATAATTTTGCGCACAGCGGTGACAACCTCGCGAATAAACCGGAAGCGCCTTTCCTCTGTTCCACCGAACTCATCTTCGCGGCGGTTGACATCGGGACTCAGGAATTGGGCTAATTGCAGACCGTGGCTGGCAGCCAATTCAATACCATCGAGGCCCGCTTCCACCATTCGTCGTGCCGACTGGGCGTAGGCTTCAATAAGCCTCCACACATCCTCTGTAGGCATCGCCCTGGGCATGGCGTGGAAGCGGTAGTCGGGGACAGTGGACGGTGCATTGGGGACACTCAACAGGCCGTCGTATCCACCCGCGAGTCGTCCGCTATTTGAAATTTGACCGAATATTCCGCAATCGTGGCGGTGAACTACATCCGCCACTCTCTTGAAACCGGGAATGCACGCATCGTGGTTGGCGTCAAGATAACAGGGTTCGAAAGCGCCTTCACCCCAGGTGCTGGCAGATTCCATAACGATTAGCCCCGCGCCACCAGCTGCGCGAGCCTCGTGATAGGCTGCCATCTCTTCGCTGGGACACCAGTTCCGGGCCAGAATGGTCTGGTGTGAGGATGAGAAAATACGATTGCGAAGCTCAAGACCACGAATTTTGTGGGGGCTGAACAAATGCTCGAACGACATATCGACGCTCCTGTTTATTGATACTGTTTTCCGAACCGCTGAACCAGTGCAACCAGGTGATGCACATCGTCTTCGCAGTTTTCGTAGTGTAGAAAACAGGCTCGCAAAGAGACTACGCCATTGACTTTGGTTGTGGGGATATGTGCTTCTCCACAGTCCTCGATAGCATCGGATACCCTCTGATTCAAGGTGTCCAGGGCATCATCCGATAGGGATGTGCCCAATGGCACATATCGAAAATTAACCGTCGAGACCGATGCGGGTGATAACAGCTCCAGGTTGTCCGAGTCCTCGACAAGTTGGCCCAATAGTCGGGCCAACTTATTACAATTGATCACCATATCGCGCACACCATCGCGGCCCAGTCGGGCGATGGAGGCCCATGTTTTAACTGCCCGGTCTGCAAATGTTAGCTCAAACATATGTTCGCACGGCCACGGCACACCGCCTTGTTGTGGGTCGGGTGCGTCCAGGTAGTCCGGGACCAGGGTATAGTTTGCCTGATTCAGATGCCGGTCGCGTACAAGCAATGCGCCGC
>JABHWT010000280.1 GCA_018657645.1 Halieaceae bacterium | reverse complement strand
CGCTTCCCGTGCGGTCTGACGCCGAATCTGTTGCTCGGCGGCAAGCCGATAGGCAATGTAATATTTGTATATATTGGCCACATACTGGACCGTCTCTCGGCCTATCTCTTTGGCTGCCGCAACCTCGACGTTATCAAACCAGCGATTGGGGTCATAGCCCATCTTCTTTGCTTTGGCCCGCAAGTTGATCATTCTGGCGGGACCTGCATTGTAGGCAGCAAATGCCAGCAACGTGCGGTCAACGGGGGCGATATCAGGGTCGTTGAAATAACGATTGCGGAGGTATTGCAGGTATTTCACGCCGGCGTGAATATTGGGCTCCTCGCTCTCGATATCGGGAATACCAACTTTCGGGTCGGCGGCGGTGGTTGGCAATAACTGCATGATGCCTACGGCCCCTGCATGGCTGCGAACCCGCTGATCCAGACGCGACTCCTGATAACCTTGCGCCGCCACCATCAGGTAGTCAACGCCGTATTTCTCGCCGTAGATTTTGAAAATGTCAATCAGGCGCTCAAAGCGTTTGTAGCCCTCCCCCGCCAGTGCATTGGCTGCCCAGTCAAAGTCCCGGATATAACGATTGACCAGTATGTTGCCAAACAGGGTTCCCTGACGGTTGGCTTTGAGAAACTCGTTGGCTGCCGCCTCCAGTAGTGGGCTGTTTTTTCTAAATGCCCAGGCGATACGGGCACCTGTTCGGAACACGATGTCGTCGCGCACCACCAGGTCGTTGAAGACACCATCCCACAATTGAGTCTTGTAGGCATCTACAATCGCCCAGGGAAGCAGGCCTGCATTGACCATTTCGATCAGATCGTCATCTTCCAACATCTCGGAGATATGCTCGATCACCACCAACGGTTTCCCCTCTCTGGTAAAACGCTGGTTGAGTTCCTCGACACTTTCCCGGTAACTACTGGAGTGCCTGAGATAAATTGTCTGCCCGGCAAGATCGTCGATGGAAGTGAGTTTGGCCGCAGAGGGGCCGGTTACCAGAATTTCCGACACTGGTTTACTGGAGGGTCTGCTGAAATCGATCAGTTCTTTCCGCTCGGGCGTAATAGAGAGACCAGCAACAACTATATCGCCCAGTCCAGCCTGCAGGGCTGGGAGCAGTTGGTCGCGCGTCACCGGTAAAAATACGACGTGTACGCGCATGTGCCCACGCCCCAATTGTTCATTGACATGGTCCTCGAACCGCTTGAGCATTTCATAGGTAATGCCCTTTTCCTGCGGTCCATCCAGATAGTAGCGGCCCACTCCGTACACGGTCAGCACCCGAATAACCCGGCGCTCCTCCATGACATCGAGGTCGCCGGTCCAGGTTTTGTTAAATACAGCAGTCCCGGAGTTTGGAATCCCCGCAGTCAAAGTACTGTCGTCGTCCTGCAATGAGTGTTCGACAGGTGGTTCACCGGCCACAATGTTGGATGCTACAACCTCCTCCTGCGCGGTCGCCTCCGGTGAGCGATCACTGCATGCCACGACTAAGATCAAGGCTATTACCAGGTGGAGGATTCGATATGAACCAGTCATGCGCAACAAGTCTCCCTTACAGAAAATCAATTTGTCGAAGATACACGCTATTTTGCAGGCCATCATAGTTCAATGTCCAGATTGAATAATACGCATGACATCGACCATTAACCGCAACAATTTCAAAAATGGAATTTATTTGATCTGTTCCCCGCATAAAAATGTAAACTTTTTCACACTCTGCAAGCTTTCATTGACCTGCGAGTAAACGGAGCGCATTATGGCGCCGTGTTTGCGGGAACAATGCAATTCCCGCCTTTATTTCAAGGAAAATTCATGACAGCCAATGTCTGCCAACAATTCAAGATGTGCGATCGATACGGTTCAATTTCCGTCTCGGCTGTATGTCTATGGACGCATGGAGTAACTTGAGGAAGCACTAGTAAAGCAACACTATACAGGCCTCCGAGAACTCAAAACCCGGGGGCCTTTTTTATTACAGATCTAAACCCTCCGCTTTTTGGGTACTCGACTAACAGAGATGAGTACCGTGAAAAGGTCACTGAAGAACAACATATCAACAATCTACCTGATGGGATTCCTGCATAGTTTTATGGTGGTTATTCCCGTGTTCGTGCCTCTCTTACAGGGGTATGGCCTGTCTATGGCAGAAGTGTTGAAGACCCAGGCGGCATTTGCGTTCACAATCGCCATGTTTGAAGTGCCCTCAGGTTACATAGCGGATGTCTGGGGCAGGCGCAATGCGGTATTAATCGGCTCCGCGCTGAATGCTATTGGTTTTTTCTCACTTCTGTGGGCAGATACTTTTGTGGATTTCTTGGTATACGAGATGATCCTGGGAATGGGCTTTAGTTTAATTTCCGGAGCCGATCTGGCCCTGCTGTACGACACCGAAATCTACCTCCAAAGCAAAGGTATTGGCGGTGGTGCGGGCGCGAGTAGATCACTGAGTCGTCTCATCGCAATTGAGGCGGCCGCCTCCGGCATTGCAGGTGTAATCGCCAGCGTCCTGCTCATCTGGTCACTGGACTGGATCGTGTGGGTGCAGGCCTTTACCGGATTTTTGCCACTGTTTCTGGGCCTGGCCCTGGTGGAAGCACCAAGGCCAAAGTCCAAGGTCGGCCACAGGGAAAATGCGCGTCACATCGTAGAGCTACTGCTGTTTAGCAGCCCAATTGTGTGCTGGACTGCCTTTGCCATCAGTGTATTTGGCTTGCTGTCCGTCTATGTATTCTGGATTTATCAGAAATACTGGGAGGTGCAGGGAATAGGTCTGGAGAACTTCGGCTACATCTGGGCGGCATTTGCTCTTACGGTCAGTGTAGCTGCGCGCTACAGTGCCGCTATGGAGCATAAACTGGGATCTCGTAACCTGTTAATTCTGATTGCCTGCCTGCCACTGATAGGGCTTTTAGGCATGGCCTTTGGCAGCGGTTGGACCGGAGTGATGTTCGGGTTTGCAATCCAGATATCCCGCGGCGTCAGTTTAAGCCTGTTTTACGAGGCATTAAATCGTCGTGTGCCGGGTGATTTTCGCGCGACCATCAATTCACTTCTGAGTCTGGGTGTGAGAGCGATTTTCATTGTCACCGGTCCACTGCTTGGCTTTGCGCTGGATATTCACGGGGTTACAACAACACTACTGGGACTGGTTGTTCTGTTTACACCCCTGCTGGCGATGGTAACGGTTCCGCTGGTGATTAAAATTCGCCGCGAGGAGCCGGTAGAGGATGTTATCTCACCGGCAACAGCTGTCTAATTGATCAGGGGGGGGCCACCTCTCCCCCCGGGTTGTTAGGTAAGATGACTAATGGGTATCGTTCCCAGAGGAGCCGTTCCTTAAGCCGGGGGACTCGGGTAGACTGAGCTATTAGCGTTTTTAATAACAGGTAGCCACAACACCCAATGGCCCGCCCCGGCGACAACTTTGCAATCCAGGTTCAGACTCTGTTTGACGGTGAGAGCTTTATGCAGAACTGTGGGGTGCTGATTGAAGACGGACGGATAATCGATGTCTTGCCGTCGGCAGAATTACCCGAGAACTTCGACATACAGCTAATGACCGAGGGCATACTTGCGCCCGGCTTTGTCGATTTACAGGTTAACGGCGGCGGCGGTGTGATGCTGAACGAGGTGCCCACCCAGACCACGGTTAATACGATGGCAGCGGCGCACCGAACCAGGGGCACCACGGCGATGACCCCCACTGTGATCAGCGATACCCGGGAGGTTCAGCAGGCCGCGATTGAAGCCGTGGTCAAAGCGCGAGCAGCGGGCCACCCGGGTATCCTTGGCGTTCACATCGAGGGTCCTTTTTTTGATCGGGACAAACGCGGAGCCCATCGGGCAGGATTTATTCGCCGCCCGATGGCAGAAGATATCGAGTGGTTGTGCTCGCTTAACGGACTGCCCGTCATAATAACCCTGGCCCCCGAGCACGCGCTACCAGGCCAGATCAGGCAATTGACCCAAGCCGGTTTACATGTCTGCGCAGGCCATACCAATGCCAGTTACGAGCAAATTAACACTGCAATCACCGAGGGTCTGCAAGGTTTCACCCACCTGTTTAACGCCATGAGTCCACTATCTTCCAGGGCACCCGGCACCGTCGGTGCTGCACTGGATAACGAGGATACCTGGGTGGGTGTCATCGCCGATGGACACCATATACATCCGGCAAGCATAAGAATCGCACACCGGGCAAAAGCAGCGGACAAGCTGTTTTTGGTGACCGATGCCATGGCCACGGTGGGCAGTGACGACACCGCATTTGAAATCCACGGTACCCGCATTGAGGCACAAGAGGGCCGACTCGTGAATGCCCAGGGCGTATTGGCCGGCAGTGCTATCGGCATGATCGATGCTGTTCGTATTGCCAATACAGAGGTGGGGCTACCGCTGGCAGAATGTTTGCGCATGGCCTCGCTGATTCCTGCAACATTCCTATCTCTCGATAACGAATTAGGCCGAATCGCCAGCGGCTACCGGGCAGATCTGGTGCATTTTGACAACGATTTCAACGTACACAATACATGGGTTTGTGGCGCGCACCGGGCACATCGTCACAACCAGGAGTCCCCGCCGGGTTAAAGCAGTAGCGGGAATGAAACACTATCGGGCCCGACAGGGGCTCTGGTAGTATTGTCTGGCATGAACATTCCTATGCCTGCAACTGCACAGGACGTAATAAGAAACAGACGCAACCAGGAATGTCGCTAAGCCGTAACATCTATAACAGGTGGAGAGCAAATAATGAAACAGACGCCGCTTATGGAACAGCTATCGGGGCAGGATGCGATGTTCCTGCACGCCGAGCTCGATGGCCTGCCGCAACACATCGGGGGTGTGAGCATCTACGATCAATCCACCGCCGAGGGTGGCACTGTCCGGTTCAAACAAATCCTCAAAATGCTGGATAGCCGGGTGCATTTGTCTCCCATTTTTCGCCGAAAACTGGCGGTGGTTCCCATGGGGCTTGGCAGACCCTACTGGGTCGAGGATCCAGACTTCGACCTGGAGTACCACGTCCGTCATATTGCCCTGCCCAAGCCGGGCGACTGGCGTCAGCTGTGTATTCTGGCGGCAAGACTCCACTCGCAACCGCTGCAGCGAGACCGTCCCCTATGGGAAATGTATGTCATCGAGGGTTTGAATAATGTCGAAGGCATTCCGAAAAAGAGTTTTGCCCTGTTGCTGAAAGTTCATCACTGCGCCATGGACGGTGCAACGGGTGCGCTATTTATGAATATTGTTCACGACCTCACTCCCGAGATCAGCCAGCCCGAAGCTGCTCCTCCGTGGATAGTGGAGCGCCCCTCGAACCTGCGCATGCTGGGTCGTGCCTATGTCGATGCATGGAAGAAACCTGGTCAGATTGTTAACATGCTGCAGCAGGGTGGATCGGCCTTTAATCGAATTCGCCAGGGAAAGAAGCATCATGATTTCCACACTCTGGATGCAAAACAGCGAACGCGTTTCCAGGGTAAGATTTCCCGCCACCGCGTCGTCGAGGGCCGAAAGTTCGATTTTGAAGTCATCCGTGCAATCAAGAACACACTGCCGGGTGTTACTGTCAACGACGTCATGCTGACAATAGTTGCCGGTGGACTGCGCAAGTACCTGCAAAGCAAAAACGAACTACCCGAGCAGACCCTGGTCACCGGCTGCCCCATTGACGTGCGTTCAGTCGAGGAAAAATCTGCTGGTGGCAATATGGTGGGTTTTATGAATGTGGGTCTTCGCACTGACATTGAAGACCCTGTTGAACGCCTGAAGGCCGTACACCAGGAAGCCTTGTCAGCCAAGTCCTATGCCCAGGCACTGGGTCCTCGGCTGATGGTAGACCTGACCGATGTGATGCCCGGCAACGTGTTGTCTCTGGCTATTCGCGCCGCGAGCACCACCGGTCTGGCGGAGGCCAGTGTGATTCAAAATACCATAGTTACCAATGTCCCGGGTGCGCCTTTCCAGCTCTACATGTGCGGCGCTCTGCTGGTGGATTCGTTCAGCCTGGGTCCCTTATTACCCAATGTGGGGCTTTTCCATATTGTCTACAGTGCAGTTCAGAACAAAAAAGGTAGCATCACTCTGTCGATAACCGCCTGTCGCGACATGATGCCCGACCCGGGTTTTTATGCCGACTGCCTTCAGGCCTCGTTTGATGAGCTGCACGACGCAGCGCTGGGGAAGAAAAAGCGTGGTCGTCGGAAAAAAACCAAGTAAATGCGCTCAAGAAAACAGCCCTTAGGGCTGTTCCATGAAGCCTATCTTGCGGCTCCAGGAAGCCAGCGCTGAAGCAGTTTATACACGTTTACGCGAGCCTCCAATCTGCTGGCTAACATGAACATACCACCCAGTTTTCGGTGGAAATAAATGGCATCTATAGGAGGTGCCTGCCAGAACTCGCGGTAGTCTTTTACCGACTCACCCATTTGTGACATTCGAATCATCAGATTTGAGCCAGCAAAATCGTAGGGTTCATCGCCTTCAAGCGGTTCCAGTGCCAGCATGAATAAATCCACCAGCAACTCCCGGTAGTCAGAATTTACCTCGCCCGTGGAGTAGCCCAACCGTCCAGCGGCCGCTGCAATTTTCTTGCGATCGCCCGCCACTATTGCCACCGCCAGTTTTCTGTAGTTGTTAACAAAAGTGGGCTTGAAGTGGCGGGTGGCACCAAAGTCGAGCAAGACAATATCGCCGGTGGCTTTGCGATATAGATAATTGGCAAAATTGGGGTCGGTCTGCATCATCTTAAGACCAAACAATTCTGTCAGCATTAAATCGATTAAGGCAGTCATAACGCGATCGCGTTCAGCCTGATGGAGGCCGGCGATACTTTCTATCGGACTACCACTGACATAGGTCATAGCCAACACGTTCTGGCGGGTAAACTGGCTTAATACCTCGGGCAGTACAAATCGCTCATCGGCGCTCAACACCCTGCCAAAGGCCTCCAGATGCTGCTCCTCGGCGAAGTAATCGGCCTCTTCGTGAAGCTGAATTTTCGCATCATCAAGCAGTGGTTGTATTTCAATGCCATCGGGCAATAGCCCGGACAAGCGCAAAATCGTCCCTATATTATCAACATCACTATCGATGCTTTGCGAGACTCCCGGGTACTGTACTTTGAGAACTATCTCTCGACCATCGGGAGAAATGGCCCGGTGTACCTGACCGATTGACGCAGCGGCGATAGGGTTATAATCAAAGCCATAAAATACCTGTTCCCAGCCTTCGCCATAGGCATCAGTCATTGACCTTTGGAGCTGCTTCAGCGGCATTGACCGAGCCTCTGCTCTAAGTTTTGCCAAAATTTCGGTCAGTTCCCTGGGTAGAAGATCTCCACTATCCATCGACAGAATCTGCCCCATTTTCATAGCAGCTCCGCGCATTTCACCCAGCTGATTGGCCACTCTTCTGGCATTTGACGAGGTTAACACCAGCTCCCGAGCTTTAGGTCTGTTACCCGCCCGCCATTGCCTTGCTCCCTCGGCCAACATCCCGCCCGCAACGCCGCCGGCCAGCTTTGCGACTTTGGCAAAGCGGCTGACGCGCCCGGTGGGTATAGCTTTAGAGCGAATAGATGCCCCCTTGTCTCCCGCGCCCGATCCCTTTTTGCCCGATGCCATTCAGCCCTCCTCCATCCAGCGATCTATATGCCGGTGCACGAGATCGTGTGCATTGAACTCGGCATTGAGCACAGCTATGAAAGTGAATACTCCCACCAGTTTGCGAGCAATCATTGCAAACTCCCTGGACGGCGTTGCGAAGTGGATAGTTGCGGCCGAACTCGCGGCCTGCCTGCCCGCCCGACGTATCAATCGGGACTTACCCCAGCAATACTCTCCTTTTTTATTTAGAAATTCAGGGGGAAGCAGCTCCGGCGACCTCAGGGGCTCGAGCAGCTGCAGGCAAAAATCGGAAAAAGTCTGTCTGGCCTGGTCACTACTATCCTCTCGCAGGCAGCCTAATCCCTCGAGGCTGGTACACAGTAGCGCCCGGTCTTCGGCCTGTCCCGCCGCTATGGCATTGCCAAAGTGAATCAGAAAATCCTGACCGAAACTCATAGTCGACCCGAAGTCCAATAAGGTCAACTCATCGGTGCCGCCCCCACCCTGTCCCCGGGACTGATCGAGCCGAATAAGGTAGTTGCCGAAGTTAGGATCAGTCTGCAAGATACCCCATTGGTAGAGCTCGTAGAAAAACAGCTCCAGCATACCTTTTCCCAGGGTATTGCGGCGTGCCTGCGACAGATTGGCGATCTCCGGCCGGGTCACGACAAAACCATCGATATATTCCAGCGCCAGAACCCGGTCGCTACAGTATTGTGAATATCGACGCGGCACATAGTAGTGGACTGCCGCCCCGGTGGTCTTTCCTACCAGCTCTCCCATCTGATCCGTCATACGCGCTTCGCGCCGGTAGTCGATCTCGTGGTGCAATTGCTCGCGCATGGACTCCAGCCAGTCATCCAATTCACGCCCGGCCTTGATCCAACGGGCGAGTAACAGCATCCGCACCACGGTATCAAAGTCCGAGTCGATAACATCCGCCAATCCCGGGTATTGGATTTTCAGACAGATTTGCTCACCCGTTGCAATGACCACGGCGCGGTGCACCTGGGCCAGTGATGCCGCTGCCAACGCGGTGTGCTCAATAGACAGTTGGTCGACACGCTCGCCCAGTGATTCCTCCAACACTGGCTTTATTGCACCCCAGTGCAGCGGCTCGGTGGAAGATTCGAGTTCGTGAAGCGCATCGGTTAAAACAGGTGGCAGGAAATGCTCGCCCAGCAAAGCAAACATCTGGCCGATTTTGACGTAGGTTCCCTTGAGCCGCCCCAACTCGGCGACAAATCGCCTTGCCTCACGCCTGGCATAGGAAGAACCAAGGGCCTCATCTGAATCACTTGCCCCAGGCTTCAATTTTTGCAAGGCGCCGTCGATGGCAAGGGCGCCCCCGGCGCGTATTCCCGCCAGAGACATCGCCAGGCCGCGCCCAAAGCTACCCGTTTTTATCTTTGACCGCTTCCTCGCCATCTACCTTTGATCCACAGGGTAATGCTGAACTCTACCGCAATCGAACCTGTGGGAACAGCATGCCCGCTACATCAATCCAACCGGCACCTTGATCGGCACCGATAGTAGCAGTTGAGCGAGAGACTTACCCTGTGCATCCGCGCGCACCGAGCCAGTGCCACCACCACCGAGCGCCTCTGTCATAAAAAAATTGTAGGCATTAAACCCAGGCAATTCAAAGCGCTCAACATCACCGCTAACCAAATGGGCGAAATAATCATCCACCACCTGTGCGGTTAATTGACTGTGAATAAAGGGCAGGAAACGTGGTTCGCGCGCGATCACGCCGATATTTGCGTTATTGCCCTTATCACCGCTGCGGGCGAATGCAAGCTGCTCCAGGTTTACGGTTTGCCATTGTTCGGCTTCAGAGGGCTCTTCAACATCGATATATCGCCGCGGTGTGGCAGCTGAGGATGGCGTCTGATACGTTCTCTCATGCAGTACCTTTGCACCCAGTTGCACCGTGACCGGCACGATTTCCTTGTCTATCAGTGCCGAGTGAATGCGAATCAGACCGGAGGGCCGAATGCGACCACCACCGAGCCCATACATTCCCGGTGCACCAGACGTACCAAGATAGGCCATTTCGTTCGCTGCAAACTGCAGGGCGTCGGGGTCGTCGTGATGCAATCCAAACTTCGCCACGACCTCCCGCGTATCCCCGGCCCGGGCATGGGGGCCATAGCTATGTTCCGCCCCCAGATACTCGAGATTGACCTCGCGAAAATCCTCAATGCCCTGCTCCTGGAAGTAGCGCCGGACACGCTTAATCCAGGCCTCGTAGTCGGTCCGCGCCTTATCCAGCGCTCGCTGACCACCGAAGATAGCAATGCCCTTAATTTGAAAACCGTCTCGCCAACTGGCACAGACCTTATACTTATTCCCAGGCGCTCGACCCAGGGCCCCGCTGACCCGCACCTCATCCTTAGCCACCTGTTGCAATTGAATATGGCTGAAATCACACACTACATCGGGTAGCAAATAGTTCGCCGGGTCGCCAATTTCATAAAGAATCTGTTCGCCCACCGATCCAACCGTGGCCAGGCCACCAGTCCCGGGCGGAATTGACAGTATAAAACTACCGTCCTGGGAAACCTCGGCAACCGGGTAGGACATGGTCGAGAAATCGGGCACCGTGTGCCAGTCAGTGTAGTTACCCCCTGTACACTGAGCGCCACATTCAATAACGTGGCCACAGAGGGAGCCCTGAGCCAGCTGATTGTAATCGGTCTCCTGCCAGTTGAATTCGTGCATCAGCGGGCCCAGCACCACCGCGCTGTCGACGACCCGCCCAGTCACCACGATATCGGCTCCCGCAGCCAGCGCCTCTGCAATAGGTTTTGCACCCAGGTAGGCATTCATACTACCGGGCACTTCGGGCAATGGATCTCCGCTTTGCATCTCCACCAGTTCTTCTCGGGGAATGTCTTCTCGCCCCATCAGATCGTCGCCGTAGACGCCCGCCACCTTGAGATTCAATTGCAGTTCATCACACAGCGCCTCCAGGGCCGCTATGCAACCCGGCACATTGACGCCACCGGCATTGGCCACCACTTTGATGCCTCTGGCTGCACAATCGGCAAGCACGTCTTTCATCGCAACAGTAACAAAGTCCACGGCAAACCCGGCCCGCTCATTGCGCGATTTAGCCTTGGACAGGATGGCCATGGTCACTTCAGCCAGGTAGTCGAAAACCAGATAATCGATTTCGCCCTTATCCACCAATTGCCGGGCGGAGAGCTGGCTATCGCCGTAAAATCCCGAGGCACAACCAATTCGAATGGTGCTGGCCATCATGTCTGCTCCTGCAATTCGTCCTCGGCGGCCACTGTCATTACTACCTGGCGCGCTTTCACCTGATCCCCGGGCGAGGCATTAACCTCTTCTACAACACCGTCAATTCCAGCTTTCAGCGGATGCTCCATTTTCATTGCCTCCAGCACCACCAGCGTCTGGCCCGCAGCGACTCGCTCACCAGAATGCACCAACACATCTACAATAGCCCCCGCCATGGAGGCCCGAACCTGGCCACTGCCC
Organism: Halieaceae bacterium; assembly: GCA_018657645.1. Taxonomy (GTDB): domain Bacteria; phylum Pseudomonadota; class Gammaproteobacteria; order Pseudomonadales; family Halieaceae; genus JBALVT01. The sequence continues at coordinate 8,436 of JABHWT010000280.1, read as the reverse complement.
GCACTGGCAGCAGCGCTGGCGGGTTCATGGGTTACATCTTCAAAACTATGGTGACCACTGCCGTCATCCAGATATAAACGTCCCTCGGACAGGACGTAGCTGATCCGCTCCCCAACCCCGTTTATGCGCACATGACAGCTTTGCGGTTGCAGGTTAATCAATTCCAGTGCCACAGAGCTATCGCAGCACTGCACTTCGACCTGGTCGTTCCACCGACTCAGCTTGGCTGGATAATTGCTTCCTTCGCAGCGCAGTTTGAAATTGTGCCGGGCCCCCGAGGAATTCCGCCAGCTACTGCCTGAAACACCTTCAGCAGCAAAAAAGATCAGCGCGGCAATCGCCACGGTATCTGCACCTGGGCCAGACTGATCCATACTCGGATCAGTCTGAAAATGCTGTTCTATAAACGCGGTGGTTGCATCGCCCGCAAGAAACGCCGGATGGCGCAGAATATTTTGCAAAAACAATTTATTGCCGTTTACGCCCAGTAGCACGGTATCCTGGACAGCGGACGCCAGCTTGCGACATGCCTGCTCGCGATTCTCTCCCCAGCTGATGATTTTGGCCAACATCGGGTCGTAATAAGGGCTCACCGCCTGACCCTGACAAACACCGTGATCTACCCTGATTCCCGGTCGGTCAGGAATATGCCAATGCAGAACTTCGCCGGTTTGCGGCAGAAACTGCTGGCGAGGGTCCTCGGCGTACAGACGCACTTCCACCGCATGGCCCTGCAGTTTGATATCCTCCTGCTGCAGTGGCAGAGGCTCTCCCGCCGCCACCTGCAGTTGCCAGCCCACGAGATCCTGGCCGGTGATAAGCTCGGTAACCGGATGCTCCACCTGCAGCCGGGTATTCATTTCGAGAAAATAAAAGGCCCCGCTGGCATCCACCAGGAATTCCACCGTTCCAGCACCGCGGTAGTCACAGGATCTGGCCGCCTGTACGGCCGCCTCTCCCATACGCTGGCGCAGTTCTTTATCGACAAAAGGCGACGGTGCTTCCTCGACTACTTTCTGGTGTCGGCGCTGAATAGAACAATCGCGCTCGCCCAGGTAAACCACATTGCCATGATTGTCGGCAAATACCTGAATCTCAATATGACGCGGCTCCATTACCGCGCGCTCCAAAATCAATTCACCACTGCCAAATGCATTGAGGGCCTCGGAGCGAGCCGTGCGTATTTGTGACTCGAGGTCGGCGGCCTCCAGAACAAGGCGCATGCCACGGCCACCCCCCCCCGCAGATGCTTTCACCATTAAGGGAAAACCCACGTCTTGTGCCTGTGCGATCAGGGTCTCATCGGATTGATCCGCACCCTGATAACCGGGAATACAGGGTACTCCGGCATCCAGCATCGCCAGCTTCGACAATCGCTTACTTCCCATTAGTTCGATTGCAGAAGCCGATGGCCCAATGAATATCAGGCCTGCCTCCTCACACTGGGTTGCGAAATCGGCATTTTCGGACAGAAAGCCGTAGCCCGGATGAATGGCGTCGGCGCCAGTTCGGCGGGCTGCATCCAGTATATTTTCCGCCACCAGGTAAGACTCGCCCACCGGAGCTGGACCGATACACACGGACTGGTCGGCCTGGGCCACATGCAGAGCGCCTGCATCGGCCTCGCTGTATACCGCCACTGTCCGGTAGCCCAATTCGCGAGCGGTTCGAATCACCCGCACGGCTATCTCACCGCGATTAGCGATCAGTATTTTTGAAAATGCTGTCATGGTTACACTCACTATAAGAACTTAATCCAGCAGCAGAGCCGCCAGTCGTTTGCGGTGGTGCAAACTATCGCCAAACTGTTGTTGCACCCACTGGGCCCGGCGAATGTACAACTGGGCATCACACTCATAAGTAAAACCCATTCCGCCGTGAAACTGCACCGCGCGATCCCCGGCGAACAGCAGGGCTTCTGTTGCCTGCGCTTTGGCCATGCGGCAGGCGATCTCCGCATCCTTGCCAAGTGTTTCATCTGTTACTATCGTAGCCGCGTGATAGAGCAGGGAGCGTGCCGAGTCCATCGCTGTCAACATTTCTACCGTGGGGTGTTTTAGAGCCTGGTAGGAACCAATCAACCGGCCAAATTGCTTGCGGGTTTTAAGGTACTCCACCACCGTATCCAGACATGCAGCGGCGCTGCCTGTGGCCTCGGCAGCCGTCAACAACGCACCCAGCAACAGGACGTCCCCAAGTGCAGTTGCTACAGTCTCACCGCAAATCAAATCGGCATCCGCCAGCGAAATACCCGAAAAATCAATGTTGGCAGCTCGCTTGGTCTGATCAATCAGGGTATGGGAACTGATTGCACCGTCGGCAAGTTGCTCGCGGCGCACAAGGGCCAGTGCGGGGGCGCCATCGTGCTCCACGAGCACCACGAAGAGTTGGGCCGTGCCGGCATCCATCACATACTTTTTAGAGCCTGAGAGGGTTCCATTGGCATCCACAATGCATCCTATCCGGGTATCGCCCCAATCGGCATTTTCAAGCAGGGCTAGAGTTGCAGTTGTTCCGCTGGCCAGGTCCGGCAGCAGCCGTTCTGCCTGCTCAGTGTTCCCCCCACGCAAAATCATCTGGGCTGCCAGTGCCGTGCTTACCAAGGGCGTACTCAACAGGGCTCGACCCATGGACTCGACAACCGGTACCAGCGCCGAAATACCAAGACCAGAACCACCATAAGCCTCGGGTAAAGCAATACCGGCCCAACCCAGGGAAACCATCTCATCCCAGGTTCCGGTGTCGTAACCCAACTCTGTATCCAATTGCTCTCGCACCGCAGACACCGGTGATTTATCGCGGCAAAATTCGCGGGCCGTGTCCAGGATCATGGCCTGCTCTTCGCTGAATTTCAGTGTGGTATTTCCAAGTACCGACATAGGTATTCTCCTTATTTGGGCAGGCCGAGGATGTGTTCGCCAACAATGTTGGTTTGCACCTGGCTGGTGCCGCCACCAATGGTCGCGGAAAAACTGTTGAAATAGGCGCGCTGCCAAAATCCACCCTGGGGTGCTTCGTCATCGCCGACATACAAGCCGCCAGCAGCACCCTGCAAGCTGATCGCAAACTGACGCATACGACGAGCGTACTCAGTGATACGTAGCTTACTGGACAGAGGTAAAGAGAAAGGATAGTCCGTGGTTAGTGGACCCACCCCCGCACGTCGGTCGCCCAGGGAAAGAGCCTTCTCCTCTATTATCAATTTAACCAATTGATCTCGCACCAGTGAATCCTGCAGTAACGGTTCACCATCCCTGGAATACGCTCCGAGCTGCTCGATCAGGTCATCGATGACGACCCGCACAAAAGAATGGCCTCCGGCTGCGCCGGCCTCTGCCCCCCGCTCGTATTGCAGGGTTTTCATCGCAATTTTCCAACCCTCGCCCTCCTCCCCCATAATGCAATCCGCAGGAATACGAGCGTCGGTAAAGAAGGTCTCGGTGAAGCCGTATTCTCCCGTGAGCTTCTGTATCGGTCGGGCTTCAATACCCTCTATCTTCATCGGTGACAGGAAAAACGACAGACCGTCGTATTTTCGCTCGGTATTGGGGTTGGTGCGCGCCAACAAAATCATATACTTGGCATAATTGCCCATGGTCGTCCAAATCTTGGTCCCGTTGATGACATACTCATCGCCGTCGCGCACCGCCCGGATCTGGGCATTTCCCAGATCTGAGCCATTATCAGGCTCGGAAAAACCCTGACACCAGATATCCTCAGCACTAAGAATTCCCTTGAGATAGCGGACCTTCTCCTGCTCTGTACCGGTATCGACGATCAGCGGTCCCGCCCAACCCAGGCCGATAATATTGAAGCAAATGGGAACCAGGTGTCTGCGCATTTCCTGATCGGCAATAGTCTGAAACACGGGCTCGACCCCGCCCCCACCGTATTCCCTGGGCCAGGCCATTCCCAGGTAACCGGCGGCCCACATTTTGTGCTGCCACTCACGTAAAAATTCGAGCTGTTGCTCGGACCCTACTTCCATAAAAGACTGAGGCAGCAGAAAGCCCGGATCAGCCGGTTTGTTATCCTTCATCCAGGCTGATACCTGGGCCCGAAACTCTCCAAGTTCCTTCTCTGTTACGCTCATATGCTGTTTCTCCCACTGTACATTGATGCGCCTGGTGCGCTTATCTGGTCTAAAAGCGTGCGACACCCCAGCTATTAGGCTGGGTCTCGCGGCGATCCGAGTCGCGGCAAATTCCGAGTACAAACGCGAGCACCTCGCGCGTATCCCGTGGATCTATCATGCCGTCATCCCATACTCGCGCTGTATTTACCAGGGCGCCGGACTTGGACTCCATGGTATCGACAACGGTCTTCTCTATGGTATCGAGGGTACTACTATCGACTTCACCGGAGCGTGCCATTTTAGCCTCGGCGACAGTGCGCATAACCGAACCCGCCTGCGCCGGTCCCATCACAGAGACCACGCTGCGGGGCCAGGCAAACATAAAACGAGGCCCCATTCCTCGACCGCACATGGCATAATTACCGGCCCCATAAGAACCGCCGACCACCACACTTATTTTGGCTATCCGACTATTGGTTACAGCCTGAATTAACTTTGCGCCGTGTTTGATAATCCCCGCCCGCTCAGCGGCGGTACCCACGATAAACCCGGTTGTATTGTGGAGAAAAACTATTGGCGTGTTGGACTGCTCACACAGCTGTATAAACTGGCCGGCCTTGGCAGCACCATTGGCTGTAATCGGTGCATTATTACCGATGACTCCCAGACTGAAACCGTGAATTTCGATATGGCCACAAATGGTGCCGATGTCAAAAACGGGTTTGAACTCCAGAAAATCTGAGCCATCGGCTATGCGTGCAATGATCTCTCGCACGTCGTAGGGGGTTTTGGGGTCCTGTGGAATCAGGCCCAGGATATCTTCCGCATCGTATAGTGGCTCTGGGTAGTCGGGTTGCACCTCTTCGGAATGACCGTCATTCCAGCCCAGCTTGCGGGTAATCTCCCGGGCAATACGAATACCATCAGCATCGTTCTCTGCCAGGTAATCCGCCACACCCGAAATTTCAGAGTGCATTTCGGCACCACCTATTTCTTCATCGGTGGCAATTTCTCCAGTGGCAGCCTTGAGAAGTGGCGGGCCGGCCAGATAAACAGTAGATTGATTGCGCACCATCACCACATAATCCGACAGACCCGGCTGGTAGGCTCCACCGGCGGTGGCACTGCCATGCACAACGGTAATCTGGGGGACACCCGCGGCCGACAGCGTGGCCTGATTAGCAAAGCCTCGTCCCGAGGGGCCAAATACGTCACCTACCGTAAGCAGATTACCGCCTCCACTTTGAGCCAGGGTAACCAGGGGTAGCTTTTCTAGCAGGCATATATCCTGCATCCGCACGCGTTTCTGACCACCTGTGGTGGAGATACTGCCACCTTTTGTCAGGTAGTCATCCGCCATCACCAGGCAGCGTATCCCGGCGATATAGCCTATACCGGCTATTACCGAGCCTCCGGCTGACGAGCCATCGGTGTCACCGTCCTGGAGATAACCACACAGGGTAGACAGCTCGAGAAAGGGCCTGCCCGGGTCCAGCAATTGCCCCAACCGTTCCCGGGGCGGCATAAAACCCTTGGCAATATAGCGCCCGGTCTTGGCCTCTGCGGTATCGATAACCTTCTTTTCTACACCCCGAAACTCATCGATCGCCTGCTGCATTGCTGCGGCATTTTCGCGGTAAGATTCAGATTGGATATCCACTTCAGTTTGTAAAATTGCCATTGTTTGCTTCCAGTTATTCCAGAATCAGTCCTGATTTGGGGGCTCGCCAAAATCATTGGCCCTGATAAACGCGGGCCGCTCCATCAAGCGGGAGAGATAATCCCTTGTCTGGGGCTTATACCGCTCTTCAAACTTAAGTTGCATGCCGAGAAACAGTGCATAGCCCACCGCTATGTCGGCGATGGTAAAGCGGTTGTCACAAAGGTATTCATTACTCTCAAGGTGGGCATCAAGCCGCCTCAACCGGGCTATAAACCACTTTGCGTAATCATCGGCAACACCCTGCTTCTCCGGAGTCGGTTCCAGAAAGTAATAGCGCATGGATATAGTCTGGGGAAAGGTCAGTGTTGCATCGCTGTGATGCAGCCAGTTCAGATAAGCGCCGTACTCAGCATGCTCGGGGCGCAGACCGAAGTCGTACTGCTGGTGACGATCCACCAGGTACTGACAAATCCCTGCAGATTCCGTCATATTGGTCTCGCCATCCACAAAATACGGTACCGTGCCAAGGCTATTTACCGCCAGATAATCGCGTTCAAAAACGCGGGGAGGGAAGGGTAATACTTGCAGTTCGTAATCCAGGCCCATTTCTTCCAGAGCCCACAGTGGACGCAGCGAGCGAGCGCCTTTGCAATGCCATAATTTCATATCTATACCCCGTATTGGCGCGCCGCAAGGTCACGCATGATTTCTTCTGAGCCACCGCCTATCGCATTGACCCTCACCTCTCGATAAATACGCTCTACCCTGCCTCCGCGCATATAACCGATACCACCCAGAATCTGCATCGCCTCGCGGGCACAAAATTCCATGGTTTCACTGGCCTGCACCTTGAGCAGCGCAATATCGCCCGGAACTGCATTTCCCGCCTCAATCGATTCATAACAAACCCGTATATAGGCCTGGGTTGCATTTAACTTCTGCTTCATTTGGGCAATTTTGTGGCGAATTACCTGGTGATCTGCCAGACGCTTGCCAAACGTTTTGCGCTGTTGCGCCCAGTTCACCGCTTCTTCCAGGCAGACACGACCCATGGCCTCCATGCCCGCAGCCATCCCCATGCGCTCGCCATTGAAGTTGGTCATGATCACAACAAAGCCCTGATTTTCTTCACCGATCAGATTCTCCACCGGCACCCGCACATTGTCGAAATACAAGGTGGCGGTGTCCGACGCCCACCAGCCCTGTTTTTTATCCAGCGCGGTGCGGGAAAAGCCCTCCACGTCGGTGGGAATCAGCAACATAGATACGCCCCGCGAACCCTCGCCGCCAGTGCGCACCGCCGTAGACACCCAATTGGCCCGCATACCGCCGGTAATATAGGTCTTGGATCCATTGACAATATAGTGATCGCCATCGCGAACTGCCGTGGTAGCCAGTTGGGCCACGTCAGAGCCACCTCCCGGTTCGGTAATACCCAGCGCGATGTGTCTGGTGCCAGCCAGCACCGAGGGTGCGACCATTTCTTTGAGAGCCTGAGAGCCCCAGTTGATTACCGGGGGCAGACCAATGCCATGTACCATCAGGCTGGCGGGAATACCCCCCGCTCCGATGCGAGCCAGTTCTTCATTGGCAATCCAGCCGTGCCAGGAATCAATGCCTTCACTGATGCCACCAAATTCCTCCGGATAGCCCATGCCCAGAAGGCCCACGGCTGCCGCCTTGGGCCACAGCTCTATGGGAATATGCCCGGCCTCATCCCAGTCTGCGGCATAGGGTATGATCTCGGTGTCTATGAATTTTCGTAGTTGAGCTCGCCACTCGTGATGCTCAGGAAGCAGATTAGGATTGGGTAGGCGAGCGCTGTCAAAATCCAATGACATGATTCCAACTCCGATGAATGTGGTATTTGGGAGGCCAATAGTAGTGCAACCGAACAGCTCGCGCATGGGATGTCGCGCCATAGACTTGGGCAAAGGTGACAGGCCGCGGCTCTGCCCTGGGATCCGATGGTGCTAATTACGCCACTGCAGTGCCATCGGAAAAGGTTGAATTATGTTCGTTTTTGACAGAAAGTAGCATTTTGTATTACAGAACACATAGCATGAAGAAACTGGAACACGAAGCGGAGCTGGTTATTGAAGCCCTGCGCATTGGCGCAGTCTACGCCCAGAAGCGCGGTGTGGGTAAGTTCGAGGCCACCGACTCTGCGAAAAACAAGGTCACATTTCTCTATCGGTTACTGGTTCACGACAAGCTCATTCAGCCTTTGGCCAAGGGCCAGGAAGATGAGCCCCACATGAAACACAAGCTCGCACTATGGATCCTGCGGCAGCTGCCGGAAGATCACCGCCTGCGCTCCGACTAGCAGTCCCAAGGCGATCTATCATCCGGACAGACACTAACTAATACGCATCCGAAAACTGCCAGGCTCGATGCGTAGGCTGTGAAGGTTAGCTGTTTTGGACACCTTTGAGCTCGCCGAACGGAGGCCTGTTTTCGGGGGTTGGAGGCACATGGACGTGCCGGAGAGCCTTGCCGCGCAGGGACGCGCGTCAAGGCGGGCCCGTGAAAACAGGCTGTAGCGAGGGAAGCCGAAGGCCGGGCGATGGTGTCCAAAACAGCTAACCTTTACAGCCGTCTCCAATATCTAGTGAAAAAGTAGGGTTTCTAGATGAGCACTAATTAGTGTCTGTCCGGATGATAGACCGCCTTGGGCCTGCTAGTCGGAGCGCAGGCG
>JABHWT010000225.1 GCA_018657645.1 Halieaceae bacterium | reverse complement strand
GCAGGGCATTGAAACCACTCGAATCTGCCTGCCTTTGGCTGCCAATTGGACCGCAGCCTCCATGACCAGCTGCACCTCGGAGCCGGTTGCAATCAAAATGGCATCCGGCGCACCGGAACAATCCTTCAAAATATAGGCTCCGCGGGATATATCAGCGACCTGCTGCGGATCTCGCTGCTGGTGAGGCAGACCCTGGCGTGAGAATATTAGTGCACTGGGGCCATCGCTGCGCTCGATGGCCGCTCCCCAGGCAGCGGCAGATTCCACCGTGTCACAAGGCCGCCAGGTTTCCAGGTTGGGTGTGGAGCGCAGGGCGCTCAATTGTTCCACCGGCTGGTGGGTGGGGCCGTCTTCACCCAGGCCGATTGAGTCGTGGGTATAGACAAAGATCGACTGTTGTCGCATCAGGGCCGCCATCCGCACCGCGTTGCGAGCATACTCCATAAACATCAGGAATGTGGCGCCGTAGGGTATAAAGCCGCCATGCAGGGCAATGCCATTCATAATGGCGGACATACCGAACTCGCGAACCCCATAATAAATATAATTACCGCTGGCGTCATTGGCGCTGACTCCCTTGGAGCCACTCCAAAGTGTCAAATTGGAACCCGCTAAATCGGCAGAGCCACCCAGCAGTTCCGGTAACAGCGCACCCAGCGCATTCAGGCTGTTCTGAGAGGCCTTGCGGGAGGCAATACTCTCACCCTGGGCCTGGCAGCTGGCAATATACTCCGCCACCTGCTCTGAGAACCGCTCTGGTAACTCGCCCGCCAGGCGTCGCTTAAGCTCTGCAGCCAGTTCCGGGAATGCCCCGGCGTAAGACTGCATCGCCTCGTCCCAGGCACTTTCCACTGCCGCACCACGCTCACGCGCACTCCACAGGGCGTATAGTTCATCGGGAACCACGAAAGGCGCGTGGGCCCAGCCCAGTGCCTCCCGGGCGGCGGCAATCTCGTCTGCTCCCAGCGGAGCCCCGTGACAAGACTCACTACCTTGCTTGTTCGGTGCGCCCTTGCCAATGATCGTTTTGCAACAGATTAACGAGGGCCGGTCGGAATCGAGCCGGGCGGCCTCGATTGCCGCCTTCACGGCCTCGGGATCGTGGCCATCCACCGCGCTGATAACCTGCCAGCCGTAGGCCTCAAATCGAGCGGGGGTGTCATCGGTAAACCAGCCCTGAACCTCACCGTCGATGCTAATGCCGTTGTCATCGTAGATCGCAATCAGCTTGCCAAGGCCCAGAGTTCCCGCCAGCGAGCACACCTCGTGGGAGATGCCTTCCATCAGGCAACCGTCACCGACGAAGGTGTAGGTATGGTGATCGATAATCGGGTGGCCCTCTTTATTAAACTGCGCGGCCAGTATTTTCTCCGCCAGCGCCATACCCACGGCATTACTTATTCCCTGGCCCAGTGGCCCGGTAGTCGTCTCTACCCCGGGTGCATAGCCATACTCGGGATGGCCCGGTGTCTTGCTGTGCATCTGGCGGAAGTTTTTCAACTCGTCGATGGATAGATCGTAGCCGGTGAGGTGTAGCAGGGAGTAAATCAACATCGAGCCGTGACCATTGGACAACACAAAGCGGTCGCGATTGGGCCAGTCCGGATTCGCTGGGTTGTGGCGCATAAAGTCGTTCCACAATACCTCGGCGATATCCGCCATACCCATGGGGGCACCGGGGTGGCCACTGTTGGCCTGTTGGACGGCATCCATGCTCAAAACGCGAATCGTGTTGGCAAGCTCGGTGCGAGAGGGCATTCATTTCTCCTGGGTTTTAACTACGCAAATCTGGCTGCGTGGATTGGTTTGTCGACGGGACGTTATTCTCGCGTAACCGTAGCTCAACGGCAAACAAATAGACGGGAAATTTGCCTGTCTGCAGCTCCCGGGGGCTAGAAGGGGAAATGTTCGCTGCCCGAGACCAGTATTTCAGTGTTGCCTATCGCAGTTTATCCATTGCTGAACAGATGAAGCGACGCAGCTGATGGCCACTATCCTTGCCTTCCTCGCGAATTTACGCCCTGGGGAAGTACCCCCCTTTCCCGGGACACGCCACAAGTACATCCATGTAGGCTCGGCAGCGGCCGTCCATGGCCGCTGACGGTCCCGTGAAAGGGGGGTACTTCCCCAGGGCTTGTTTTGCAGCCTCTTCCAAAATGCGGAGTTTTCTGTCCTTACTATTAGAAAAACTATAGATACTCAAAGGCTGAGAGAAATCGAACAAATGCTCCATGGCGGAGCTACACAAAATGGGCCATTTAGCACTACTAGCTAGTGCTCATCCGGATGGCTGGTCCCCGGTAGGCCGGCCCCCAGAAACTACAAGGCTCAATGGGAAGGCTGTAAAGGTTAGCTATTATGGACACCTTTGAGCTCGCCGAGCGGAGGCCTGTTTTCAGGGGTTGTAGGCACATGGATGTGCCGAAAAGCCTTGCCGCGCAGGGACGCGCGTCAAGGCGGGCCCCTTAAAACTGGCTGTAGCGAGGGAAGCCGAAGGCCGGGCGATGGTGTCCATAACAGCTAATCTTTGCAGCCGCCTCCAATGTCTAAAGCGCCTCTGAACAATGCCACAGTACCTCAGCGTGGCCTGAGGTGCAGAGGCGAAGGTCAGGGCTGGTTGTCCCTGGCTAGCCTCGCAACACCGTCAGTGTGTTCCTCACGCCGCGCTCGGCGGGGGCCAGCCATCCGGATGCGACCTAGCTAAATTGTTTAGTAAATTTCCCGCTGTTGGCTGTAACCCAAGCAACAGCTTGACATCCTATATCAACTATTTTTGATATAGCTGCATAAATCTGTTAAACTCGCCCGCCATGTTAGCCACTGCCGACACCACAGCTTCACAGCTGGCACCCGCCGAGGTGGCCGCCGAACTGCAACTGGCGGCACTTACCGGACTGTACAAGGCCAGCGCCGACCCCCTGCGCCTGCAGGTTCTGCGGGTGTTGAAGAGCGATTCTTTCGGGGTGTTGGAACTGTGCAGCATTTTTGACATACGACAGCCCGCCCTCAGTCACCATCTCAAGGTACTGGCCGCCGCCGAGCTGGTGGCAACCCGGCGCGAGGGTAATTCAATCTTCTACCGCCGTAGTGAGCTGGGCCAACCTGGGCAATTGCAGACCTTGAAGCAGGGTATTTTTTCAACCGTCGACCAGATCGAGCTATCCGCTGAGATTGTCGCCAATATTGCAAACCTGCAGCGGCAACGAGAAGCCAACTCGCGTGATTTTTTTCGCGACAATGCCCACAAATTCCGTGAACAGCAGGATCTTATTGCCAGCTACCAGCAATATGGAGCAACCGCCGCACAGGTACTTGCCGACGCACCCCTCCAACAATGGGGCACAGCGCTGGAAGTCGGTCCCGGAGACGGTGAATTCTTAGCCCAGCTCAGTCCCCGCTTTGAGCGTGTAGTCGCGCTGGACAACTCGGAGCAGATGCTTGAAAGCGCGCAAAACAATGCCGCTGCGGCGGGTCTGACCAACATCACGTTTATTCATGGCAATACGGAATCAGACCAATTGAGTGGCCTCCAGGTCGACTGCGTGGTCATCAATATGGTTTTGCACCACACCCCATCACCGGCACAGGTTTTTAGTGATATCTCGGCAATCCTGGCGCCCGGCGGCGTGGTCCTGGTCACCGACCTTTGCAGCCACGATCAGGGCTGGGCTCGAGCTAATTGCGGCGACGTGTGGCTGGGCTTTGAGCCCAAGAGCCTGGAGCAGTGGGCCCACGATAGTGGTCTGGAAGAAATTACCAGTGTTTATCTGGCACAACGCAACGGATTTCAAATTCAGGTGCGCCTGTTCGGCCACCCCCAACCAACAAGGGAAAACTCATGAGCGAATACGCAACTTTTACTTCGGAATCTGTATCCGAGGGCCATCCCGACAAAATGGCGGACCGGATCTCTGATGCCATCCTCGATGCCATTTTGACCGACGATCCCCACGGTCGGGTTGCAGTGGAGACCATGGTAAAAACCGGAATGGTGATCATAGCCGGTGAGGTGACTACCTCTACTTATGTAGACCTCGAGGCCGTGGTCCGCAAAGTGGTACTGGACATCGGCTACAACAGTTCTCTGGTGGGCTTCGACGGTGCTTCCTGCGCAGTATTGAACGCCATTGGAAAACAATCTACTGATATCGCCATGGGCGTTGACGAGGGCAGTGACAAGGAGCAGGGCGCCGGCGACCAGGGCCTGATGTTCGGTTACGCTACTAATGAAACAGAGGTGTTAATGCCGGCTCCCATTTACTACGCACACAGACTGGTCGAGCGCCAGGCACAACTGCGCAAAGCCGGGACCCTGCCCTGGCTGCGTCCCGATGCCAAAAGCCAGGTCACGCTTCGCTACGACCAGGGCAAACCCGTCGCCATAGATGCTGTTGTTTTGTCCACCCAGCACGATGAAGACATAAGCCAGAAGGACATCCACGAGGCCATCATGGAACTGGTTCTCACCGATGTGCTTCCCGCCCAGTGGCTGCACGCCGATACCCAATACCACATTAATCCTACCGGTCAGTTCATCATTGGCGGCCCGGTGGGCGACTGTGGGGTGACCGGACGCAAGATTATC
>JABHWT010000361.1 GCA_018657645.1 Halieaceae bacterium | reverse complement strand
TAATGTCCCAGCGCGAATTACCGTTCTGCCACTCCCGCGCATAGGCATCATAGAAATTGCGATACAGGGTGTAGCGCGTGACCTCATCATCGAAGCGCAGAGAATTGTAGCCCACACCGCAGGTTCCCGGCCGAGACAACTCCTGGTGAATCTGGTGGATAAATTCATATTCCGGCACGCCTTCTGCCAGAGCCTTCTGGGGCGCAATTCCGGTGACAAGACAAGCCTCGGGATGAGGCAGCACGTCGTTGGCAGGCCGGGAGTAAATCACCAGCGGTTCGCCAATAACGTTCAGATCCGCATCGGTACGCAACCCCGCAAACTGGACGGGTCTATCGCGTGAGGGATCCGTCCCAAAGGTTTCGTAGTCGTGCCAGTAGAATGTTTCAGACAAGCGTTAATGCCTGCTCTTCTATTTTCTGCTGCCAGATCCTGGGGCCAATATCGTGGATCGATGTACCCAGGGTATCTACTGCCACTGTGACCGGCATATCTTTAACTTCAAATTCGTAGATTGCCTCCATTCCCATCTCTTCAAAAGCCACTACCCTGGCCGAGGTTATCGCTTTGGACACGAGATATGCGGCACCACCTACTGCCATCAAATAAACAGCGCCGTGTTTTTTGATTGCAGCAATTCCAGTGGGTCCGCGCTCGGCCTTGCCAATCATGCCCAGCAGCCCTGTTTCGCTCAGAATAAAATCCGTAAACTTGTCCATACGAGTAGCCGTAGTTGGGCCAGCGGGGCCCACAACTTCATCGCGCACCGGGTCAACCGGTCCGACATAGTAAATAAAGCGCCCCTTGAGATCGACCTCTTCAGGCAGGCCCTCTCCACTCTCTATGAGTTCTTTCATTTTCTTATGTGCGGCGTCCCGACCGGTCAGCATTTTCCCTGAAAGTAGCAGCGTGTCTCCCGGCTGCCACTCCTTCGCTTGCTCCGGCGTTACTGTGTCGAGGTCAATGTGGCGGACATTGTCACCGGCCTCTCGGTTAATATCGGGCCACTCCGAGATGTCGGGTGGGGTCTGCAAAGCGGGACCAGAACCATCCAGGACAAAGTGGGCGTGGCGGGTGGCCGCACAGTTGGGAATCATAACCACCGGAAGGGAAGCGGCGTGTGTGGGGTAGTCCTGGATTTTAACATCCAGCACCGTAGTTAGGCCGCCAAGCCCCTGGGCCCCAATACCCAATCTGTTTACGGCATCCATGATTTCGAGGCGCAGTTCTTCCACTCTATTGGCGGGCCCTCGCTCCCTAAGTTCGTGGATATCGATGGGATCCATCAGCGCTTCCTTTGCCATTAACGCCGCCTTCTCCGCAGTACCGCCAATTCCAAGGCCCAACATTCCCGGCGGACACCAGCCGGCACCCATGGTCGGTACGGTTTTTACCACCCAGTCCACGATGCTATCGGAGGGGTTGAGCATTGCCATTTTGGACTTGTTTTCAGACCCACCACCCTTGGCGGCAAGGCGCACTTCAATCCTGTTCCCGGCCACCACCTCCATATGAATAACGGCCGGTGTATTGTCTCTGGTATTGCTGCGGGCTCCAGCCGGGTCAGCCAATATGGAGGCGCGCAACAGGTTATCCTGGTGAGTATAGGCCCGGCGCACACCCTCGTTGACCATATCCGCCACCGATGCAGTGGCATCCCATTGCACGTCCATGCCAATCTTCAGAAATACGGTAACAATGCCGGTATCCTGGCAAATGGGTCGGTGGCCCTGCGCACACATCCGGGAGTTAATCAGAATTTGTGCCATTGCATCCCGGGCAGCGGGGTTCTGTTCCCGCTGGTAGGCGCCGTGGACTGCCTTTACAAAATCGATAGGGTGGTAATAGGAAATAAACTGAAGTGCATCGGCAATACTGTCGATGAAATCGTGCTCGCGAATGAGGGTCATGTTCGGGGTTCCCGCTAAAACTGCTTCAAGTATCTGGGCAGCATTATACACTTCAAATCCGTCTACCCTGAAGTACTGGCTTACTGGATATCAGCTAACACCATCGTAACACCGCCCACTCGCGCGATGTAGCAATTAGGTCGCAGTATGCCCTGCAAAGCAGAGTTCGGTTCGAGCTTAATTGAGCATGTCTGCATCGAGATAGTCATCCAGCATTTCAATTAGTGGCCCAATGTAGGGCCTATAATTGCGCCATCTATCCAGTGATGATTTGTATATCGGTTGTCTGGCCTGCCAGAAACTGGCAGTTCGAATGGGCCCGATCTCGCCCCCACTGCTCAGGCATTGGTCGTCCCAGTCGAGACCACAGTGCGCCATAACCCGCCGCATGGTAATTTCCGGTTTATCAACCAAGTCCTCGTAGTCGATGTCTAGTATCTGCCCGGGGAGTACTTTGTGCCAGTGATCCATGATCTCACGATAGGCCCGGTAAGTTTGAGCCAGACTTTCTATTGAACTGGTAATATCCCACACACCGGAAAACGACTTAAAATAGCAAGATAAACAGGTATCCAGTGGGTGCCGGCGTATATGAATCACTTTCGCTCTGGGCAAAATGATCTTTAGCATGCCGAGGTACAAAAAATTGATGGGATTCTTATCAACACTGTACTTCTGCGCTCGATTAGAAAATTTGTCAATGGTTTGTCGCACGTATATTTCCCCAAACCGAGTTGCATCCTCGGGAGTCAACTGTTGCATAGAATCAGGATAGTTCAAATTAGAGTTATAGTTTACGGCTACCATCTCGCTCATCACATCCAGTTGCTGCAATTCGCCCTGGGCTTGAACCCTGGGATGACGACCGAGCATCTGCTCCAACAGGGTTGTCCCCGTACGCGGCATACCCACAATAAACAGGGGAGATGTCGCTCTACAACCGGCTTTCTTCATCGACCGCAAGTACTTCTTGCTAAAAGCGGTTTTCGAGCGTTGTGCTACATTTACAATCTTATTATTACGCGTATCCTTCCTCGACCACTGGTTGGCTAGGCGGTAGTGGTTGAACGCTCGACCAAACTCACCCATATCACCTGCGACCTTGCCAGCCGCAAAATGAAAATTGGCTCTTTCATAAGACGCTAGGTCCTCGGAGTCTGCTTCATGCTCAAACTGTTCCAGCAGTGTCTGATCATCGTCATATTGCTTGATTTCAGCGAGCATCAGGGCAGCTGCGCCGTAGGTCGGATTATAGGACAAGGCCGAGGCATAAGCCTCACCAGCTGCATGCATCTCTCCTTTTGCCCGCTTAATATCTCCCAGCATATAGTGTAACTGGGCATTCTGGGGAAGCTGTTGCAGTTGGTCATGCAGTAGTTGCTCTGCCTCCGACCATTGATCTCTTTGCGTTCTCATGGCCACGATAAATCCTATGGATTCAATATCTCCAGGCTGTTCCTCTAGATGGGCCTGGTAGGATGCTTCGGCCGCCTCCAACTTACCTTGCTCCGAAAGTTCTCTGGCTGCTGAGATGTGCTGCATTTAGGTGCTCCTCTATATCACCGGTGGCATAAGCTCAATTTTGCCCCACGGGCTTCTGCAAAGTGACAAGACCAGCCTGGATATCACTTACGGTTTTATTGATCTGACGCCGGAAAGCGTTAATCGATTCCACCCACTCCTCATTGCTTCTGACTCGCTTGTCGGTCTTCGCTAGCGACAGTTTTATACGATTCAAATCATCCGCCACTCGCTCTACTTCCGCCTGATTAACCTTGGCACTGGCCATTAAGCGCTCCAGGTCACCGGCAACGCTCTTCAGTTTGGCAATATCCCCCGCTGCCGTCGCCAACTGGCCTCGTACCGCTGCCAATGATTCGGCCGTGGTGGCCAGTGATTTCGCCGTCGCCTCCCCTTTTTTGGTATTGGCACGACCTCGCCGGTCTACCGCTGCCATGGTGTTATTGGCTTTTTTTCTGGAATCCCACAGTTTGCGTATTTCAGAGTTGGATTCCTTTATCTTCACAGCCATCGCCGCCGAGCTCTGATTCAAACCCTCATCGGTATCCGATAGTCGAGCCTCCAAATCACTTATACGCCGCTCGTACCGGACCATTGTGTGATTTGCCTGCTGCAACTGTTCCTGCAACTGCCAGGCCCAGGCACAAGCCACGGCGGCGACAACCAGAGCCACAGTAATAAACAAACGCGCCCAAATTCCCGCTCCCCCTCTGGATGAACCACTGCTGGCTTTGCCCGAACGCTGTTTGGAACGCGGAGAGGGGCCATCGGTGTCCCTTGTGGGCACCATAGAAGGAATGTGATCTATATCGTCGTGAGGCATAGGAAGAAAAATTACGGCAAAAGGTTCACTCCATTATACATGCAGGGAACAACCGCAACCATGAAAAAAGCCGGGGACTGCCCGGCTTTAGCAACTCCAGGGTACTTTTAAATAATGCCTATAGCAGAGCCAGCATAGCAGCCATGACCACAGTCAAACCAATACTGCAGTGAATCACACCTTTTACCGATGTCATGGGACCAGTTTTGCCAAACAACGCATTCGCCTCCAGAAGTAAAATCAAAGCCACGCACGCGTAAAACCCGGTCGAGCTGATATCACCCAAAACCAGGTGCTTGGATCCCAGCATGCCCATTAACATTGGCCCTGATAACAGGGTATTGGTTCTGGACGCCAAACCCGCCTTGGCCGCAGAAGCCGGACCATCCCCTTCCTTCATGCCAAGAACAACTTGTTGGGCAGGCCAGATAATGACCCATACATTGAGGAACATTAATATGCCTGCCAGCGCGCCAACCCAGATAACGGGCATACTCAGGATATTGCTATGGGCTCCCACCATGTAGATCAGGACGAGTCCGGTCAGGAAGGTAAACATTGCACCCCAGCGGAACCACCACAGTGCGCGAGGCGCCAGTTTTTTCATTGCATCCGATTTGGCATCGGCTTCAGCTTCCTTGAAGTATTCTCCCTGAACAAAGTTGAAGTAATACAACATGCCTATCCAGACTATACCGAACAAGACATGCGCCCATCTGAAAATAAATTCTACAATCATGAAACTCACCTTTTTGTTATGGAACTCTGCTTATAGTACACGTTCGCCTCCATAAAGGAGAAGAAAAATGGATTATTCGCACCCAATTTTTTGAAAAACACAAAAAAAACCCCCACAGAGGTGGGGTTTTTTAGATTGTGTGTGGGACAGGCTTACATCATACCGCCCATACCACCCATGCCACCCATGCCGCCCATATCGGGCATTGCAGGTGCGGCCGCGCTTTCTTCTACTACATCGGCAATCATCACTTCCGTGGTAATCATCAGACTCGCCACAGAACCGGCGGCCTGCAGTGCAGCCCGTGTTACCTTGGCTGGATCCAGGATACCCATTTCAATCATGTCACCGTATTCGCCGGTGGCCGCATTGTAACCAAAGCTGCCCTCGCCCTGACGAATTTTATCAAGTACCACAGAGGCCTCGTCACCCGCGTTTGCCACAATCTGGCGCAGCGGCGCTGTCAATGCGTGCAGGACTACGGCAACGCCCCGTGTCTGGTCGGCATTATCACCTTCAAGATCAGAGATAGAAGTCAGGGCGCGAACCAGTGCCACACCACCGCCTGCGATTACGCCTTCCTCTACCGCGGCGCGAGTTGCGTGCAGGGCATCTTCAACCCGTGCTTTCTTCTCTTTCATCTCAATTTCAGTGGCAGCACCGACTTTAATTACAGCCACACCACCGGCCAATTTTGCGACCCGCTCCTGCAATTTCTCACGATCATAATCGGAAGATGTATTTTCAATCTGGACGCGAACTTCGGACACTCGCGCCTGGATTGCATCGTGATCACCCGCACCGTCGATGACAGTACTGTTATCCTTGTCCATGGTCACACGCTTGGCACTTCCCAGGTGTTCCAAAGTCGCAGATTCCAGATCCAGACCAACTTCTTCTGAAATTACCGTTCCGCCTGTCAGGATAGCGATATCCTGCAGCATGGCTTTGCGACGATCACCGAACCCTGGCGCTTTACAGGCAGTTACCTTGACGATACCGCGCATGTTGTTAACAACCAGCGTTGCCAGCGCTTCGCCCTCGACATCTTCTGCAACAATAACCAATGGCTTGGAAGCCTTGGCTACCTGCTCCAGCAAAGGCAGCAATTCGCGTATGTTTGAAATTTTCTTGTCAACCAATAGAATATAAGGCGCTTCGACATCGGCGCTCATATTTTCCTGGTTATTGATGAAATAAGGGGACAGGTAACCACGGTCAAACTGCATTCCCTCCACCACGTCCAATTCGTTATCGAGTCCATTTCCTTCCTCGACAGTAATCACTCCTTCCTTGCCGACTTTTTCCATCGCTTCAGCAATAATGTCGCCTATTTGCGTATCGCTGTTCGCTGAAATGGTACCCACCTGAGCAATGGACTTGGTGTCCTCACAGGGAATAGATGCAGCGGAAATATGTTCTACCGTGGCCACTATAGCCTTGTCGATCCCGCGCTTCACGTCCATGGGGTTCATTCCCGCCGCGATTGACTTAAGACCCTCGTTAACGATGGCCTGGGCCAGAACGGTGGCCGTTGTGGTGCCATCACCGGCCACGTCCGAGGCTTTGGACGCCACTTCCTTGACCATCTGGGCGCCCATGTTTTCGACCTTCTCCTTCAGCTCGATTTCTTTTGCCACAGAGACACCATCCTTGGTGACGGTGGGCGCTCCAAAGGACTTATCTATGATTACATTGCGACCCTTGGGCCCCAGGGTTGCTTTGACAGCGTCTGCGAGGGTGTTAACACCATTCAGCATACGCTGACGTGCGCTATCACCGAAGATTACATCTTTAGCCATGATTAAAATTCCTTGCGTTTAAATCTATTGTTTAGTCACGAGAGTGTCGAAAGAGCGAAAGTGCGCTCCTGGTTTACTCAACAACACCAAATATTTCGCTCTCGCCCATGATAATCAGTTCTTCGCCATCGACTTCGATGGTATTGCTACCGGCATACTGGCCAAATACAACCTTATCGCCTGCCTTCACAGCGAGAGCACGGAGTTCGCCGTTATCCAGCAGTTTCCCGTCACCGACGGCGACGACTTCACCCTGATTGGGCTTTTCTTTCGCGGAACCGGGCAGCACGATACCACCAGCACTAGTTTCTTCCTCTTCGTTGCGACGAACGACAACACGGTCGTACAGCGGACGGATTTTCATTTGTGTATCTCTCCAATGTTAAGGATGTTATGACGGCCCCAGTTGGGGGTAGCTTGCTAAATGGGGACTGAAAATCGGAATTCAAGCCCTGTTTAGCACTCTTTCCAAGAGAGTGCTAATTCTAGTCTGGAATACAGCTTAGTCAAGGGTTATATGGAAATGATTTTCCTTCGAATATATTTAATATAACTTATATATTTCAATGAGTTATGGTAATTCTATTGTAATTAATCGTCGATCCGACGAAAATCACCCTCCAGCGTATGGTGCTCGGTACTGTCCCGCTCGGGTACGTAGGGCTCAGCCCTGGGAGGAAATAGCCAGCGGGCTAGGCCACGACGCAGGGGGCCTATTACCACTACCACCGCAATTACATCGGTGATCATTCCCGGCACTATTAACAACAGACCAGCGAACCCAACCGCCATATCATCCAATAACAGCTCCGGACCAATAATTCGCCCCTGTTGCGACTGCCTGAGTTGTTCAAACATGCCACGCCCCTGTCGACGTATGATCAAAATACCTAGCACCACGGTGGCAAACACATAGAACAGGGCCGTCAATGCACTGGTTGCAGCACCCAACTGAATCAGGCTATACAGCTCCAGCCAGGGCAGAGCCAGCAATAATAGACGCATAGATTATCTCCGGACCCATGATGGGTCCCTACCAATTGTAGTCCAGGCCAATAGACCACTTCTGGTCTCTTTTCTCTACCGTGTCATCCGCGGGCAGATTATCGTAATCGTACTCCAACTGAATAATGGAGTTAAAGTGGCCATTAATCGGGTACCTGAAACCGGTTAAGGTGGTCACCTCGAAATCGTCGCCACTGTCGATCGCCTGCAACATGACATGGCGGTGAAAAAACTCCATGCCCGCATCGTTAACGCGCCAGGTAAAATCAAGGTTCCATAGAAAAGCCGGGGTAGTGCGACTGACGCCATTACTGAGCTCTTCATCTACATAGTTTACAGTACCCTTCCCGAGAAGGTTGAAGGAAGTCGTTTCCAAAAACTGGTATCCCATACCAAGACCTACCGAGCTACGCTCGTCAATCCCTTTAAATTCATCCTCTTCGTAAAAGGAATTACCGGTCGCGAACCACTGACCCGAGAAGAATTGGTCGTACTGATAGGACCCTCTCCACATATTGCGTGTGGTCTTACTCTCGGCACTCTCTTCCTGATACTGCAGGGCAAACGTATGGCGGGACTCGATGTAGCGTAACTCCGAGCGAGCAGCAATGTTGTACTTGGTAATTTCATTATTGCCGCTTGAATTCTCGGCAGCAACTGAAACAGTGCCCTTCTGTGTTAATTGTGGCGGCGATTCAGGCAAGTCCGCTCCAGCCGAGATAATCAGGCTCCAGTTATCCAGGGATTCCAGGCCCTGATCGCATTGCAATTGCTGTTGCCCTTGCTGCACTGACATCGTGCAATTGGTTAAGCTCTCGTCATTGGTGTTAAGCCTGAATGAAAGCCGGGAATCAATCAGTTCAACATGCTGTTGATCAATGCTCAGATCGCCGAGAATCTCCGAAGCCCATTTCACTTTACCTGCCTCTATGCTAACCAGTGCACCGGTAATAGACTCCCCATCGGCAAAATATAGCCTATCGGCACGAGAGGGCCAACTAATTACCAGCAGCAAACAAACCAGAGAAGCAAGTGGTCCGATGTGAAATCCACAATGGGTGCGGATAAATGCTAAATTATTCATTACAGTACTGTAGATACGGTTTGAGTGACCAATTATGACTGAGCACGAGTCCGATATAAACCACCGCATCTGGCAGGTGATCACCCTGATCCCCAGTGGTAAGATCGCAACCTATGGCGATGTTGCTCGTCACGCGGGGATGCCGGGGGCCGCGCGTCGTGTAGGTCGCGCACTGCGCCTACTCCCCGAGGGCACTCGAGTACCATGGCACCGTGTAATTAATGCCCAGGGCCGCATTTCCCTTCCCGACGGCAGTAGTTCACAGTATATCCAAAGACAGCGGTTAGAGGCAGAGGGAATCGTCTTTCGGGGTAATAAAAATGTGGACTTGAAGCGCTTTCGATGGCGGCCGGGTGAAATCGATAAAAACTGATGGAGCTGAACTCAACACCTAGTTAACTCATGGATATCTATGCCAAACACACTAATAGCGCACATTAAAAAAATACTGGGCTATGGCGACAGTGCGACCACCCTCCATATTCCAGGTTTCGAGGGCTCACTGCGAATGCATACGCATCCGGTAAGGGATGTACACATTTCCGAAACAATCCGCCAACGGGGTATTTGGGAGCCCGCCGAAACCCATTTCATTTGTCGGTTATTGCAAAGCGGGGATACGTTTGTCGATATTGGTGCAAATATTGGCTATTTCACCCTCATAGGATCACGTCTGGTCGGACCTCGCGGCAAGGTTATCGCTTTTGAGCCCGACAGGGATAACTTCAACCTACTGGCCCGGAACTGCAAGGAAAACCATTGCCACAATGCGGAAATTGTTGAAGCCGCCCTAAGCGATCGTAATGGTGAAGGCGCTCTTTATATAAATGAAGACAACAGAGGTGATCACACTATTTATGCACCCCGTGAATCCAGGCGCAGCACTGCGATCAAATTGCTGAGCGGCTCTGATTATTTTCATTCCCAAGAGGAGAAAATTCACTTTATCAAGATGGACACCCAGGGATCCGAATACCTGGTTGTCAGAGGCCTGGAAGAGACCATTGCCTCCAATTTCCCCGGCCTTGTGATGCTCATTGAGTTCTCTCCGAACAGTCTAAAACTAGCGGGTGCAGGCGGCCTGCAGTTACTGGAGCTGTTGAGCGGTCTGGACAGCCACTTCTACATCCTGGATTCACACACTCAGAATTTGTTTTCTATCAGCCACCAGCATTTGCGCCAATGGGTGGGACTGACTGAAATGGATAAGGACTCCGAGGGCTTCATTAATCTTGTCGTTTCCGGTGCGCCTCTGGAGCGCAGGACCCATATAGAGGTTCTCGATGAACCGGATCTCTACGAAAACGGCCTTGAACACCTACTGACCATTGATTTATCTCCCTGGCACGGTGAACCCTGTACGGTAACCAACATGAATCAGTATCTGTTCTTCGCCAGCGGTTGGTCCTTTCATGAGAGTTGGGGAATATGGTCCGACGGTGAACAATCGCGAATCAAATTCACCCTGGAATTAACCCCGCTCCAGAAACAGCAGACGGTAACGCTGTACCTGCACGGCCGCTATTTTGGCGGCGAAGAACAAACCCAACTCTATTTGAATCAACACGACCTCGGGTCGCACTGCCTGATAGATTGTCGAATCACAGTTGACCGCCAACTGCTGGAAGAGACTCGATTTACGCTGCGGTTGGTCCACACAAACCCGCTCAGACCTTGCGATTTGGGAGAGGGTAGCGATGACAGGTGTTTAAAATTTGGATGGGAAAAAATGGTCTGGATATCAGAACCACCATGTTGAAACACCCCCAAAGGCTTGTTACGCCATAAACCGACATTTGGTACACTAGCCTATATAATTTTTGGTTTTCGGAAGCTAAACGATGATTCGACCCAGGCCTGGTCATTTAATTGACCCATCGCAACCATGGATGGTTGAGGCGGCACAGTATTTCCCCCGTGGCAATAACAACGGCCTTCCCTGGCCAACCCGGTCTTTTATGGTTAGCGAGAGCCACAAAGTGCTTTTTTCTCCAATCGCCAAATGTGCCTGCACCTCCCTGAAGACAATGATGGTTCACCTGGCGCAAGTAGAGCAGGCAGAGCGAATACTGAAACTTGGCGTGCACCGGGTAACCGACAAATTCAATACGGGAATGCACCTCAAGGACCTGCCAAAGAAGCGTGCCCTGGATATCAGGAACTCGACTCAATACTATAAATTCGCCGTGATCCGCGACCCCATCAAGCGGGCCATCAGCGCCTATACCGAAAAATTTGTTGTCAACCGCCTTGTCAAAGCCAATCATTTACACACAAAGAAAGTGGTAAAGTCTGTCCAGGGTAAAGAAAATCCAGACCTGGATCTGGGTATCACCTTTCGGCAGTTTGTCGAGTTTGTGACATCGCAGGAACAGGCGACTCTGGACCCGCATTGGATTCCCCAGTGCTTCTACCTGCGCGGTGTGTTAAAACACGACGCTATTTATCGCGTGGACCAATTAGACAAACTCAAGGCCAAACTCGAGAGCTGGACAGGGGTAGAAATAAAACTTGGGCAGCTCAATACAAGCACCTTGCCACCGGACAGTAACATAGCCACTACCTCTTACACTGGTATTGCTGTCGATATGTTACCGACCCAGCTGGAGGAAATGGGGGAACTGTACCCCGAAATGTTCATGGAAGATGAACTGGTTGAAGTGCTGCGGCATTTCTATCAACAGGATTACAAACTTTACCTGTCCACATTCTAACAACCACTAACGTATTCACCTATGACATTTATTCTGCATTCGGGCATCGACGAGAGCTCCATTGACAGCAAACTGGGAAAGCCCGAGTACAGCTACTTCTTTGTACTGGAAGGTTTTAAAAAAGCGCTGGAGACGCTCGATTCAGTGGTCGTCGTATCAGACCCCTCCAACGATGTGGATACCATATTCGAGCAGGATGAGAGCAGCGTGTTTTTTTCTTTTTCCCCACCTCACCGGTCTCCAGTGGATTTGGCCTGTCCCACTTTATCGGTGTTCGCATGGGAATTTTCCAACATCCCCTATGAAACCTGGGACGATGACCAGCGCAACGACTGGCGCTATGTTTTCAAAAAGCATGGCAGGGCAATAGCCCTATCCAGTTACAGCGCCCGCGCGGTTACAGATGCAATGGGCCCCGACTTCCCCATCGCCAGTATACCGGTGCCTGTGTGGGACCAATCTACGAATGTTCGCCAGGCACTTCAGGAATCGCAGCCTCTGAAGTCCGGCCAGCTCAACTTCTCTGGCGATTTGCTGGATTCACGGCTATTCAGCCTGGAAATATCCAATGGAAGTTTTCAAAAAGCCACATTGCCCGCCTGGGATGACGAGGATTTCACACTAAAATTCGACTTTGCAAGCCCCGATATTACTCGCCTCAGTGGGTTCTATGCACCGGAAGATTGGGGGGCCTGGACGCGCGCTGACACACCTTTTGTAGAGCTTCCCTGTTCTCTGTCGGGCATAGTGAGAATCACGCTGAAGGGGCACGCCTACCACGCAAATATCAATAAAAATATCACATTGTCACTAGGGTCCAGTAAAGCCACTGTTGCACTCCAGGAAGCATCCGCTGAGCACGTACTCGAGTTTGTCCTGATTGAACCTGCCTCCCGGATCACCATCAGGGGTCTAGAGACCACCCCTCCTCCGGGGAGCGAGGACCGCAGGACACTGGGATTGGGTTTAATCTCAATGCAATTTTCGCAGTTGGAGAGAACTGCAGACATCCCGACTCCCGGCACGGGTCATTCCGATACTGCTCGGGCCAGGGAACCGTCGCCACAGCCCGCTATTGAGGCGGCAATGAGCCAGAGTGAGGGGGCTGGAGAGGACAAGATTCTGGCTCTGAAAGGTGTTATCTACACCTCGGTATTCAACCCGGCCGACGGGCGCAAAAACTGGATTGATATTGTCACCGCGTTTTGTTACGCACACAGGACAAACAGTAACGCAACCCTGATCCTGAAGATGGTTACCAATAATGCAAGCAGCTACATGGGAACTCTACGCCTGCTGCTGACCCAATTGGCGCCATTCAACTGCAGAATTGTTGCCATAAGGGGCTTTCTGCCCACTGAAACCTACGAAAACCTCATGGCTGCAACAAGCTACTATGTCAATGCCTCCCACTGCGAAGGCTTGTGCCTCCCCTTGATGGAGTTCCTGTCGGGCGGTGTTGTGGCCATAGCACCCGACACTACGGCGATGGCCGACTACATTAATGACGACATCGCCTTCCGGGTAAAATCCAGCGTTGAACAAAATGTCTGGCCCGATGATCCCCGGGATTTGTTTCGAACGCTTCGCTATAGAATCAACTGGGAGTCATTACGCGACGCGTTTCTGGAGAGCTACCGAGTGGCAACAGAGGACCCGGAACGGTATGCAGATATGTCAATAAATGCCCAGACCCAAATGGAGGCCTACTGTTCAGTTGAAGCGGTAAGCAACAAGCTTTCGACCTTTCTCAACCAGAGTGTGCAGTCATGATGATAGTCGTATACTCCGCGGCCAGCCAGGAGAGCATTCAAGCCTCCCTGGGTGAACCCGAGTACAGCTATTATTTTGTTCTCAGGGCATTTCTGCCCGTTTTGCGCAGCTTGGCAGAGGTGCAAGTAGTCTCCAGTCCAGCCGAAGAAGTGGACCCTATTTTTCACCAGTGCCGGAGCCGGGGTGAATACTGCGTTTTTCTGTCATTTTGCCCACCTGATCAGCTCAACCTGGAACTGGAATGCCCCACAATTCCCGTATTCGCCTGGGAATTTGAAAATATTCCCAACGAAATGTGGGACAACAACATCGCAACGGACTGGCGCTACTGCCTTAGCAGAGCCGGCAGTGCTATAACCCACTCAACCCATACCGTGGCAAACGTTCAGAAAAATGTTCGAATGGGTTTTCCCATAGTCAGCGCACCCGCGCCCGTTTGGGACCACTATTCATCTCTGCCAATACAAAGAAGGGGCTCCAGTACTGGCCAGTCTTTCGAGTTAAACATCGACGATGGCTACCTCATCGACACGGACCATCTCGATCTGGACAAGTTTTCCCCAAACAACAGGTCGCGCTCCCATATACCCCCGCCGCTTTCACAATCAGAGGTTCTGACACTGGGTGGCGTGGTTTATACGGCAATACTCAACCCCAGGGATGGCCGAAAGAACTGGATGGATGTGTTCTGGACTTTTTGCTGGGCATTCAAGGAGCAAGCAAACGCGACACTTGTCATCAAACTCACCTGCTATGATCCGGAGCAAATGATCGATGTACTGCTGTACGACCTGTATAAACTGTCCCCCTTCAAGTGCCGGGTTGTAGCGATTAGCGGCTATTTGTCCGACCGGGACTACGAGAAGCTTGCAGCTAGTTCTAGCTACGCGGTTAACGCATCAAGAGGCGAGGGACAGTGTCTTCCTCTGATGGAGTTTATGTCTTGTGGTGTACCGGCTATCTCGCCACGCCACACGGCACTGCTGGACTACGTCAACGACAGTAATACGTTTCTGGTCGATTCCAGCCTCGAGCCCAGCCACTGGCCACACGACCCCCGCCAGTACTACCGAACTCTGCGCCATAGAATTGACTGGGAGTCACTAACCAATGCCTATCTCGACAGTTTTAACACCATCGTCAATACACCACATCAGTATCGAAAGATGTCGCGAAAAGCGGTAGACGATCTCAAAAAATACTGTTCAAGCGCTGTTGTTAAGTCCGTATTGAAAGCATTCCTTAGCAATCAGGAGGCCGTTTTCAGAGTCTATTCTTCTCCGGTTAGCGACACGGTGCTGCAGAAATTCAGGGAGTTCTGGCGAAGATCTCCCAGTAGCCCCCACGACATACCCCACCAGGAATCGCCACTTAATCAGGACTGAGCATGAACCCTATTGGCGAAAATTTATACTCCCAGCTGGGTGAAGAACGAATCATCCGGGCGTTTTTCAATGATATGCGGGGTGGCTTCTATGTCGATATTGGTGCGGCCTGGGGCGACAAGGTCAGCACGTCACTTTACCTGGACAAGGAATTGGGCTGGCGGGGTATCGGCGTTGATGCCCTGGAATTCTACGGCAAAACCTGGGCCGAAACCCGACCGGACTCTACCTTCCTGAACTACGCCGTGACCGAACGTTCCGGTGACACCATAGATTTTTATCATGCAGTGATACCGACACTTTCCACCATGTACCCCAGGATGTTGGAGCGATGGAAATTGTCTGCGGATAGGTCCAAGCACCGTAGAGTGACGACAATCTCTCTGGATGATCTACTGGAGCAACAGGGTGTTTCCCATATAGACTTTCTGTCTATCGACACCGAGGGCTCCGAGCCCGGTGTTCTCAGAGGGTTCACTCTCGCCCGGTACAGACCAAAACTGGTCTGCATTGAAGCTGTGGCCGACGAGGGCAATAACGGGTTTATCCTCGAATACTTCAAATCTGGTGGTTATGTACGGATCGAGGAATGCGACTCACTGGACTCCATTAACTGGTATTTTCATCACCACAGCAGTGGTTTTCGCCCCAATTTATTGTAGGCAGTTCCGCTGCCAATGTTCCGGTTCTACCAATCATCTTTGGTCTCAGGCGATCGTAAAACTGGCCTTGCGAATCAGGTAGGCGAGTTCGCGATCGTCTTCGTTCATACCAATCGATCGCGGCGTTGTCGGGTGGTCGTGTACCAGTTGAATGTCAATTCGACCGTAGTCGTCGATGCAAGCCAGAGGAACTTCAATATCCTCTGTGTTCAAGGCCTTTCTGGCAGGTGCCATACCAGGAAGGCGCACCTGTGTTGCTTCATTTGTTGCAAAGTAGGCCCCCTCCAACTTCAATTTCAGTGTACGGGCATGGGGGGAGATTTTGGTAGGCATTACTCTAAAGCACACAGAGGATTTCTCCCCGCGAGTCCACAGCCCCGCCAACTCCGGTATCGACCAACCGCGAACGGGAGAAGCAATCACCTGCAGGTCACTACCCACCAGGTCCTGTCCCGACCAGGACCGATAGGCCTTCATTGCAGACAAAAAGGACAGTTTCTCACCACCCAGTTGCTCGAGTCTGTTTTGAGCTGCATAAGTGGAGTGATCATGGGCAAAGAGCGTATCACGTCCAATAGGGGTCTCCAGGTATTTTCGCCTTACCACGTCGTTGGATTTTGCATAGTGTGCCCGGATATGCATGACATGGGATTTGGAAAGAAAATACTTCTCGTCCGGTCCTTCACTGGTAACGCGACACAGGAGCAAGTCCACCAGTGCATCGCGCTCCTCTAAATTGCCAAACAAGCTATCCGTGATATTCAATACATAGGCAGACCCCACGTCCAGGCTGATATTTTGGGCATCGGGCGCGAGGATAAAACGGGCATCGGCGTCAACACCCAGAACCTGCAGGAAATCGATCACTATATTCTGCTCCGCCAGGGCAGCTTTTTCATAGACTCTGGCTCGAACATTTGACTCACCAAAGACATCTGCATATTTCGACAGTATCCAATTATAATCCAAATGCAGGGGCGTAATAATAGCGTCAATGGTCAGAAAATCGTCCAGTGTCCGCTTCTGCCGCCGCTGTTTTATGGCCTGCAGAAAGCCAGATTGCACAACTTCCGATTGCTCTCTTAAATAAGCCACGACCTCTACCTCGTGGCCCTTCATATGCTGTTTGATATTCTCCAGGCGCTCGCGACTAAACGTATTGAGCCCCTCCCAGCTAATTACTGCATGCTCATAGCCTTGAAGCTTCAGGGCATCCAGTTCATCTTGTAATTGTTCCAGGTGCTCATTGGTCCGGTCTTCGAACAACAGTACGTGTCCATAACCCTCGGAAAACCCGGTCTCGGGAATCGCGATTTTGTGCTCGCTGAACCAGCCGCGATTCAAGCCGATATGCGCCTGAATAGCCGTACTACCTGTTTTAGGAACGCCAATGTGGAGCGTAATTTTCATAATTTCCCGCGTGAGTTGAACTGAAGATTTATGGCTTCAAATATCCCCTTGTGCCGGAAATATTGAAGCCAGATATTTCTTGTTGTTCTTTTCATAAGCTTTAAACCGCGACTCCTGCCGCCTCATAACGCGATTTATGTTGTTCCCGGTAAGACAATGGCCGAACAGTGCAGTCTTTTTATTCACGCACTCTCCCGACAACCGCTCCAGCATCTCCTCGCCAACCTGGCTGCTAAAATGCATTGTGTCGTTAAACAGCTGACTGAACGTATTGGGCCGCCCCCGTACCGGTGGCGGCGACAGATTTATGTTATTGGCCCCCGAGAAATCAAAAATTGGATAGGGCTCTCTTGCATGATGTCGAGCCAGTTTTTCGTTTAAGCGCACCAGGCTCTTTTTCCACTGTTCAAAAACGGGATACAAACCCAGATATCGGATAATCATCCAGTAGCTGGCATGTGAAGGTGGCAAGACAAACTTTACCTGAATGTCATGTTGATATGCTACTTCCAGGATATCTCGATAACTGCCCAACTGTCTTTTCATGTTTGCCCGAGCCTGATCCAGATCCTGTGAATACGTAAAGTGGTAGGCTTTCATAGTATCGAGCACATTTTT
Source organism: Halieaceae bacterium (assembly GCA_018657645.1). Lineage (GTDB taxonomy): Bacteria > Pseudomonadota > Gammaproteobacteria > Pseudomonadales > Halieaceae > JBALVT01. The sequence continues at coordinate 5,416 of JABHWT010000361.1, read as the reverse complement.
GAAGCGCGATACCTGCCTGTTGACCCTGACATTGGGCCGGGACGAATCCAGAGTGGAGGGATCAAAGTTCCACCCTCCCCAATTATCCAGATACAGCATGCCATCGGCACGCGGGTTGGTAAATGGTGCGTTTTGTCTCTTCCAGGTGCTCTTACTCGACCTCAGGGTCTGACTGGCAAACAATAGGCCATACAGGTCGTTGATGGACTGGGTAACAAACTGCGGACTCCAACTGCCATCGGCACCCAGCATTAGCCTTCGCTCTTCAAACTCAGGTTGTGCCAGGTTCTCCCGTAGAAACACGAAGAACTCCAGAGATATGATTGCCTTGGAAATCGATTCCGGACGTTGCTGAAGGAATCGGTAGGCCTCGTAAATACCGCCACCGGGCAGCGCACTGTTATAACAATCCAGGCCCTGCTCGGTGTAGAACCGGCAATCCAGGCCCTGACCGATACGAGACGAACCCGTGATAAGAACATCGTAGTCTCTGAAACCAACGTGGTAAGGTTTTACAACACGCATATAATTAATGGCTGTTAGCTTGTACTTATTCAAGCCCTCTACCCTGGCAGTACCGAACATCGCATACGGATCAATGACAATGCTGCTCACTGCCAGCAGGGTCAATATGGCCAAAAATGCGCCGGTAAAATATACGGTAAATTTCGTCATAGTCTAGAACTGAAAATACAGAAACTCCGAAAATGAATCCAACTTGATTATCACCAGAACTGCCAGGCATCCAAAGCAAACCGCCATAAGCCTACTTTGGGCAATTATCCTCTGGGGACCTGCAAGCCAGGTTGGTGTATTGTCCGAGCGAATCAGAATCTGTTTGATATTGGGCGCAAACAGCGCAATGGCGCCGGAACCGGCGAGCAGCGCGATCAGTGTGCTGTCGATCGTCATACTTCCCGGGGCTACGGTCTCCGCAGGCGCATTTGGAGAGTACATGGCATTGAAAATCAATGCCGCTCGTTCCAATGATTCAGCTCTAAAAACTACCCAGCAATGGGAGACGGCAAACAGGGTAGCGACTCTACAAACAATCCGATAGGCGCGATTATCTGCAAGCCAGGTCAGCCCCATAAATCTTTGCAAGGCATGCCAGGCGTGATTAATAGCCAGCAGTGCCCCGTGCAAGCCCCCCCACAATACAAAAGTCCAGGCCGCCCCGTGCCACAGGCCGCCCAGCAACATGGTCAGCGCAAGATTGATATAGCGTCTACCTATGCCCTTTCGGTTGCCGCCCAGGGGAATATAAAGATAGTCGCGCAGAAAACGAGACAGCGTCATATGCCATCTGCGCCAGAAATCAATGATGGATTCCGCCTTGTAGGGAGAGTTGAAGTTGTCTGGTAATCGAATGCCAAACAGAAGGCCCAGGCCAATGGCCATATCGGTATAACCAGAGAAATCAAAGTACAGCTGCAGGGTATAGCTCACTGTTCCCACCCAGGCGGCACTGAAATCCAGATTACTCTGCCCGTCAAAAACCGATATTGCATAGGGGGCCAGGGAGTCGGCAAGCAGCACTTTTTTTGCCAGTCCGAGCACCAGAAAAATAATGCCATGGGCCACTTTCACATCGAGATTGTGTCTAATTGCTCCCAGGTTGAACTGGGGCATCATCTCCTTGTGATGTACGATAGGACCGGCTATCAGTTGCGGGAAAAATGACACGAACAGCAAATAGCGGCTGAAACTGCGCTCTTCGCATAGTCCTCGATAACTATCAACAAGATAGGCGATCTGTTGAAAGGTGAAAAATGAAATGGCCAGTGGCAGGATGACATCCAGGCTATCGAAATGGCGGCCGCTGATATTTGCAACTGAACTCAGGAAGAAGTCGGCGTATTTGTAGTAGGCCAACAATCCGAGATTGAGGCATACCCCGCTGCAAAGAAGCACAAAGCGCAGTGGCCCGCTGGTTGCCATAATCAGGCGCCCATGACTAAAATTAGCCACTATCGAAGCCACCAGCAAAGATAAATAGGCGGGATTCCAGGCGCTATAGAATAGTAATGACGACAGCGACAAAAGCCAAATGGCGCCCTTTTCAAAACGGTAGCGCTGCATGATATTGAAGCCAATCAACACCAGGGGCAGAAACGCCAGCAAAAAAAGATATGAGTTAAATATCATTATTCCGTTCTACTACATTCGTTGAGTATTTTGAACATTTTCCGTGCCGAGACATCCCAATCGTAACGCTGGATTTCTTCACTTGCCCGCTTCGACAATGCGCTGTGAAGTTCAGTATTTACCGTCATCTCCATCAGTCCCTCGTAAATAGACTGCTCCGAAAAAGGGTCAACCAGAATTGCTGCTTCACCTGCAACTTCTTCCATTGCGGAGTCTCGCGAGGTGATTACCGGCACACCCTGGGATAGAGATTCAGCAACAGGGAGCCCAAACCCCTCATAAAGTGAAGGCATAACCAATGCATGAGCGTCAGCGTAAAGCTGACCAAGCGCGCGCTCTCCCACTTTGCCAATCACGCGGGCATATCGTCCTAAAGACAAACTCTGTATTAGCTGCGCTACACCCACTTCACCCCAACCCTGCCCGCCGACAATTTTCAACTCCTTGGGGGCGGGGCAGTTCTCAACATAGCGCTTGTAGGCCCGTATCAGTCGCGGAAGATTCTTCCGCGGTTCCATGGTACCTACAAACAAAAAGTACGCTCTGGCTCCTTCAGCGCTTGTTTCGATTTCGGCCGGTAGGTGACTGGCACAGGTTACAACACGAAGTTTTTCCGACAAATGCGGGTATTGCCGCTCAATTTCTTCCCGGGTAAATTCCGATATGGCGATCACTGCCTGGGCCTGCTTCATGGAGCGCGGCATTAAAAATGTCTCAATCTGGCGGCCTGGAAAACGCATGGTTTCACCATACCTTAACCACACAAGATCGTTAATAGTCACGACGGACGGTATTCGTGCGGACAGAAGTAATGGCAGCTGATGCCGGGGGCTCCAGAAAACATCAACTGCATCGCATTTTGCCCACACCGGAAAAAAAAGCTGTCCCAGCTGTGCTGCTCTAAGTCGGCTCGGTACGCCAGCTACTCGATGATGCACGTTGCCCCTGCAAAACAGGGTTTTGTCATAGGGCTGCGGCGAATAGAGGAACCACTGCCCCCCCATTTCGCACATTCGCCTAAGAATTTCATACGTATTGCGGTAAATTCCGGTGCCCGGGTGGCAAAGTGGTCGAACATCTACGGCAATTCTGGGCTCACTCATTACATCAATCTACCAAGCTGGCGTAGGCTCGAACCGTTGCACTTGCTGTTCGCTCCCAGCTATAGGCGCTGGCACGTTGCAGACCCGCGCCAACAGCTTGCTCCCGCCAGCTATTGTCAGTGAGAGATCGCTCCATGGCGGCTGCCATGGCCGATTCAGATTCGGGGTCAACTTGCAAGGCGCAGCCTCCACAGACTTCAGGCAGGGCCGAAGAATTAGAGCATACAATAGGAACACCGCTACGCATGGCCTCCAGCAATGGCAATCCAAAGCCTTCGTAGAGCGACATATAGTAGAACACCGTCGCGCCCGCGTAGATCAGGGGCAAATCCTGCTCCGACACATAGTCCAGATATATGAGCTCATCGGCATTGACCAGGGTGCGGATCTCAGCGGCCAGAGACTTACTTCCCCAGCCGTGGGCTCCGACCAGCACTAAGGGGTACTGCCGCCGCAAGGGCTTGCCCAGCTGCCGGTAGGCGCGTAGCGTCGCATGCAGGTTCTTTCTCGGCTCTATAGTACCCACACTGAGTGCATATTTTTTCCCCTTTAGACCGTATTTATCCAGAGTGGGTGCCAGCTCATTGGCCGCTCGAGGTCCAAACCGCTCGTCGACACCCAGGGGAATAGAGACGACGGAGTCGGCTACGAGCCCGAACAAATCAAGAAGCTCCGACCTTACGTAGTCTGAGTCCGTCACCAGCAAGTCGGCCCTTTCTATACTACTGTGAATGCTATCGCGCAAATAGTTGACTCTGTCGGGCGGGTGAAACCGGGAAAAACGGAAAACGGAGAGATCGTGCACCGTCACCACTGACTTACCACTGACCGGTATCAGGTTATAATTGGGCGAGTGAAAAATGTAGCTATCGTAGTCTTTTAATTGCCGTCCCATTCTTCCAGCCTTCCATCTCCGAAAGGGTTTTAGCAATAGATCATTTGGCAGTAGTGCCTTGATGAACCTGCGGTACGAGTTCCTGGCCTCGACTGATGCTATGGCTTCGAAATCGGTATTAAACCCTGACTCAACCCTGCCCCCTTGAAAATACTGTATTTCTGCCATGCCCTCCTGCTTAGGTAGATGCCTTGCGAGTTCAAGTGTATAGCGCCCGATACCAGACAGTGGTAAATAAATCGACGAAACATCCAGAATAACTTTCACGAGGCAATCGGGTGTCTACAAAACCACCATGGGTCAGGGAAGCCAAAACCAGTTGCATAAGCCACGGGGTTCACCGAACAGAGGTATGCTGATCGAACATTGTGCGGGCGGTATCGACCGGCTCCCGGAACAGGCGGAGTACAGACTCGTCCTCGCACATTGAAGCTACAGTGTTTACCAGCGCTTTGTCTACCATCTGATACCCTAATCGAGCATTGGTACAGTGCTCGGCAAAGTGAATCAGTTTTCTGGCATACGTCTGCGGCGAATGCTGACTCTTCAAATATTGCCAGCCCGCCACGCCTACAGCCGCATATCGACCTGGAGAATCTACAATATCTTGCAGCCTCTCACGCAGGCTCTCCACTTCGTTGTCGCGGCTCACTTTACATACGGTGTCATCTGGCAGCTCGCCATACCAACCCACGTCAGTTACCAGGGTAGGAAGGGCCGCAGACCAGTAACGCAATTGGCTGGCGGAGGCCTCGCCCATGGTCGGCCAACGCAGATTCAATGCAAAATGCGCCTCGCGCAGACTCTGCTCCAATGCCTCATCCTCAACATAGCCACGAAAATCCAGCCAGCGCGAGACACCAAATCGCTGGGCCAATCGCTCCAGTTGACTCGTATTGCCATAGTTCCCGAAAATGTCCAGTCGTATGCGATCCGGGTGCTCCAACTGCCCCCAGGCCTTGAAGAATTCTGCGAGGCGTCGATTGGAACCGACGTGACCACAGAACACAAACTGAAGCTGCTGCGCGTGAAAATCACGCTCCACAGCGGCGCGTGATTGCGCATAGGGGAGGTCCAGTTTGATAACTTTGGGCCCCTCTGGAAATTGTTTTGCGAGCACGTCTCTGGCACTATCGGAATGAACGACAACGCCCAGTGCGTTTTCAATGAAGGGCTGAAACAAAGGATACAAAGCAACCATTTTGGAATAATATTCCGGCGAACTCTCGCTACGGCGGGCACTATCGAGTCCATCATTGCCATACTGGTT
>JABHWT010000359.1 GCA_018657645.1 Halieaceae bacterium | reverse complement strand
TCTCGTCGGCAGTGAGTTGGCGGGCCTCGCTCTCCAGCATCACCGGGATGCCATCGCGCACGGGATAGGCCAGACCACTGGCCTTGCATACCAGTTCATCTTTTTGTTGATCGTACTCCACCGGTGCCTTGCTCACCGGGCACACCAGAATGCTCAGTAGTTTTTTGTCTATCATCTGCGTCTCCCAGTGTGTCAAAGGGGGCTTATTATACGGAATTTTTCACGGCTTGGGCATGGGGGGCACTAGTAATTGTGGGTCGACGCGTTGATCCCGCCAATTCATCCGCCAGTCCAGGTGGGGACCGGTTGCTCGCCCGGTGGCACCGACCGCGCCGACAATGTCGCCAGGTGCCAATTCATCACCGACGGCTACCAGTACTTTTTCAAGATGAAGAAACGAGGATGAAAGCAGATAGCCGTGATCTAGAATTACGGTTCCGCCCGAGTAGAACAGGTCAGGTTCGGCCAGCGTTACCCGGCCCGCTGCGGGCGCGCGCACTGTGGTACCAGCGGCTGCAGCCACATCCACGCCGTAGTGCGGGCGCCTGGGCTGGCCATTATAAAATCGCTGACTGCCGTAAACACCGGATATTGGCCCCTTCACTGGCCAGCTAAAACCCGCCCGTATAGTGGCCGGAAATCCGGGAGGCTGTAGGCGCTGCGCACGCGCCGCGCGCACCTGCGCTGCCTCCCGTCGAATGCGTTCCAGTTGCTCTGCAGGTGGAGTGACCGTTTCTGGAGGCACCCCCTCTACCCGTTGAATCCGGTAGTTCCGAGCACCGATCTTGAGTGTTTCCCGGCAGGTCTGCTGACCAGTTACCACCAGTTCCGCAGACTCAGCCGCATCGCGGCCAAACCCTATAAAAGTGACGCCATCGGCCATCACATCCAGTGGCTTACCATTTAGTTGCACGCGGCTGCCCGGCTCTACCTTGCCCCACAGGAAAGCGCCCTGCTGGAGATCGGCATTGAATTCAATACACTGTGCAGCCACCGGCCCGGCCATCCCCATGACCAGAGCCCAGACAGTGCCCACCCACACTTTCGCCGAGACGCTCGAAAAATTGCAGTTCCCTACTCGAACCTTAGGCCTGTTATATTTCATACTGAATGTCGGTGATATACCACTGCGCCTGTCCAGTAGGCGTGTTCACTATCACCTCGTCGTCTACTTCCTTTTTTAGCAGTGCCCGCGCCATAGGCGAATCGATCGATATATAATCGTTCCTGTCATACACCTCATCGCCCCCCACCACCCGAAATCGCATCTGTTCCCCACCGTCATTCTCTATCGCAACCCAGGCCCCAAAAAACACGCGGCCATCTTGCTGAGGTGAATACTCCACAACCTGCACCAATTCCAATCGCTTTCTCAAATAGCGAACTCGCCGGTCTATCTCCCGCAGCAGTTTCTTGTTGTAATGGTAGTCCGCATTCTCGCTGCGATCTCCCAGAGATGCTGCCCACGACACCTTTCGGGTAACATCGGGTCTTTTCTCCCGCCATAAATGGTCCAATTCCCGCTTCAGAGCATCGCAGCCTGCACGCGTAATTAAATTTGCCTTCAATCTAAACTCCCCACAACTGTAGCGGGATCAGCCCTGCTCCCAGGAAATGCGCCCACTCGCCTCCAGCATGGCAGCGCGATGAAAGACGACCCAACCTCCACAGCGATCACAATCTACATCATTACCGTAACAACAGCCCGGCACGTCAAAGCGATTCCCGTCCAGATACAGAGAAAGAATATTGTCACTGGGTGGGCAATAACGGGTAACGCGCTTGTCATAGGGTGGCAACATAAGTTCCAGGTGCCGCTGCGTGTTGCGGATAAACCCGGGATATTTTTTCCTGAGCTGCATGACCTTCTCCACCGCCGCAGCGCGCTCGTGGTTGTCTGTCCATACATCCGGGTTATCAAAATCACCCGCTTCTGGAACAATAAATGAAAATGTCATCCAGCCCACGCGTGTCTGGACCAGAGATTCGACCAACTCCTCAATTCGATCCTGGTTGCTCCGGGTAATCACACTTTGAACCTGAAAGTCCGAGCTGAAGTTCCCGGGTAGTTGCTCAAGGTTTTTCAGAGCCCGCTGAAATACGCCCTCTCCGCGAATTTGATCATTTAGTTCCTCGGGTCCATCCAGACTAATGACATAGAGCACCGAGGGTCCAAAGTCGATGAGGGGGGCCGTTCCATTGGTGGTGATCGTAGAGTGGCCAAACAGTTTGACCAGGCGTCGCAACAACTTGGGCTTTAACATGGGTTCGCCGCCCATCCATAGAGCGGCCTCAATACCATGTTTATCCCGTAAGTGGACCATGGTCTCTATCAGTATCTCGTCGCTCATTTCCTCCCTGATGGATCCGGTTGCCTCATTTGCGTTGCCATCTCTATACAAAAAGCAATGCCGGCAGTTCAAGTTGCAATGGTTGGTGATATTGACGACCACGGTTTTGTAGTTCTTCGCCGGATCATAATGACCAGTGATATCTGCCGGTACAATCATACCCATGGCGCACTCCTGACTATTTGCTTTTGGCTCGCGAGAAGGAAATCAAAATACGAATGAATGGGTAAGATTCTACCGGGTATTTAGCCGACCGGCATCTCCTTTTAGCTCCACAACTGCTCTATTTCCTCAAACAAAGCCCGGTGTTCACCGAGTTGTTCATCGCCAATTATCCGATAGCCCTTGTCTCTGGTTTGCCGGGGTATTGGCTTTTCATACTGCTCTCCCTCGGCCGAAATCAGGGCCACGACATCCGGTTGGTGTGTGGGCTTCCTCATAGCGGTGACGACTGCAATTTCCTCACTCTCCAGTTGAACCAGAGAACCCGGGGGGAAAACCCCGATTTCGCCGATAAATCGGGTGACGATGTCGCTATCGAACAGCACATTGCGCCCTTCATAGAGCGTTTGTAGCGCTTTTTTGCCCGAGTTTTCCTTGCGAAATACCGTGTGATGGACCATGGCGGAATAGGTATCTGCCACGGCTAGAATCCTGGCTTGCATCGATATTTTTTTTGCCTTCAACCCGAGATAGCCCGAACCGTCCAGCCTCTCGTGGTGATGCTCGACAGCACTTAGCCAGCGCTGATCATCAACACCCAGCTTCCGCAATATTTTGACGCCTTCTGTTGGATGTTTCTTTATGCCGGCCCACTCCTTGCTTGTCATATCGGCTTTTTGAAAGTTCAGTCTCTCCTGGCCCTTGATAATACCGATATCGTGGGTCAAAGCTGCTGCGATACTCACCAGCCGCTCAATTTGCCCAATACCCAGGCTCTTACCTATCATTTCACTACTGGTAGCACAGTGCAGTGCGTGAACCAGGCCATAGTGGTTTTCAAAGTCCAATTGCAGCGACGCTATGAGGGCATCGTGTTGAAGTTTTGCCTGTAATTGAATGTCGACGCTGAGATTGAGTATCCGCGGTGTAAAGTCCAATAACTTGGAGCGCTGGTCTCCCAGTAGCAAGAAGTATAGCTCGCCGAGCCACTTGTTCTTAATTTCAAAAATATTCGTCTTGCTGGTCTTTTCCTCGCGGCGAAATTTTTTCTTTTTGACAGGCTCCAGAAATCGGAAGTCCGACTTGAGTATATAGCCATGCTCCAGTAAAAAGTCTTTCTGGGAGCCCGCAGTGACCACCTTGCCCTTTTTAAGTAGCAGGTATCCATTTTCATTGTATACAGAGCATTGCATGACCTGACCCATCTCAAAATGGGCTTCGGAAGCTCTAACGTATTCCTCTTTTTCTGCCATCTTTCAGTGCCAAGCGCTTCAAAGACTCACCTATTGTAAGTACAGCAGATAGACAGTGGAAATGTAAACCCCTTTTTTGCCTCGACTGTCGATGGTAGTTCGAGCTGAACCCCGGTCAGTCACTCCAGCGCGCCGTACACCAGGGCCTCCAACTGGCCTCTGAAATTAAAGATGCTGGATGGCATCAGCTGCGTCAGGAAGATGACTATCAGTTCCTCCGCCGGGTCAACCCAGAATAGCGTGCTGGCCGCCCCACCCCAGAAATAACTTCCCCGGGTGGCCGGGTAACCATTCCCCACAGGGTCTAACTTGTTGGCAAACCCGAGGCCAAATCCCACGCCCTCGTAGGCGGTTTCACTGAAACTTCCGGTGGCGAAGTGGGACATATCCTGCCCACCGGGCAGGTGATTACGGGTCATAAAGGCCAGGGTGCGGGAGCCAATCACCCGATGACCGTTCAGGGTACCGCCGTTTAGCAGCATCTGGCAAAAGCGGTAATAATCTGGCGCTGTAGAGAGCAGCCCGCCCCCCCCGGAGTAGAATGTTCGACTGGCAAAGCTGCTGTCCTGTCCATCATCCTGCAATACCAGTTCCTTGTTAACATTGCGCTCGTAGCACGAGGCCATTCGAGAAACTTTCTCGGTACTGATTTCAAAGCTGGTGTCGCTCATTGCCAGGGGTCCAAACACGGTTTGATGTAAAAAGTCGGGGAGGCTTTGACCGCTGATAACTTCTATGAGATGGCCTAATACATCGGTGGCCAGAGAGTAGTTCCAGCGTTCACCAGGCGAGAACTCCAGCGGCAGTTTGCCTAGTTGATCGACCATATCCTGCAGCGTATATCCGTCTCGCGGTATACCCACTAATTGCTTGCGGTAAGCGTAATCAATGTTGGTGGCACGCATAAAGTCATAGGTCAGCCCCGATGTGTGCATCAGCAGATCGCGGATCGTCATTGGTCGTTCACAGGGCACGGTCTCAAACAATGGCCATGCACCTCCCTTGCGAACCTGTAACTCCCGCCAGGCCGGTATAAATCGATGCACCGGGTCACCCAGAGAAAACAGACCTTTCTCGTAAAGGGTCATCAGGGCGAGCGACGTAATCGGTTTGGACATGGAGTAGATTCGAAAGATAGTTTCGATTGTCAGTGGCGTCTGACGCTCTATATCGCTGTAACCAGCCAGGTCCAGAAAACACACCACACCACGCCTGGCCACCAGCGCAAGACTACCTGCAATTTTACCCGGCTCAACAAAACGCTGGCGAAGATGGTCGCCAACCCTGGCGAGTTGGTCGCTGTTTACACCTACAGATTCCGCTGCGACTACATTCATACCTACCTCATATAGCGAGAAACAAAAGGGGTCCAATGATACCCTAGTGCTCTATTAACCTGATAACACAGAATCAGCAAGCCCTTCGGGAGCCATCCAGGCAGCCCGGAGCCGCGTTGCACTCGCTTGACGTAGGCCCACTATGCCTGAAGGCTGGAAAGGACTACAACAGTTTGCCCGGGCGGGGTACTGCTGATAATATCGCGCCTCTGATAGCGCCTCCCACCACCCCTTCATTAGATCTCGGAGCCCCTATGACCCGCGCTTCCCTGCATGACCTGGAAAACCACCAGGACTTCATTCGACGCCATATCGGGCCTACCGCCAGACAGCAGGAGCAAATGGCGCAGAGCCTGGATTACAACTCGCTGGACGATCTCATCGAGGCAACCGTGCCCCATGTCATTCGCCGTGATACGCCAATGGGGCTAGATAGCGCGAGGGCCGAGCAGGAGGTCATCGCTCGGTTACGCCATATCGCAAAAAAAAACCAACTGTATAAATCCTTTATTGGCACCGGTTATCACGCCACGTACACGCCTACCGTTATCCAGCGCAATATTCTGGAAAACCCCGGTTGGTACACGGCTTACACTCCCTATCAACCGGAGATTTCTCAGGGCCGACTTGAAGCGCTGTTAAATTTTCAACAAATGATACTGGACCTGACAGGAATGGAACTAGCCAATGCCTCAATGCTAGACGAGGGCACTGCAGCGGCTGAAGCCATGATGCTCCTTAAGCGAGTCAACAAGAAAAACCGTTGCAATCGCTTTATCGTAGCCCAGGACTGTCATCCGCAGACCATCGCATTAGTACAAACCCGTGCCGAGGTATTGGGTATAGAGATTGTGGTGGGCGATCCAGAGGAACTGGTAGGCACCACAGAGTCCTTTGGGCTATTACTGCAATATCCGGGCACCTACGGACACCTGCACGATATAGAACCCCTCATCGAACGAGCCCACATGAACAAAACCCTGGTTGCCACCGCAGCCGACATCATGGCGCTACTGCTGGTGAAATCACCCGGCTTACTCGGTGCCGATGTGGTGGTGGGCAACACCCAGCGCTTCGGTGTGCCCATGGGGTTTGGCGGCCCCCACGCCGCCTACTTTGCGACGCGCGATGAGTACAAGCGCTCTACGCCGGGCCGAATTATCGGTGTATCCATCGACCGCCGCGGCAATCAGGCGCTGCGCATGGCAATGCAAACCCGGGAACAGCATATTCGCAGGGAAAAGGCCACCAGCAATATCTGTACAGCTCAGGCATTGCTGTCCATCATGGCGGCTTTCTATGCCATGTACCACGGCCCCAATGGATTGCGACTAATAGCCAGCCGCATTGCCCGCCTTACCGGCATTCTCGACAGAGGACTACAGAGTTGTGGTTTTACCGCCGACAACAACACCTTTTTTGATACGCTCACCTACACAGTGGGCGAGCAGCAAAACGCCATTGTGCAGCGTGCCCTGGCACGGGAAATGAACCTGCGCATTATCGGTAACGACCGTTTGGGGATATCACTGGATGAGACTACCAGTGCCGAGGACATTACCGCTCTGTGGCAGGTATTTAGCAACAATCCAACCCAGCCTCCTGTTACCGACTTCGATGAACAAGCATCTGATAATCCGGGTATCCCCGCTCATTTGCTGCGCCCATCAGACTATCTGCAACACCCCATTTTCAGCGACTACCACTCTGAAACCGAAATGCTGCGCTACATGCGCTGCCTCGAGCAGAAAGACATTGCCCTGAACCGCGCTATGATCCCACTGGGCAGTTGCACCATGAAACTCAACGCCACCACCGAAATGCTGGCCGTGAGTTGGCCAGAATTTGCGGCCATGCACCCGTTTGCGCCGCGCGACCAGACCGAGGGCTATCGGCTTGTTATTGAGGAGCTCGAGCAGATGCTTATCGAGTGCACCGGCTACGACGCGGTGTCCATGCAGCCCAATGCCGGCTCCCAGGGCGAATACGCGGGCCTGCTCGCGATCAGGCGATATCACGAGAGTCGCGGCGAGGCCCAGCGCGATGTCTGTCTCATTCCCTCCTCTGCCCATGGCACTAATCCAGCCAGTGCCGTAATGGCCGGCATGAAGGTGGTCATAATAGGGTGCGACGAACAGGGCAATGTGGACATCCAGGACCTGAAGACCAAGGCCGCGCTCCACGCCGAAGATCTCGCTGCAATCATGGTTACCTACCCCTCTACCCACGGGGTATTTGAAGAGGGTATTATTGATTTGTGCGACATCGTACATGCGCACGGCGGCCAGGTATATGTCGATGGCGCCAATCTCAACGCAATGGTGGGCATTGCGGCACCGGGAACATTTGGCGCCGATGTATCCCATCTCAACCTGCATAAGACCTTCAGCATACCGCACGGAGGAGGCGGCCCCGGCGTGGGACCCATCGGTGTAGGAGCGCATTTACAACCGTTTCTGCCAACCAACCCGGTGCAGGCTGTTCCAGGGCTTAACCCGGGCAATGACGTGATCTCGTCGGCACCCTACGGCAGCGCTTCAATTCTGCCCATTTCCTGGGCTTATATCGCATTGATGGGCGCTGAAGGTCTTACCCAGGCAACCAAAGTAGCTATCCTCAGTGCCAACTATATTGCGCGGCGCCTGCAACACCACTACCCCGTTCTATTCACTGGCAGCAGCGGTCATGTGGCACACGAGTGTATTCTGGATATTCGCCCGTTGAAGGAAACCACCGGCATCTCCGAGGAAGATATCGCCAAGCGCTTGGTTGACTTTGGATTCCACGCGCCCACGATGTCCTTTCCGGTACCCGGCACGCTTATGGTCGAACCCACCGAATCCGAATCACTAGCGGAACTGGATCGCTTCTGTGAGGCCATGATCATCATCCGCGAGGAAATAAGAGACGTGCAGGAGGGCAAGCTGGATCAGACTGATAATCCCCTGACCAATGCCCCGCATACCCTAGCCGATGTCACGTCTGACCAGTGGAGCCACCCCTACTCCCGCCAGCAGGCTGCCTACCCGATGGCATCGCTTCAAGCCGACAAATATTGGCCCCCCGTGAACAGGGTCGACAATGTGTATGGCGACAGAAATCTGTTCTGTGCCCGACCAGAGGAGAAATTGTCATCGCAAGCGGGAAGTTAACCATGGACACTCTGGCTGGACTTTGAGTGACAGTCACCCTACCCTTCCACTGTGTGTGTTGTTTGTCCCGAGGAACGTGAACGCCGATGGAAGAAACGACTGTCCTTATTGTCGATGACGAGCCAGCAATTCTGGCCACGACGAGCGATATGCTCAGCCCCCACTACTGTGTGCGCGCGGCCAACTCCGGTGCCAGAGCACTGGAGGTTGCGGCTACCGAGCCCCGCCCCAGCCTGATACTTCTCGATGTTCGAATGCCGGGGGGCATGGACGGCTATACCGTACTGTCCCTACTGAAGGAAAACCCCTCGACCAGAGATATCCCGGTCATCTTTGTCACCGGCATGGAAACCGTATCAGAGGAAAAAAAAGGGCTCTCCCTGGGGGCGGTCGACTACATCACCAAGCCCATTCACCCCGCTATTTTACTGGCGCGAGTGAAAAACCACGTGATGTTGAAGCAGGCCCACGATTTCCTTCGCGACAAAAACGCTTATCTTGAGAAGGAGGTGAACCGGCGTCTGCAGGAGAGAATTGGGACAGAGGAACTACTGCAGGAAAAGGAGGCACACCTGTCTCATGCGCAACGCATTGCGCATCTTGGTAGTTGGTCGCTGGACCTGATCGAGAACAAACTGGAATGCTCTGCAGAGATGTATCGACTATTTGAAATTGAGGCCAAAGGAGGTGCTGACGCCTACCAGAATTTTGTCGATATTGTTCATCCCGAGGATTTGCAGTCAGTCCAGAAAGAATACCGGCAATCACTGAAAAGCCAGTTACCCTACGAGAGTGAGTACCGATTATTGATGTCCGATGGCCGGATAAAATACGCTTACTATCGCTCCGAGACAAGCTTTGACGATGAGGGTATACCGCTAAAAGCCGAGGGTATTGTACAGGACATCACCGAGCGAAAGCTCGCCCAGGCACAAATTGTACAAGCATCCAAAATGTCCACCCTGGGTGAAATGGCAACCAGCGTGGCGCATGAGCTTAATCAACCACTTAACGTCATCAGAATGGCGACCGGTAATATTCTGCGAAAAATGAGCGCGGGCATTCCCACCCCGGAGTACTTGTCAAAGAAACTGCAGAGAATATCCGACCAGACCGAGCGCGCTGCAACTATCATCGACCACATGCGAATGTTTGGGCGCCGAGCCTCGGAACAACCCTCGAAAATTGATCCCACAGAACTGGTGCGTAGCGCCCTGGACCTGATAGGCGAGCAACTGCGCCTGGCCCAGATTGAAGTTGAACTTAATCTGCCCGAGGTCTGCCCGTTAATTCTGGGGCACCAGGTACAGGGAGAGCAGGTGCTCCTGAACCTTCTGACCAATGCACGGGATGCAATAAGCTCGAGGCAGAACCCTGACGGGCGGAAAATCAGCGTGGGTATAAACGTCTGTGAAGACAAGACAATTGAAATCAGTGTTGAGGACACCGGCGGCGGTATTGAGGACAATGTCATTCAGCGAATTTTTGAACCCTTCTACACCACCAAAGACATGGGTGAGGGCACGGGCCTGGGGCTTTCTGTCTCCTGGGGCATTATACGCGACATGGGAGGGACCATTAGTGCCAAAAACACAGGACAGGGAGCCAAATTCGTGATTTCACTTCCGCAGGCTGGCGACACGGATACGGTCGAAGACAAAACCGGTGCTGAAAGTGACCAATAGGGCCCAAATTCTAGTGGTTGACGATGAGCCAGATATTGTAGAGGAAATAGCCGAGGCACTGATCGACGAGGGATTCCAGGCACTGTGTGCAGAAAACGTTGATACCGCACTCCAGATCCTGCGTTCGCATGAAAATATCAAGGTGGTGGTGACCGATATGGGAATGCCGGGTAAAACCGGTGCCAACCTGATCGGTGAGGCGCGAGCTGAGTTCAAACGCACTATCCGTTTTATAGTCGTATCTGGCGTGGTCAATGATCTGGGCTCAGGGATGGAGAACGTTTCTGTTTTGGCCAAACCTCTGGATATCAACAACCTTTTGAGCGCTGTAAAAGCCGTCCTTCTGGAATCACCGAGCCAGTCCTCAAATAGCCAGCTGTAGCGCTCCGTTTTTTTGCACAAACTTGCACAAAAGCCCCGTATTTAATACACACTCCAAGAGCATACTGCTTTGGTACTGAGCGATAGTCGGCAGGACTGTGGAACATTATTCCACGGTAGTGACGTGGCTGATTCAGGTTGCATATGGCCCGATAAAGCCATAATCACGCCCCTGGCGTTCAGGACATCAACATAGGGACACGGCGTAACGGAGATTACAAAGATGAACATCGGAAACTGGCTCAGCAACATCTCTTTGGCCAAAAAACTTATGCTACTTCTGATTTTCCCACTGGCTGGTCTGCTGATTTTTTCACTGCTGCAAGTACAGCAGACACAGACCCTGAAGACCGAAAGCGCCGATGTACTACAGCTAGCCGATTTAACTGCTAAAGCCAGTCTGATGGTGCACGAAACACAAAAAGAGCGTGGCATGTCGGCGGCCTACCTGGGTAGTAAGGGCGCTAAAATGGGATCGGAGCTCAACGCCCAACGCCGGGAGACCGATGCCAAATACTCCCAGTTGCTCGCCTTTCTTGAAACATTCCCAAAAGACGAGTTTGGCCCAGATCTCTCCTCCAGACTGCGAACCGGACTAGACCTACTGGATGAACTGGAGGCCAAGAGATCACTCATCACAGACCTGAAACTTCCCATCGGCCAGGCTATTGGCTTCTACTCAACAATTAACGCAACATTTCTCGATATCGCAGGGCTTATGTCAAAGCTGAGCGCCAATGGTAAAATTGCTAACGCCGCGATCGCCTACACGAACTTCCTGTCTGGCAAGGAGCGCGCCGGGATAGAGCGGGCAGTTCTGGCAAATACATTTGCCAGCGGCCGATTTGGCCCCGGAATGTTCAAGAAGTTCAACCGATTAGACAATGAACAGACTACCTACATTAATAGTTTCCTTCAATTGGCTACCCCAGAGCAACAACAGTTCTATGAAGAGACTATGGAACATTCCGCTGTCTCCGATGTAGAAGCTATGCGGGCGACCACATATCACGTAAGCCAGAAGAGTTCGATGGCCGGTTATCTGATTTCACCATTGGGTTACGGCGGGTTGATTCACCACCTGAAGAATTACATTTTGCGCGGTGATGCCAAGTATGTCGAGGCCTTCAATCACGACAAGGCGCTTGCAATGGAAGGTCTGGCCGGCTACGAAAATATGCCGGGCCTCTCCGACAATGACAGGGCCGATATCGCAGCAATAAAACAGATGCTTGAAGACTACAGCGGGGCACTTGATAAAGCCATTCCAATGTGGGGGCGCGGGGCATCGACCTCCGCTATAGAGGGCAACACCAAGGTCAGCGACGGACCAGCCCTGGCTGCAATAGCCCGACTGACAGCAGGTGGCTTCAATATTGATTCTGGCACCTGGTTTGGCGCAGCGACCCAGCGAATCAACCTGTTAAAACAAATCGACGACCGCTTGTCAAAGGACCTGATAGCGCTCGCACAGAGCCAGAATAGTGCCGCATCCACCGGGTTCCTGATGGCGCTGGCCTCCGCAATTGCATTAGTCGGTTTAAGCCTGGTTGCCAGCCGCTATCTATCATCCCAGATTACCGGTGGCATGCGAGCGAGTGTGGAAATTGCCCACCATATTTCCAGTGGTGACCTCTCGGATGAGATCATCGTGAAGGGAACAGACGATACTGCACAACTGCTACAGGCCATGAAAGACATGCAGGAAAAACTCTCCCTGGTGATTGGTCGGGAAATTCAAGCCTGTATTGATGCCGCCCTGAAAGGAGACCTGACAGTCAGGGTGCCAATGGAAAACAAGGAGGGCTTTTATCAGGAGTTAGGGCAATCGATTAACGAGCTGGTCGATGTGAACGAACATATTATCCGGGATGTGGGGCACGCTATCGGCGCCATGGCCGCAGGCGACCTGACGGCATCTATCGATGCTGAGTATCAGGGCAGCTTTGGAGAGCTCAAAAATGATATTACCGGCATCCAGAGTACTCTGTCCCAAGTCATAGAGGTGGATGTACAGGGCATTATCGATGCTGCCGGGAGCGGCGATCTGCAACAGCGCATAGATCTCGGTTCAAAACAAGGTTTCTTTCTGAATTTAAGCGGGGGCATCAACGATCTGGTCGATACTTGTGAAGGTATCATCAACGATACAGTCAGGATGCTTGGCGCCATGGCCGAGGGTACACTAACCGAACGAATCGAGGCGGACTACAAGGGCACTTATGCCAAGCTGAAGTCAGATGCAAATGCCACCTGCGATAAACTGGTCGAAATTGTTGGACAAATCAAGCAGTCAACATCCACTGTCAAAACCGGTGCAGAAGAAATAGCCACCGGCAATACCAACCTCAGCCAGCGCACCGAGGAGCAGTCGGTCAGCCTGGAGGAAACCGCCGCTGCGATGGAGGAAATGACCGCCACCATATCGCAGAATTCCGACAATGCCAGGCAGGCTAGCACCCTGGCTCACAGTGCCCGCGATACGGCGCAAAGTGGTGGTGGCGTCGTCAACCAGGCCATAGTGGCGATGGCTGCCATCAATGAATCGAGTAAGAAAATCACAGATATCATCGGCGTCATCGACGAGATTGCGTTTCAAACTAATTTACTGGCGCTCAATGCCTCGGTAGAGGCCGCAAGAGCAGGTGAGCAGGGTCGCGGCTTCGCCGTGGTGGCCGATGAAGTGCGCAACCTGGCCGGTAGAAGTGCCACCGCCGCCAAAGAAATCAAAGCGCTGATAGAGGACAGTGGCGGCAAGGTCAGCGAGGGTACCGAACTAGTTAACCGGTCTGGTGAAGTTCTCGATGAAATCGTGGTATCGGTTAAAAAGGTAGCCGATATTGTGGGTGAAATCGCCTCGGCCACCGAGGAGCAAGCCTCGGGCCTCGCCGAAGTAGATCGGGCAGTGACTCAGTTAGACGATATGACACAGCAAAATGCAGCCCTGGTAGAGCAGGCAGCTGCAGCGAGTGAGTCTGTTGGCGAACAGGCCGCGAGTCTAGATGGCCTGATGGGCTTTTTCAATGTTGGCAGTTATGCGCAGGTAGCCGTAGTGCATCAACCCGTGCACCAACAACCAAAGGCAGCCCCGGCCCTGACGTCGGCACCTACTCCCCCTTCTCCCAGTTCACCGGAACCAGAGCCAGTACAGCCGACCAGCCAACAAAGCCATACCATGGATGAGGGCGACGAATGGGTCGAGTTTTAAGCGCCTCCCCGCTCTACCGGGACGTTAACAAATTTGAAGCTGCTTAGTTGATGAAAACTCGCCGGTCTCTCAAACAGATCTGGACAGCATTAATCCTTGTCTCTGTCCTCACACCCGTGTTAATCAACATGGCCTGGTACGCTGCTCATCTTTATGGTGACGCGCTGAACGAGGCACTGGACGAGCAAAGCCACGACGCTGCACTGTTATTACACGAAGTAGAAGCAGAAGTTCGCCGCTACAAAACACTGTTAACCAACAAGAGCGACCCCTTGACGTTTTTGTTAGAACGGCCCGGTGACCCCTCCGCCAGGAAAAACATTAACAGCCTGCTAATGAACATTGTCAGCCGGGAATCGGCTATCCACGAGGTCCTTGTATTGTCTTTGCAGGGAGATGTCATTGCACTGGTAGATCCTGGAATGAATATAGTGGGCGACAGAGCATTTTCGGAGGAGGAACTTGAGTTGGCCGCAAAGCGATCTCAATTTGACTTTCACACCCCATCCCCCGAAGTCACTGCTGCTTCGCAGGGAAAAATATATATAGGCCCAGCCAAACACCATGGCAGTCCTCCTTATAGCGAGAACGGCAAATTCGTATTTACCATGGCTGTTCCTATTGGTTCGCCAGCGAAAGCCGTGCTGACGGCCTTTATCGATGTTGACAGAATTTGGCCAGCCAGCGCTTTTACGGATGCGGAGCGCAATGCCAATTCACCCCCCAAAGGACACTACATGCTGGATCAAAGCGGTGTCCTGATCAGCGAAATTGGAGGTGCTGCCTATCAACCCGGGGACCTGATGACGCACATGGCGATAGCGCGCACCGCACTATCGGGCAGAAAATGGTTGGCAGACACTTCCTATACAGGGGTGGACAACCTTGCGGTATATGGCGCCCTAACCGCCGTTGCCGAACTGGACTGGACACTTGTCTCCGAGACTGTCGTTCCCGACATCGTGCTGCCGATATGGAAGTCGCTTTCACAAATTTTTATACTGCCGCTACTGGGCACAGTCCTCTTTATCTTGCTTATACTGCGTTTAGCAGACAAAACCCTGAGGCCTATTCAAGATACCAACGATGCAATTGACCGAATTGCAGAAGGTGATTACGACATCACCCTTCGCCGTTCCAATATTCTTGAGCTGAACACCATGATCGCTGGCGTGCGTAGCATGGCCAATGCCAGACGCGAGGCAGAGGACCTGCTGCGCAATCAGGAGCTAGACCTGGCTATTACGCTCGATTGCATCGCCGATGCGGTGATCACAACGGATACAGACGGCCAGGTTACGCGGATGAACCCCGTGGCCGAGAGAATCACCGGCTGGAGCTTCGCCGAGGCGCAGGACCAGCCCTTAAAG
>JABHWT010000358.1 GCA_018657645.1 Halieaceae bacterium | reverse complement strand
TGGCAACGACCCCTACCCCTACTCGAAGACGCTTACGCCGTCGCTGGTGTTTGCGGATGTGGATTTCTCGGGGGTGTAGCTGTGCTTGAGCGGGCTTAGGCGCGCACCCTAGGCCCAGGCTTCGAACAGTGTATCCTGGGTTTCAACGGCTGCCTTGACCACTTTGGCACTGGCACCCACCTGGCGCTCGGCTTTTTCAAGCTCTACCAGAGATTCGACCACATTCTCACTCGACGGGTCATCGTGCCCCGCCCTGGCTATTTGATTGGCCTCGCGCTCCAGGTCGTTCAAGCCGCCCTGAATGCCCATGACACCTGTGTTTACTACGCCAATACTAATCATATTAGCCTTCTTTTAACTCTGAAACCACGGATTATTCTACCACATGACGGGCACAACAACAATCAACAGCCAACCCATAACCTGGAGAAAACACCAGATAATACCTGCTGCTTAACAGTGCGCAGGATGCCTATGAACAACCGCCGAAGCGGCTCGAGGGGCCTCTCGGCCTGCATTCTCGCCTAATCTGGCGCCAGCCTGAGGTTTTTTCGAGCCGCTACTTGTATACTGACTCGATGACGGATCAAAGCCTGATAAAAAACGCCAAGGAATACCCCTGGGAGTATGAGATCGGCGAGGAGGGGCGCGATGATGTCATACGCTGGCGCACTTTTCTCGCGAGTGATAAAACACCGAGTCAAGGCATCAGCATGGGAGTGCTGGAGATTCCCCCGGGCGCTGTTCTGGGGGCACATCATCACTCACCCATAGAGGTGTACTACATAACGTCGGGTGAAGGGCAGTGCCTGTGCGGCGATACCGTAAAACCTGTATGCACAGGTGATGTTGTCTATATTCCCGCCGATGAAGTACACGGCATTAAGAATATCAGCGATCAACTATTGGTTTTGGAGTGGGTTTTTGCCTGCGATAGCTGGTATGACATTAAGTACCACGACGATGAGGTTTCGTTTTTCTAGCCCAATGAACCCCACCGATCGCGGTTTTGTTCAATGCAGGCACCCAAATCGTATGTCCTCATCACCCGGACAGAAGGGTGCAGACTGGGCACCATCTGTTGCACGCGATCTCTGTTGTCGTCACAGCGCGTACTAAACAGTTCCGAATGCCACTCGATGAGTTGCGCATCGCCACTGAGGAGCTTGATTTCCTTCAGCGTCTTCAACATCTCCTGCGCTTGTTGTTCGCTCTGCGGCGGCCTGGAATTGTTCTCCGACTGGCAACAGATCAACAACTCATCGCGCTGTAAGTTCGAGTACTCAAGCGCTTGGGAGGTGACGTCCTGGATCCTCTTGAATGGCGGGTTGCTCGACCGGAGATCGATGAAATCGAATGGACGCCGTTTCGTGCCTTTAACCTTCAGTATCGTGTGCACCCAGAAGCGTATATGAAGTTCGCCCTGGCTCGAACTGCCATCGACCACAAGGTCAAAGGGCACGTTTTGCCCCGTGATGACATGGCGCGCAAGGTACATGGATTTGCCGGCATGGCACTCGTTTGGTGCGCCGGCTTCGCCAACTACGACACGATCAACCCGGGCGTCTGTGAACACGCGTATCGAAGTCTCTTCAATCCGCGAGCGTAACGCCGATACGATCCCGTGGCACCCCTGGCGAGGATAGAGGCGTGGCGTGCGGGAAGAAAAGAACCTCGCCAATGCAGACCCAATGTTGCGCAGGTTATTCAACACCGCCTTCGGACTCGGTTTTCTGACTGTGGCAACTGAATTATGGAAAATTGCGGTTATTAACAACCATTTATCGACGGGGATCAATCGGCCTTGCACCAGCGTTTGCTTCAGTCGTTCTTCAATCCTCTGTAACAGAGAACGACTGGATTGCTGGTCGTCATCCGGCTCCTCTTGAGCGCACCACATGATGTCATATTGCTGCGGGTCGCAGGTTATGCCAAGCACGTCGCGCAGCAGGTGGTTCGTGTATTGGCCAGGCTCAATGTAGTGGGTACCCACGTCAATGTTTCCCACATTCCAGAGGTTTCGAGCATACCAGGCCCCACCGAGGTTAGGCCGCGCCTCAAGAATGCCAACCCGCTGCCCCTGACGCGACAGATGGAGTGCCTCGAGCAACAGCACCGGACTCGATCCGACGAAGATTGAATCATAGACGGTCCGCGGGTTGGGCTCATTGTCGTCACTGGCGGCCAATGTCGATTCAGTCAAGGGAGTTTGCCCTATTTCGCCGGTCGTGAGCGCGGCCAAGCCGTCCCCCGGCACTAGCGCGTAATTCTATCGAGGTAAGCTGCATTTAATCCTGGTGGGTTTGATTGTGTGTTTTCTACGCAACCCCGCTCGCTCGGGGCATCGACTGTCTAAAGCCATGTTACAGGAGCGGCTTACAACTTCAACAAACTATTATACCGCCCTACACACCCCACAGTGTGTAACGGACGGCACCTACGGTGCTTTACTATGTTGGTGGGACCACAGCGGAACCGGCTCAAGCGTAGAAGTACGTGTTACTACAACTGATCCGCTGAGTTGTCGCGCTGAGTCACTTAGGCTATCATCGTCGGTACTTAGGAAATCGAAGAAGACTCAATCTTTAAGGAGTAAGACATGAAGACTTGCACCCTCAATATAATAGTGGTTTTAGCTCTCTCGTTATCTGGTTCAAATCTGCTGGCACAAGCTGGAAACACATCTTATGGTTCGGGCGCATTGAGTTCTAATACGAGCGGTGAATTCAATTCGGCATTTGGCGATGGCGCATTGAATGAGAACGAGACCGGAAACAGTAACACAGCAAGCGGCACAGAAACGCTGTTTAAAAACACTTCCGGAAGCTACAACACTGCGACAGGTGACAGTGCATTGTATTACAACGAGACCGGTAGCAGTAACACCGCCAGCGGTACAGCAGCACTGTTTAGCAACACTACAGGTAATTACAACACAGCGACAGGTGACAGGGCATTGTATTACAACGAGGTCGGTAGTCGTAACACTGCCAACGGTAAAGAAGCACTGTTTAAAAACACTGCCGGTGACGATAACACTGCGACAGGCGATGGTGCATTGTATTCCAATGAGACCGGTAGCGGTAACACCGCTAGTGGTGCAGAAGCACTGCTCAGTAACACGACGGGAGGGCGCAATACAGCAACCGGCGGTAATGCGCTGTTTTCCAATACCTCAGGCAACAGTAACACAGCCACTGGTACAGCTGCGCTGCTTAGTAATAGTACTGGGGGGGGCAACACCGCCACTGGTGACAGTGCACTGTATTTCAACACCACCGGGGGTGGCAACACGGCCACCGGTATAGGCGCATTGCAGTTTAATACGACCGGAGAATCAAACACAGCTAGCGGCGCGTATTCATTGCCCGCCAACACAACGGGTAGTAGTAACACGGCCACTGGTTCCGGTGCATTATTTTCCAACACTACCGGTGGTAACAATACAGCGACTGGTGATGGCGCATTATCAGCCAATACCGTCGGAAACAGAAACACTGCAACGGGTAAATCGGCATTGTCATTAAACACCACCGGTGAAAGCAATACAGCAAGTGGAACGATTGCACTGGGCAACAATACGACCGGGACTCGCAACACTGCAATGGGTGATAGCGCGTTACTCTCCAATAAGACGGGGAATTATAATACCGCCACGGGGGCCTTGGCGTTAGCTGACAACACCAGTGGCGGCAGCAATACAGCCACTGGCTACAGGGCGCTTGCGAGCAATAAGTGGGGCAATGGCAACACGGCAAATGGTTATGCCACTCTACAGAGTAACTTCACGGGTGCCCAGAACACGGCAACCGGTTATTGGGCCTTAACCCAGAACACCAGTGGTAAGAGAAACACAGCACTAGGGTATACCGCGGGATACTCCACGCTATCGGGCACGGGCAATGTATTTCTTGGATACCAGGCAGGCTATGGCGAACTCGGGCACAATAATCTGTATATATCCAATAACTCGACAACACCTTTGCTCTATGGTCGATTCAGCAAAAATGCGGCCTATAACAAACTGGGTATTGGTACCAATGTCGTGCCATCCAGCGATGCAATAACCGTTTGGAATGGCGCACGACTGACCAAGGCCGGGGACTGGTCTAATGCCTCATCGCGAAGCCTGAAAGATGATATCCGGTCACTCAGTACGGGCGATGCTACTGCGGCACTGGCTGCTCTGGAGCCTGTGCGCTATGTGTACAAGAACTCGCGGGATGAAGAGTACATTGGATTTATCTCCGAAGACGTGCCAGACCTGGTTGCCACCAATGGTCGCAAGTCACTAGCAGCCATGGATATTGTGGCGGTACTAACAAAAGTCGTTCAGGCGCAGAGTGAGAAGATCGCTGAAAAAGATGCCGAATTAGCTAACCTCAAAGCTCGACAGGACGAACTGGCTAGTCGTATGGATTTGTTGATACAAACACTGGCGCCGGAAACACTGGCGCTTAACTAATACGCATCCGGAAATTCTTCAGTGCGAATGAAGTCGGTAAAAGTCAATCGACGACAATACCCATCAGGACCGTCTGCAGCAGGGATGCTACAAGCGAACTAATTATTGATTCGATTCCGATACCGGGATTCTATGAAATCCAGCTTTTTCTGAATGACACCCGCTTCGGCCCGATCAGAATCTGATATCACCAACCATTTGTCGGTGGACCGCTTGTAGCGAGGCCAGTTCACCAACCCGGCGCCATTGGGGTTGCCACCGCTGGCGAAATTAAACCAGTATTGCTGCAGGCGATTGGAGACGGACCGGGTCGCTTCATCCGGGGCCAGGTGACCGGTAAAAATCAGGTAGCCGTCGGTGCCGTGCGTCGTCCCTGGCTCCAGCCCCTTGTTTGCCTCGCTTAGAAAATCGATGTAGTAAAGCCAGGCTGGGGCGGTGGTGTGGCGCATACTATCGCCCAAAACCCTGGCAGACACCAGATAGCGATTATCCCCCCACATTCGCTGCAACCAGATATCACGCTTGTCGTCGGCATAGAGTTTCCTCGCCTCCTCGACATCACTGCCCAGCGCACGGCGGTAATCCTCATTCGAAATACCGGACCAGACCATGACCGAGCCCTCGTAACTGTTACCCCCGGTAATGAGTGGTACCGGGTGCTGCCGACCGCGAACAAAACGAATACCCGGCTCCTCCTGTACCGACCTGCCATCGACAATTGGCACCTGAAAGCCCCGCAGCGCTTCGACCAATTGCCTGCCATCAAGTTGGTACAACATTTCCCGGGTCTGCGGTTTATTACTGACCCGCGCCACCAGCTCCCGCGCCATCGATTCGGCATCTTCAGCCTCTTCCATGTAGGTATTTCTGGGGGCGGGCGTTGGGGCCTTGTCACTGCGAGGCAAGGCCCAGGTGGCATAACCGCTCTGTGCAATAGCGCGATGAAACAGACCATCCGCCAGGTCGTTGGTCATTAACAGGTCGACGGCCATCCCGCCTGCGGACACGCCAAAAATTGTGACATTGCCCGGATCGCCGCCAAACGCGTGGATATTAGTCTGCACCCACTTAAGGGATTGGATCATATCGAGCACCGCCATATTAGAGGGCAATTCGGCAAGCGATGGGTGCGCGAGGAACCCCAGTGGACCAAGACGGTAATTAATGGAGACGACCACAGCGCCCTTTTGGGCAAATACCTCGCCGGGGACGTTGCCCGAACCGCCGCGAAAGCCACCCCCATGAATCCATACCATTACAGGCCGCGGCGACGCCCCGACATCGGTAGTCCACACATTGAGCGTCAAACAATCCTCGCTCATGCCGCTCGCAGGTCGATCTGCTCGCGCCACCTGCAGACACATTGGACCAAACTGACTGGCCTGCAGCGGACTTTTATTCGCAGCAACCGCCTGCGGTGGAAGCCAGCGCAGTTGCCCCACTGGCGGTGCGGCGTAGGGGATGCCTTTGAAACTATAGGCGCCATTTTGCCCAGATCCGACTATTTCCCCCTGTGCGGTGGTGACCGAAATAGCGAGAGCCAGTGGGGAGAGCAGCAACAGGAGCAAGGTAATACAGACGTTTGTTTTCACTGGTTTTTATTCCTGCAAAGATTTTTGTGCCGAGCAGCGGGCTGAAAAATATCCACCGAGTGCGATACGTGGGTTATTCAACACCCTATTACTCTGTCCCAACGTACCAAACCGGCGAGGTCCAGGCGCGCTCCTGTATTGTTTTTGGCAATTGATCGGTGAGGCACCCACCGGGTCGCTCATCCTCCGGCATTGACAGGCATAGTCTTGTCGACCAGCGGCAGCTCGGGTTCTCAATCACCCGTGCGTAATAAACCGCGTCGGTGGCCGCGTCAAAATGTGGATCCCGCCATACGCCACACAGTGCTGCAGCACCAGGCCCTGTGGCTGTACAGGTTTCCGTATCGACACCGGCCCCGTTATCAGCATCTCCGGCTATATCGTGCACCTCCTGATTGAACTTGCCCTGTTCATCCACCCAGCCCTTGATGATCTGAATACGCTGCAGCAGACCACCGGGCTGTTCCGGTGCTCCCGGATCGGCCAATGCGGATACGGCTATGGTGGGCACCGCTCCCCCTGCCGGTTTCTGGGTGAGAACTCCCCCCATGGGCACACCGGTTGCGTAGCCCGTCTGTACGAACTCGGGGTCGTTACACAGCTCTTTGGGCATATTCCAGCCTGCAAATAATCGCGGCTTGATCCGTGGGCCACTGGTGGCAAAGCTCTCGCGCCGCTTCAGGGCATCAAAAATAGAATCGCGTGTATTTTCCTCGGCCCACACCCCGGCCAGACCACCGGGATTCCAAAAAGCGGGCGCCCGCTTTCGATTGTCGCTGGTTACCAACGACGTGCGGGTCGCCCCAAACTTATGGGGCACACCGTATTCACTAACCGCTCCCGGCGTTGCCATATGATTGTCAGTGCTCCCTATAAAACCAAATGAGTAGGGGTTTACCCCCACCCGTTGCTTCTCCCGCAGCCCCTCCAGCAATGCATAGCGAACATAATCCGTACGGGAGGTGCAGCCCTTCCCGGCCTGCGCTCCCCAACCAGCACCGGCTTCACAGTCGGGCATATCCTGTGCACCCAGATCGCGAATTTTCTCGAAGTTGCACAACTCGTCGGGCGCACCGAGCACTTCGAACATACCGTTGCGACACTCGCTCTCCCCCTTGATTTGCATCATCTCTACAATGGGCTCCAGCCGCGCGCGAAGTGCCGCCTCCTGCCGCTGCTGTTCGGGCGGCAAATCGGCATATTCAACCCGAAACATCTGACCGTTGGAGAGATTGGGATTATGAGGAATGGCAATGGCCTCGCAACCGCTATCGGTATCGTTGCAAAGGTCGACCAACTGGTGACGCAGATTCATTTCAACAGGTGTTTCCAGAGACGAAATGGGTAACTCCGGTGAGATTTCATTACGCAGAATAATATTGCGGTGCACCTTGGTGGAATAGGGCGAGTGGCTATACTCCCAGGCGTGAAAGGTGGTGAATTCACAATTTGCCGAGCGGTCATACCAGCGCTCGGCTGCTTCCTGGGTTGACTGCCATACCTTTCCCAATTCGGCGCGACAAATTTTGTCATCGTCACCACAAACGTCCGAGCGCCTACCGGTGACACCGAGCACGCCGCCGAGCTTGGCTCTGAACCCTTTCAAACCCAGCAGTTTGGCAAAAAAGGACTCTTCCTCCCCTCGGTATATCTGACAGCCCTTGCTATCGTAAGTAGGGGAGCCCGGGGTGGTGCACAGTGACACTTCTGCCATCCACTCCGCGTGATCGGTCACGGCTGCAAAGTCCAGTGGCCGGTCTATTTGATCCGGTCGAGAGCCTCTTTTCGGGTCGCCACTGTATACATCGATGACCTGACCACGGGCAAAGCGATAGGCATCCTCCGGCAGAGTGCTGGTGCCAAGGGCATTTGCGTCCATCGAAAGACTAGTGTGGATATGCAAGTCACCAAACAGCGCCTGGCGTTCTGAAACCGCATTATTACAGTCAGCCCTGGGCTTCAACGCTGCGCCCTGGGCCGCTTGTGTCGGCGGCGTCCAGGGGTCTGTTGTGGGTTCGATACCCTTGAACCCACAGGCCCCAAGCACAATCGATGCCGCACTCATCGCGATTTTTCTTCCCATCATAGTTCACTACCCCATCCTGCACTTAGCGATCGTTCATGGCTTCAGTGTACCGTGTCTGCAACCATAATCGTCAATTTGAACCCACTTTGTTCATCGACTCCTCATACCAATCCAATCGTCAATTACAGTATGCATTGCCTGCACTCCAACGAAGTACAACCTCGCACATTAACACCAGGCTTTCTATTCGCACGTAGCAGTCGTCCACTCTTTTTGCGGTTGCAATCCTGCCTCTATGCTGCGAAGGTCCCGCTCTAACCCAGCGAAGGAGAATCACATGCCTGTTATGAGGACCGGGGCAATAGCCTGGCTGTTGGTTGTTCTTATTGCCGCCTGCGGAGGTCATCTCTCGATGCCCGGCGCTTCGGTCGACAGACCTGCAGATATTGTTTTCAAGGGCGGAGCGGTGTACACGGTGGATGCGAACCGCTCCTGGGCCACGGCGGTGGCAGTACGCGATGGACGCATTGTATTTGTCGGCCACGATGACGGTCTGGCCGAGTTCGAAGGCCCCGACACGGTGACCGTCAGTCTCGCCGGTCGGATGTTAATGCCATCGTTTCAGGACATACACATACACCCGATTTTGGGTGGCATGCAGGCTTTATCCGTGGACCTGAGCGATGCGACCTCGCTGGAGGACTACCAGATTCGTATTAGGCAATACGCGGACACGCACCCACAGGCGCCGTGGATACTGGGCGGTGGCTGGTCGATGGCAATATTTGGCCCCGGTGGTAAAGCAAGCAAAAAACTCATTGATGACATTGTGCCGAATCGCCCCGTCTACCTGACTTCATCCGATGGCCATAGCGGATGGGCAAACAGTAAAGCACTGGCGTTGGCGGGAATCGATGAGGATACACCGAATCCAGCCAGGGGTATTATCGACCGCGACCCGAATACCGGTGAAATTATAGGGAGCCTGCAGGAGGGCGCAATGGCGCTGGTGGCATCCCATATCCCGGCGGCCACCCCAAAATCCCTGCAGGCGGGCCTCAGCTACGCCAACAAACTGCTCAACAGCTATGGCATTACCGCCATAACGGATGCCAGCGTATACGAAGCGGATCTTAACGCCTACCGGGCGCTGGACCAGCGCGATGAATTATCGCTGCGCGTAATCGGGTCCATGTGGTGGGAGCCAGCGCTTGGCCTCGAGCAGATTGAAAATTTCAAGCGAATGCGAACGCACTTTACCGGCGGCAATCTTCGGGCCTCCACCATCAAAATCATGCAGGACGGGGTGCTGGAAAACTACACCGCCGCTATGTCAGAACCCTATTACGTCGATGGTGATCCCTCCGGTATTCCCATGGTGGAGCCGGCTTTTTTGAAAAAGGCGGTAACCGCCCTGGACGCGGAGGGGTTCCAGGTACATTTCCACGCCATCGGTGACGCCGCTATTACACAGAGCCTCGATGCGGTTGAAGCGGCAATCAAAACCAATGGCAATTCACACCGACGCCACCACATTTCCCATCTGCAAATCGTACATCCTAGCGATATTCCACGCTTTCGAGAACTGGATGTAATAGCCAACTTTCAGCCGCTGTGGGCCTACGCGGATGAGTACGTCACAGAGCTCAACATCCCCTTTATCGGCGAGGAGCGCGGTAGCTGGATGTACCCCATTCGCTCGGTAGTCAACAGCGGTGGCATGATCGCCTTTGGCAGCGACTGGTTTGTATCCAGCGCCAACCCGCTCCCACAGATCGAAACAGCGGTGACTCGAACCGATGCCGGGGGCAGCGGAGCCCCGTTTATTGTGCACGAGACCATCGACCTGCAAACGGCGGTTGCTGCTTTCACTATAAATTCGGCTTATGTCAACGGAATTGAAGACGTATCGGGGTCTATCGAAGTCGGAAAATATGCGGACTTAATTGTTGTCGATCGCAATCTGTTTGCCATTCCCGTCGAACAAATATCGGATGCCAAGGTGCTGCTGACGCTTTTTGGTGGCGAACCGGTGCACGGAGACCCCACCTCCCTTGGGAACCAGGGCAGCGCTGAGTAATGCCATGGCACCTCAGGCTTGCAGGCGAGTTCAGCATCAAAGCGTGTTTCGAAGGCATCCTGTTGAGCCAAATCAGGGTTTTTTAACAGGATACGAGTAGTATTTCATCAGGGCCTTGCCAACTACGGCTGACCCTGCGTGAGGTGTTCAAATGGGCGATGTGCATGGACTCTTTCTCCAGGTACTCCTACCGGCCCGGGGTAAGCAATCGAGACTCTGTGCGATAGCTGCCTTGCTCCTTGCATTTTCTGCAGGCGCCGACGAGTTAGAAAAGGCTACGATTCGCTGGGTGGTTTTTGATCAGGCACCCTATTGGTTTTCTGAACCGCCGCTAGAGGGACAGGGGCTGGGTAGAAAACTGTTGAACCTCTATACAAAAGCCCTACCGCAGTATGATCACAGAATTGTGCGAGTAAATGTTGCTCGATACCTCAGAGAAATAAACAGCGCAAATACCTGCATTGCCTACGCCTGGCTAAGCGATAAAGAAAAACACCTGAATCAAACCAGGCCGATAACAATTGAACCCCCGATGGGTGTATTTGTTCTACGTAAAAAGGAGGATCTCGTCGAATCGAACAATGGATGGATGGATTTAACCAAAACACTGGATGCCGGGGAATTGCGATTTGGCTTTATCGACAAGTTTGATTACGGCTCGCAGCTCAATGTGTATATCGAGGAAAACAGTAATAAGAGTAATATTGTTCGATTTTCGCCACTGGCGGGAGAGATTAGCTTAAAACTTCTCGATTCTAACAGACTGGACCTGATCATTGGCATGCCCGTTCAGGTGATGCGGGAAACCCTGCTCGATAAGGAGAATATATACACGTTTTATAATATCTACGAGATAGACAACTACATTTCTTTGTACAGTCATTGTAGCGACGATGAGGCCGGCAATACTGCCCTGCAGGCCATGGACAAAGTGCTCAGTGACGAGCTGTTGGCGGAATTTGGACGGCAGTATCTGAAATGGTATGACAACAGCCCCCTATTCATGGAAATCTATAATGATGTGGTGGTCAAAAGAAAGAAAAGAAGCGATATATACGGGTATTTCAAATAGGGCATGGACAGTCACATTTATTTGCTGACCTCGCCTCCAACGTAGTACCAGCGGCCGGCAAGTCGCTGAAAAACGGACTTTTCATGCTGTATCTCCTCCGCTCCTGCCGCTGTTTTATAGCGTGCTGAAAACTCCACCGTGCCCTTGTCATTATCCTGACTGCTGCGATGTACTTTGAGCTCAAGCCATTCCGGGCCAGGGGAGGACAGGGACTCCTCGTTCAGGCCGACTGCCGTTGGAGGAAACCAGGTGTCGAGCAGATACCTTCCCCTGCCGCCAAGGGCATAGGCGGAGTAACGCGAGCGCATGAGTTGCTCCACGGTTTTGGGCAGCTCCCGTCCACTCAAAAAGCGTTCACAGCACTTTGCAGGCGGTTTCTTTCTTCCACAGTAACAGATCTTCTGCGCCATGCTTCCCTCTACTTTTTATACGCAACCCACGGGTTAAACCGGGACCCGGCGCCTGGTTAGAATAGCCCGTATACTCAGTCAATAATCTTTTGCAATTGTGCCATTGTAAGGCATTTGTTTGAATTGCGTTCTTTTACTGCTTATCATCAAAGCCAAAGGCACTCTTTTACTCTCTGGACGCGCGCGATTTTGCTGCGTCAAACAAATGGACCTCGACAAACAGTGATCATCACATTTTCTGCATGTGCCAGGCGCTGCATCACCAAAACAGGCTACCAATTTGCCTTTCTTTTGATGGGGTTTCTCATTGCGCTTCCTGTGGCAGTCGGTGACGGTAGCCCCTATCCCAATTGGTTGATCGAGCGCCTGGAACAATCACACGACCTTACTGGAATAGACTATCTTCGAATAGAAAACAAATATGGCGATATGCGAGTGCGCGTGTCCGACGATGATACGCTGTCGATCTATGGTGTCTCCCAACGGCACGACGAAGACCCGGTTCTTCCTAAACTGGTCTTCAAATCTGAAGGTCTGGTCGCAAGCCTGGTGGTGGCGTATCCAGAAAACCCGGCGAATAGCGGAGCCAGTCTCGAGGCATTACAGCTGCGACGCCGCATAGACATCGCGGTGTTTGTACCCAGAGACCTGAAAATTAACGCCCAAACCACCAATGGACTGATCCAGGTAAAGGGGCATCAGGGCTTTGTAGAGGCCACAACCCAAAAGGGTGACATTAGTGTACACAGTCATCACGCCGTATCGCTAAAGAGTCACGCGGGCAATATTTCCGCCATTTTGCGCAACCCCATCCCGCCCCAACCTTCGAGCATTACCACGCACACGGGACGCATTCATGTACTGTTCATGGAGGATGCATCGGTTTTGACAGAAATCACCACCGCCGGGGCAATTACCAGCGATTACTCCATCGACATAACACCGTTCCCTGGAAGCCACAAGAAGCAAGCCGTGGCAATACTAGGGGAAGGCGGTGCAAATCTTCACATTGCCTCTGAACGCGGAGCGATAACCCTCGCCAGAAACTCCGAAATGCTACAAATCAAACCTGCGGACCATTAAGTTTATGGCGGCTAGCGCCGCCCCCTGACAACCCTTTGGGATTGTGCTAGATTGAGCGTGACGATAAAACAATGAGTCCTCGTCCCAGGTGCCCGATGAAGCAAAGAGTAATTTTTCTTATTCCCGTTGTGGCCGCTGCCGCTTTGGCTTTAGCGCCTCCTTCAAGCGCGCAGCAGCCACCTACAATCTATGGTGCCAGCTATCTGGCGCCCGTGGTACCGGATGAGTTTGACGGCGACTTAAGAAACCTCCCTACAACCCCGGCATGGCGCGCGGGGGACCCCATTATGGAAGTCCCGAAGCGGCGGACCACGCCGATCGGCCCGCTACCCCTGGTGGCCGCCAACCAAATGGACCCGCTACTGGGCGTGCAGGATGAGAGCCTTGCGAAGATTCCCGACCGGGCGTTTACCACAGCGGCACTGAATTTCGCCGGGCAGGCCTATAATGGCGTAGCTCCCCCGGATACTAATGGCGATGTCGGCACAACTTACTATATCCAAATGATCAATAGTCCATCGGGGTCCGGCGTAACTATTTACAACAAGGCAACCGGCGCCCTGGTAAGCGGACCAACCGCTCTGGACAGCCTGGGCGGTACGGGGAATTGTGCCACTGGACTTGGAGACCCGGTAGTAATGTACGACCAGTTTGCACAGCGCTGGTTCCTGAGTGAGTTCTCCAATGGTGGCAGCCGCCTGTGCATCTACATCTCGAAGACAAGCGATCCCGTTTCCAGCGGCTGGTGGATTTACAATTTCGCTGCACCATCTTTTCCTGACTACCCAAAATACGGAGTGTGGCACGACGCGTATTATGCAACAACAAACGAAGGGGGAGGTCCTGCGCTCTATGCTATGGATCGCACGGCCATGCTTTCGGGTTCGGCCGCTACTATGCAACGGTTTCCCGTAACGAGGTTAAACGGATTTGGTTTTCAGGCGCTCACCCCGGCGGACGCAGACGGTGCTACACCACCTTCGGGGAGCACGCCGGCCTATTTTGTGCGACACCGGGATGACGAGGTCCACAATGTAGGTAGTAATAATGCGAGCTCTGATTTTATCGAGGTCTGGGAGCTGGTTATCGACTGGAACACGCCCGCCTCCTCTGCCCTCACCGGTCCTACGAACATTGCGGTAGCAGAATTTGACTCTGATTTATGCGGACTTAGTTCGTTCTACTGTTTCCCTCAACCCGGCTCGGGAACAACGCTGGACCCCCTGCGCGAGGTGGTGATGTGGCGCGCGCAATATCGCAATTTTGGCACCCATCAGACACTGATCGGTAATCTTGTTACCGATATTACCGGAAGCGACCAGGGCGGCATTCGCTGGTTTGAACTCAGAAGAACCTCTGGCAGTTGGGCATTACATCAGGAGGGCACTTATGCGCCAGATAGCATTCATCGCTGGATGGGATCGGTAGCCATGGACGGTGATGGCAATATCGCACTGGGTTATAACGTCTCAGACGTCACCTCAGTCTACCCGGGCCTTCGCTATACCGGACGATTGGCCTCCGACAGCGCCGGGGTCATGTCTCAGTCCGAGTCGGTTATAGTGGCAGGAAGCGCTTCCAGTTCCACCAATAGATACGGCGATTACAGCGCCATGACCGTCGACCCCGTCGACGATTGCACCTTCTGGTTTACCGGTGAGTATAACGCCGCCAGCACCTGGTCGACTCGCATCGCCAGTTTCAAATTCGATTCCTGCGGTGCGTCACCCACACCGGCGCCGACACCAAATCCTACACCGACGAATGTATCCGATGCAGTGCTCTGGTTTTTGTTGAAGCGGGACTAAGCATCACCCACTATTTCTTTTGACAACCTTGCCAGGCTAAACGGAGGCCGAAGAATCCATGTACACAGGTAATCATGCTACAGAGCGGGCGGATCAGCCAGCCTTCATCATGGCCAGCACGGGTGAGAGCGTCTCCTACGCTGAACTCGACCAGCGTTCCAATCAACTGGCACACCTGCTCAGGGAACACGGGCTCAAGCGGCTGGATCACTACGCGATTTTTATGGAAAACAATGCGCGCTACGTGGAGTCCTGCTGTGCAGGAGAGCGCTCTGGTCTCTACTATACCTGTATCAACTCTTATCTAACCGCCGATGAGTTGGCATACATCGTCAACAATAGCGAATCGAAAATTATTATCACATCCATAGCCAAGCTGCCAATTGTAAAAGAAGCGCTGGCCACCTGCCCCGCGATTACACTGTGTCTCGTGGTCGATGGTCCCGAGAATGAACAGCCCTTTTTAAATTACCAGAGAGCCATCGCGCACTATCCCACTACGGCCATTGTCGATGAATGCCTGGGTACCGCGATGCTGTACTCATCGGGCACTACGGGGCGACCAAAGGGTATTATCCGCCCGCTCCCCGAGGCGCCACCGTCGCTGATACTGCCAGTCTTTGCTTTTTTGCAGAACCTCTGGCAATACCGGCCCGACATGGTGTATCTGTCGCCCGCACCCCTCTACCATTCCGCACCCCAGGCCGCTGTCGGATTGGCCATTCGTATTGGCGGCACCGCCATCATCATGGAGCGTTTCGATCCCGAGTCCTATCTCTCTCTCATCGCCG
This sequence comes from Halieaceae bacterium, assembly GCA_018657645.1. Taxonomy (GTDB): domain Bacteria; phylum Pseudomonadota; class Gammaproteobacteria; order Pseudomonadales; family Halieaceae; genus JBALVT01. The sequence continues at coordinate 25,263 of JABHWT010000358.1, read as the reverse complement.
AATACAAGGTCACCCATACACAGCTCGTCCCCACCATGTTTAATCGGATGCTAAAACTGCCCGAGGCGATACGTGCAAGCAGTGATGTGTCGTCTCTCGAAACTGTCGTTCACGCCGCAGCCCCCTGTCCGGCGCTGATAAAAGAGCAAATGATACGCTGGTGGGGGCCCATTATTCACGAGTACTATGGCGCAACAGAGGGGTTGGGATTCGCCGCATGTAATAGTGAGGAATGGCTCGCCCACCGGGGCACTGTAGGGAGAGTGCTACTGGGTGAACTTCACATACTCGACGAAGATGGAGTGGAGTCACCGCAGGGCACACCCGGTGAAATCTGGTTTAAACGGGCGGCGGACTTTTCCTATTTCAACGACAGTGAGAAAACGGCAGAGGCCCGGTCACCGGATGGCACTATGAGTACTGTCGGGGATGTGGGATACCTGGATGATGACGGGTTCCTTCACCTTACCGATCGCGCCACCTTTATGATCATCTCCGGTGGTGTAAACATCTACCCGCAGGAAACCGAGGATTTGCTCATTACACATCCAAAGGTGGCGGATGCCGCCGTATTCGGCGTTCCCAATGTCGATCTCGGTGAGGAAGTTAAAGCCATGATTCAACCCATGCCCGAATCACCTGCGGGGGATGACCTGGCCCGGGAGCTCATGGATTTTTGCCTCGAGAACCTGTCGCGCCAGAAATGCCCGAAGTCAGTAGACTTTAAAAAAGAACTACCTAGATTGCCAACGGGAAAGCTCTATAAGAGACTCCTCAGAGACAAGTATTGGGCCGATCACAAGAGCAAACTTCTGTGACTCGTGCTTGTAGCGAATCAAGCATTGAAATCGTTTCAACTGCGACCTCCCAAATCCTAACGACGGGTAGAGGATACTAATGCGTCAAGTTTCAGCGCCTTTGGGGAATTTGCCAACTTGATAAATCTGAAGAGTTTTCATTGATGCACACCAAGCGACTGTCAATACTGCTGCCCTTCCTTACAATACTGGTCACAGCGGCGGTGTCTGCGGCACCGCAACATTCAAGCAATCAATTGCAACCAATAAGGACATTGACCGCAAATCAAACTGAGGTTGCTGCGGAAAACTACAAGAAGTACTGCGCGCTGTGTCATGGTAAAAACCGGCAAGGGTACGCAAACGATCACGCGCCCTCCCTACGAAGCCGCAGCCTGTTTGAATCTGGCATCCCTCATGCCGTTCTAAGACCGCTTTCCTATGGTCGCCAGGGAACAGCAATGGGGGGCTATCTGGATGAAGTCGGTGGCCCCATGAGCCTGAGTGAAACCTGGGATTTAACCTATTGGCTGTTTGAGCAATCGGGTGCAGAGCGAGTTTATCTGTCGACCAACCCGGTGAGCGGAGATATTGCGCGCGGCCAACAGGTCTACGAAAAAGAGTGTGCCACTTGCCACGGGGAGAAGGGTGAAGGGGTAACTGCGCCTGCCCTGGCTAATCAGTCGGCCCTTGCACACAACACGGATGAATTTATCCGGCATGCCATCGTCAATGGCCGCAATGATACCCAGATGAATGCGTTTGCTGGCAAATTGTCAGCAGATGATATCGACAATGTCACTGCATTCCTGCGCAGCCGGGCAAGTGGCTGGAAAATGGAAAAGCCGGTGTTACGCCAGTTGCCAACTGCCGATCAGTACATCATTAACCCACAGGGCGCCGACCCGGATTTCAAGCTGACGAACAATCTGTATGTCTCATCTAAAGACCTGTTCGCGGCACTAAATGCACAGCAAAGAATGGTCTTGTTGGATACCCGGGTTACATCGGTGTGGCAAAGAGCACATATCCAGGGGTCTTTCCCTCTTCCCTACTATGCAGACTTTGATGCAATCGTCGCAGAACTACCCAAGGATGTGCAGATCATTGCCTACTGCTCCTGCCCACGAGCCGCAGCGGACAGTGTTATTGCAGTGCTAAGAAGGCGAGGCTATAGCCGAACCGCTGTACTCTATGAAGGAATTTTCGGCTGGATGAACCTTGGCTATCCGGTAATGCGCAGTGATCTTGTGGAAAATACCGACTAGCCTCCATTCAGCATTTGCAGAAGCCGATCGCTAGAAAAAAACGGAGGGTTCTACGATGAGACCGCAAAGATTAGTCACTCTACTTCTGCTGACCTTTTCGCTCACCGCTTGTAACTGGCAAGAAGTATCTGTCAGCAGCAACCCGGCGACCGATGCGTCCGGAAAAACACTCGCGGCCAGAATTGTGTTTCTTGCGGGGCGCGATAGCCACGGGCCCTTAGCCCATGAGCACAAGGCGGGTTCGGAATTGCTCGCCAGCGCCCTGAGAAAACAACACCCCGGTTTTGAAACCGTTAACATTTACGGCGGCTGGCCAGAGGACGATTCGATTCTTGCCAGTGCAGATGCCCTGGTCTTGTACTGCGACGGTGGCAAAGGGCATCTCATCAATGAACACCTGGACACCTTCGACCGACTGGTGAATCAGGGCGTCGGGGTCGTAGCCCTACATTATTGCGTAGAAGTTCCACGAGACAGCCCCTCTTCAAACTCCATGCTGAATGCCATCGGCGGCTATTTTGAAACGGACTGGTCGGTAAACCCGCACTGGGAAGCAGATTTTACCAGCCTGCCCAAGCATCCGGTAACCAAAAACATAAGACCATTCACAATGCTGGACGAGTGGTATTTTAACATGCGCTTCCAGCCAGGCATGGAGGGAGTGACGCCTCTTTTAAGGGCCATCGCTCCCGATCACACCATGGAACGAAGCAACGGCGCCCACAGTGGCAACTACGCGGTGCGCAAACTTGTGGCAGACAGGGTTCCGCAGGTCACGGCCTGGGCCTATGAACGGGCCGGTGGTGGTCGCGGATTCGGCTTTACCGGGGGCCATTTCCACGCCAACTGGGAAAATGACAGCGCACGCCAACTGGTGCTTAACGCCATTGTCTGGAGCAGCGGTAAACAGGGCATGCCCTGGGGCGCCTCTGAATAATACCAATGTACCTCAGCGTGGCCCTAGGACTTCTCGCGGGTTGAGTCAATATAGTTATCGACAATGGTTTCCAGTATTTCCAACGGCACACTACCATTCATCAGCACCACATCGTGGAAGTCGCGTATATCGAAAAGATCTCCAAGTGCTGTTCTGCTGCGTTCACGCAGCTCCAATATTTTCAACATACCCACCTTGTAAGCACAAGCTTGCCCAGGCATCACGATATATCGCTCGACTTCAGTCACCACTGTCGACTCTGGCAGTCCAGTTTGAGCAACCATATAGTCAATGGCCTGTTGGCGACTCCAACGCTTGAAATGAATGCCTGTATCGACCACCAGCCGGACGGCCCGCCAGATTTCCCCCTGCAAGCGACCCAGATTATCATAGGGGTCGTTTTGCAGGCCATACTCCCAGGCTAGCTGTTCAGCGTACAGGCCCCAGCCCTCTGCGTATGCGGTAAAGGGCAATGACCGTCTAAAATTTGGTACATTCTCGATTTCCTGAGCCAAAGCCAATTGAAAGTGATGCCCGGGTATCGCCTCATGAAAAACTGTCGTGCGAAGATCAAATGTCGTGAAGTCCTGGTCGGGCGCTCTAAGGTTTAGCCAAAATATACCCGGTCGCGAGCCATCCAGCGCGGGAGGAAAATAGGAAGCACCGGCCCGCGATTGCTCCTGAAATTTCGGCACCCGACGCACTTCCACCTTTGCATTGGGAAGGCGAGAAAAAGCCGCAGGCATTACTGTTTCGGCCTCCTCTATAGCGGATGCCGCAACAGCCAGAGCTCGCTCGCGGCCCACATCTCCTGTCGGGTAGCGAAAGCTCGGATCCTCTCCAATAAGGCTCATAGCAATCCCAACCGATGTATTCTGTTGACCCAACTGGCGGAGGATTTCATCCATTTCGGCGCTGATTCTCTGGACTTCTGACAGCCCCAGTTGATGTATTTGTTCGGGGCTGTATTGGGTGCTGGTGTGGTGGCGTAGCAGGAAGGCGTAGTAGGCATCCCCGTCGGGTAACTTCCACACCCCGTCATCGTCAGTGGCCTGCTCTCTCAATTCGATCCAGTAATCAATTAATTTGCGGTAAGCTGGATACACGGACTGCTCAATGACAGACAGGGCGTTACCCTCCAACTCGCGACGATCATCGTCATTAATCGTGTCGAGGTCCGCTAATCCCTCTACCAAGGATGTGTAAAACACGCTCTCATCTACCGGCGCCTGAACCAGCTTCTCCAGATCATTGCGCACACGGTCAAATACAAAACGTGGTGGCAACACTCCCTTTTTCGCACGCAAAGCCAGCCCCTCGATTCCCTGATCGACTTTTTGGCCTATGGCAGCCAGCCGTGCAATGTAACGCTCTGCACTACTACGGTCGATGAGTTGATGGAAGCTGGAGAACAACGTTGGAAGGGCCGTTGGCCAGCCGTTCAACTGCTCTACCGGGTAATCGTGAAACATGAACTCGCTCCCGGCAATAATATCCTGTAGGAACCAGCGCAAAATCTGGCCCGAGAGTTGCTGCTGCGATGTCTTATTGCCCATTTTATATCGACCCAACGTCGTCAACTGCTCCTGCACCAGCTCCAGTTGCGCCCGTTCGGCAGCAGGCGAAATATCGGTGAGTTCATCGCTGTGAAAATCTACTGGCGTATTGTCTACAATGCCCAGCATCGTCAACGTTTCAGGGTCGGCGAGCAGCAATTTGACAAACCCCACCTCATAGAAATTGTCAATATTCCAGGGCTTGCCCCACCACAGCTGGTAAGTCCAACTTCCTCCAACCATCGCGCCAATAAGGGCGAGGGCAACTAGCAGTTTCTTCAAACCAGGTTCTCCCTATTTCATCACTGTCGGGTGTTCATTTAGCCTCTAAGGCAGCGGATTTAGCTCCAATGGAATGGACCCCTCTCGCACGCCAAATAGGAAAGAAATGTACTCATCTCCCCAAGTATACTTCTCGCGCATTAACTGATTGATCGCCTCCGCTTTATCCGGTCGCTCAATCATCTTGTAAGCCGCCGTGTTTCCCTCGCGAATTAGCTTGATACTTGACGGGTGATTTTTCATGCGCGTAAGCCATCCCGAACCATCGCTACCAGCCCTCAGATACTGCTTACCCTCGTAATCCACTACCCAAAGGTGGGTGTTGATTGTCTCACCGCTGTCGTCGAGCGTGAGCAACTCTACCACTTCAATTCGCTCAGAGGCGATATATTGGGAGGCACTAAGAAGTACCATAATCACCATCAGGCCACCGACAATTCTTAATACCACTTTCACTGTTTGGTTCCTCTCAGGACGGATTCCGTGCGGATGAATGTATAACAAGCATACAACGCGGGCGGGAGACGAACCAAATGGTTTGTCCCTGATGCACTATGAAATTAGTTAGCGGTGCCTTAAAATACGCTGATTGTGAAATCGGGATTGAGGCCACTGCAAGACGATCAATGGCATGCATTTCTCCCTAGTCCGTGGTCTCTGGCACCTCTTAGTACAACCTTTCATAAAAGAGTGTTTTCAATGCAGAAACATCTGGCAACCGTAGCGTCTATTATATTCTCGTTTTTACCCCTACAGGTATCTGCGAAGGGCAACATAAATCTGGTCCTACCATCGCAACCCAATCATTATGTTTTTGCCGGCAAGAACGTTTCGGTCGAGTACACGACATCCAGCATTGACGACACGCCACAGCTACACTATCGCAGAGGCTCCAACGGAGTCCGAACGTTCAGTGGGGATGAAATCCGAGCGACCAAAACAGAGGTCGGTCAACTCGTAACCCTCTCTCTCAGGCAGATTCCAGATCTAAAGACAACAACTTTCACACTGCTGATCCCCGCCGTCAATGTCAATGAGCAGGGTCCCGTCCTGTTTGAGACAACCGCATTCATAACCAATCATCACACCACTATCGCAGGCCCGGCCCTAGTGGATGGCCCTATTCAAACGCACTTCATGCAGAGCCTTTTGGCCCAGGCAAGTCAGGTTGACCTTTTTCCCACACAGGAAACTGGCATCATCGGTAAATTGTCGCTCTCTCCAACCTGCCCGGGACCACTGCGACCCGGCCAAATTTGCATTGGGCCGTTCGCAGATGCCACAGTTGAACTCATTGATGACATGGATCAGGTGGTCGGTACTGCTATTACCAATTCCCAGGGTCTGTTCATTATCCGAGCCGATCCGGGAAATTACACTGTCGACGTTGTCAGATCGGGAGGTTTTCCCCACTGCCCTCCAACTGCAGTTAAAATTCCAGATGGGGTCGTCTCTGTCAGGTTCACCTGCAATACCGGGCTTCGCTAACCTCTACGCCTGTTCCAGGGGTCGGGGTTTCTTCCGGTTGTATGCCGACAGGTAAAACTCCAGGGTAGCCAGATCCTGCACCGGATAGTTTTGCAGATTGGGGTGCGTATATTCTATGCGGCCCTCTGTACGCAGCGCAGCCCGATAGAATTCAAACTCCAGGGCCTTGAGTTCGCGCTCAAATTCCGCTACCGAAATGGGATTTAGCTCGGTGTAGCAGCGCCAGAAATCCTCTCGTGACACTGCCTCATAGCCCGAGCGATCCATCAGTTGCGGATCTTTGGAGAAAACCAGTTGCTTAATCTCGTCTTCGCTTTTAGTCAGGTGGAAGAAAGGCTCACTGGAAAACTCACCCAGATGATGACCAAAGTTGCCGTAATAAAGCCCCGGATGGATAAATAACAGGCCATCTGGGCGCAGCACTCGCTTTATTTCCCTGAGCGTTTGCAGGTATCCACCTGCAATATGTTCCACCGAACCCCAGGAAATCACCACGTCGAAGTAATCATCGGGATAGGGGATGTGATTGGCATCATCCGCTGTATAAATCAGATTTTCGGGTAGTTCCAGGTCCAGATGATTCTCTTTAAGCACCTCGGGCAACCGCTCGTAGGCTCGAGATGGATCAATACCCACCAATAGCTCCGGTTCCGTGCGCAGGCATATCCCCAGGTCTGTAATGCCATCGCCACAACCCACATCCAAAATTCTTCCCGACAGCAGCGGTGAATTATCCAGCATGTAATTGATAACAACGTGAGAGGCATGGTCAAAATGACGAAAAAACCAGCTATCATGCCCCTGCTGCCAGGCGAGATCACTCAGAGGAACTTCGCATTCACTGGCAAAATGCCAACCAGCCTTTACTATACCGTTACTCTCTGCCTGTCCCTGCACCTCTAGCTCCAGCTGCTGCTCGTCCAGCTTTCGCAGTTGTTGTTTTCCCAGTGCCCTGGCGATGATTCTAACCCGATAATGGCCCGCAGATAGAGAGAGCCGAGGTAAAATCCAGTCAGCCGAGTACTCACCTCGCGGCAACCACCGAACGCGCTCGCCATCTGCGGTATTATCACTTCGATAGACCACGCTACCCTGTTCGGCAGTTGAAATTTCCACTCTCAGGGTAACCTCGAATACCACCGGCGAGAGGACAGAGAACGGAATGCGAATACTGGCCGTCTCTCCGTTTTTAAATGGCAGATTAAGGCAGTGCGGCTTCCCCAGGGAAAGCGCTATAGTCGTCGTATCAGTATGGGACATAAGTAGTTCTGTCAATGGGCGAATTGGGTATTGGACTCCCACGCTATAGGGTTTTTAGCTTGCAGGCAATAGCAAGGACTCCTTCGGCGTTAACAGGCAGGAATTGGCAGGGGCTGCCGTACAAACCAAGCGTCCGAGCAGGTGTTCTGATTGTTAGTGACCGCTTTTCTGGCAATAGCCCAAGCCGAGTTAACGGTGGATTTTGGACGAAACGTTTGGTACAAGGAAGTCATATTGTCAAAGCTCTGGACAAACCGGACCCAACAATAAATTATGCAAAGCACCTAATTGACTCCCATGCACCTCACCAAAGTAATGTCCAGCAAATGGTCGGCACTGGTTTTCCTAGTGATCGTTGGCGGGCTGTTGCATTTCACCTGGCTGAATCATCCCGACAGTGTGGTATTCGATGAAGTGCACTTCGGTGGATTCAGCACATCATACTGCTGCAGCGGCAAGTACTTCTTCGATATACACCCTCCTCATGGCAAGTTGATAATTGCCGGTTTTGCCAAGCTTCTGGGGTATCAGGGTCTGGACGACTTTGCCAGCATTAATAACAGCTACTCACCTGAGGCGGCGGTAGGGCTCAGGTCAGCGCCAGCACTGGCAGGCACCCTCATTCCGCTGGTGATTTTTGTGTTAATAGGCCAGCTTGGTGGATCACCGGGTACCGCATTCCTTGGCGCTGTACTTTTCCTGTTAGATAACGCGTTGCTTCTCCAGACCCGAATCATCGTGCTCGATGGATTTCTGGTTCTTTTCACGTTTTCTTGCCTATCGTGTTTTCTTGGCGCAATGCGACAAACAACACTCCATGGCAGATTGCTGTTATTTGCCCTGGCCGGGATTCTGGCAGCTTGCGCAGTGGGAACCAAATTTACCGGACTGGTTGCACTTGGGTTGGTGGGTGTCATCGCGCTGGTCGATCTGGCTAAAACATTTTCACTGGCGCACTTGTCTGGTTGGTTGATTGCAGGGCTCTGTTTTCTGGTGCCCTGCGTACTTATTTACTGCATTGGCTGGGAATTGCATTTTCGGTTGTTAACCGAACCCGGGCCCGGCGATATCTGGGGCAAGCTTAGTGGCGACTACATTACCGACTTTCTCGACCTGCACCAGAAAATGTTCAGTGCCAATACCGGGCTCTCTCATACCCATCCGGACGCAAGCCCCTGGTGGAGCTGGCCATGGATGGTAACGCCAATATTTTACTGGGCCGAAAATCAGAACTGGATTTATCTAATTGGAAATCCAGTGCTTTGGTGGCTGATTAGTGTGCTGTTCATTGTGGCTATAGTAACAAGTCTATTGCGTAAAATTTCAGACCTCGGTGTCCATTCGGATGAGGAGACACAACACTACCTATTATGGATCCCACTGTTGGGCTATATCGCCTCCTTCATGCCGATGGCAGCAGTGTCTCGCGTACTGTTTCTCTATCACTATTACACGCCACTGGTTTTCTCCTCACTCTTTGTCGTGCTCTGGCTTGAGTCAATTGGCGCTATCAGGCGCCGAGGTATCACCAACCAACGCTGGAGCTATTATGCCTTCCTCGCTTTGCTGTTGGCTGGCTTTGTCATTATCAGCCCTATGACCTATGGCATCATGGGCGATTCACCAGTAAAAGAAGCGATATTCAGAATTCTGCCTGGTTGGCGCTAATTATGTTATCCAGTGGTAGGAGCACGAGTGCACAAAGAGATAACTACGGGCCTCTGGCTGCTCTTTTCCTGTCTTGGGGCACGTATTTTGTCCTGTTCTGGCCGCAGCTATTTTACCTGAGTGAAGCTGGTGACCTGATCGCCGGCTGGCGAATCATCTGGGCTGACTGGGCACTGCACTTAACACAGGCACATGCTTTCGCGTTTCAGCCTTTCATCCACGTTCTCGACAACAATCCCATTTTTGCCGGTAGTAATATTGCCTATCCCTTTGTCACCAATTGGCTGTCTGGCATGCTCATATCCGCCGGGACAGCTCTGGACACAGCCTTTGTAACGCCCTCTATTGCATTCAGTCTGGCGCTACTGTTCTCACTCTTTATTTTTGGTCGAGTGCTCACCCATAGCGGTTGGGTTGCAGTTCTGGGCATCAGCTTGTTTTTCCTCAGTGGCGGACTGGAGTTCTATTACTATCTGGGCGACCTGGCCGTCGAGTTTAGCTGGGAAAAAGTTCTCTACCCCCCCCACCATTACACGTTTCTGGAGGAGCATGGGTTTTACTGGAAGTCGATCATCCTGTCATCGCTGATTCCACAGAGAGCCTTGCTACTGGGCATGCCCTGCATGCTGCTTTCATTAACCTATATTACCGCCCGTTACCAAACAGGTTTCACGGGCACATCCTACCGCACATTGTTCACGGTAGGTCTGGCAACAGGGTTCCTCGCTATTATTCACACGCACTCGCTGTTGGTGTTGTTTCTTATTTGCTGCTGCCTGTTTATCTCGGACCTTAAAAATTATCGCTTCTGGCTTAGTTTCGCCTTTGGTGTAAGTTGCACCGCGCTACCGTGGCTACCATTCCTGCTCGGAGACAACACCAGCGGTTTTATGCAATTTCATCCCGGTTGGTATGGAGCGAGTGAAGGTGACTCGCCGTTTATTGATTGGCTCTGGTTTTGGTTTAAAAATTGGGGCCTGTTCTTTCCCCTGTGCCTCATCACGTTGGTACTCCTGTTTATTCGCGGAGGCCAATTCCTGGGCTTTGGCAGCGGCAGTGACGGCAAGCAACAACCACTGTTTCTCGCTTTTTCCCTACTGTTCGTTCTGGCCAACGTTTTTCAGTTCCAGCCATACCTCTGGGACAACACCAAGATTCTGCTGTGGGCGCATTTGGGCCTGAGCTTTCTTGTCGCACAGCTTGTCGCCAGAATTTTTAACAAGGGCTATCCGGCGAAGGTAATTGCCTCGACCATGGTTATGTTAATGGTATTTTCAGGGCTGATTGACCTTGTCAAAAGCCTGCACGTCGAGCGCGAGTCCCATACCATGGTGAGCTCCGGTCAAATCGAGCTCGCCAGGCAACTACGGGACTTGTCCGATCCCACAGACATTATTCTTACGCCGGACTACCACCTCCACTTTATTACAACGATCAGCGGGCGAGGTGTGTTAATGGGGTATCGTGGGTGGCTCTGGTCCTACAATATCGATTATGCGGAAAGAGAACGTGATATAAAGGCAATTTATAGTGGTGCTACCAACACAAATGCCCTGCTGCAAAAATATGCCATAGAATATATCGTGGTCGACGAACTGGCGGTCAGAGATTTCTCTGCGAATAGGGCTTACTTCGAGAGCAATTTCGCTACGGTGCTAAGTAACCGGGAAGCCACAATCTACAGGGTTGATGATTAGGGCAGCGCAACAGCATAGGAGACTGTGATGACAGGGTTTGCAGAATACGATAACTACGATGGCCTGGGTTTGGCGGAGCTGGTCCGCAGCGGTGAAGTCTGTGCCGGCGACTTGTTGGAGGAAGCCATAGCCCGCAACGAGCGAGTCAATGGTGAGCTTAATGCGGTGGTGCATACCTTTTATGACCAGGCCCGCGTGGCGATTGAGGCAGGTTTACCAGAAGGACCTTTCCAGGGCGTGCCCTTTTTACTCAAGGATCTCCACCTGGCAATGCGGGGAACCACCACCAGCAATGGCAGCGGAATGTGGCGCGATCAGATTGCCGACCACGACAGCACTCTGGTTCAGCGTTATCGACAAGCGGGCCTGGTAACCTTTGGTAAAACCAATTCTCCCGAGCTTGGTTTGATGCCCGTCACCGAGCCAAAGGCATTTGGTCCCAGTCGCAACCCGTGGGACACCGACAAAACACCTGGCGGTTCCAGTGGTGGGTCGGGCGCGGCCGTCGCAGCGGGGATAGTGCCAATGGCGCACGCCTCCGACGGGGGAGGTTCCATCCGCATTCCCGCCGCCTGTTGTGGTTTAGTCGGGCTTAAGCCCAGCCGGGGGCGCGTACCCTTTGGCCCCGACAAGGCAGAGGGTTGGGCGGGCCAGTCTACCAGTCATGTGGTCAGTCGCAGCGTTCGCGATACCGCTGCAATACTCGATGCTACAGCAGGCCCGGAGGTGGGAGAGGCTTATGCTGCCCCGTACTATGGTGGTAGTTTTCTCAAGGCCGCCCAATCGGCTCCCGCGGCTTTAAAGATAGCGGTGAGTCGCCAGAAGTGGGGAAAGGGAGCCTACCAAAGCGATGCGTTGGCGGGAATCGACGCCTCCGTCGCATTATTGGAGGATCTGGGGCACCAGGTCGAAGAAGCGCGCCCCGACTATGATGGAGAGGCTCTTGCTTCGCTCATGTTTACCATTGTGTCGGTCAATACTGCGCTCGCTGCCCGGCAGCGGGCAGGAGAACTGGGCTGCTCCGTAGATGATCTTGAAATGGAGGACAGTACACGCTTTACTATGGAACTGGGTAATAGCATTAGTGCCGCTGACTATGCTGAGGCCATTCAGATGAATCAGCGCGCTGGAAGGCTACTGGGAGAATTTCACCAGAAGTACGACATACTTCTGGCGCCCACGCTGTCATCGGCCCCGGTTTCCGTGGGATATATTAGCGATGCACCACCGCAGGAATATGGCGATAGACTAGTCGGTTTTATGGGTGACACCGGCCTCTACAACCAAACCGGACAACCCTCTATCTCGCTTCCCCTGCACTGGACGGACAATAATTTGCCTCTGGGGATGATGTTTACCGCGGCCTTCGGCAACGACGCCTTGTTGTTGCAATTGGCCGGGCAACTGGAACAGAGCTGCCCCTGGTGGGAGCGGCGGCCACCGCTTCACTCTAGAAGCGACGCCTGACTGGCAGGGCGACGCAAAAAGCCTCCATCACCCAATAGCCCGTGATGGACAGCGGGGATTGCAATTCCGCATTAAATCTTGGAAAGGCCCGGCGATATTTTTTTGCAGCTCCTATATCATGTTCATCGACCACCAGCGAGGTAATGGAGAGATGAGTAGTTTCGATCTGGATTTTGGGTTGACCGAGGAGATGAAAGCCGTTCGCGAGAGCTGCCACCGCTTCGCAGAGGACGTGATGCGGCCCGTTGCAGCACGCCTTGATAATATGACGCCGGAACAGGTCATTGCCGATGATTCTCCTCTTTGGAGTGCTTTGGAGGAATTCAAACAATTGGGGCTGGTGGGCATGCCCGAGACCTACGGCCCCGATTTAAGCCCGGCGGAGCGCGCACTCATGCACTGCATCGTACTGGAGGAGTTGAGCTGGGGCGATGTCGGGATGTTCATCACCTTTGCCCTGTTCAACATGACACCAACCATAGCTGCCAATTTCGGCAGACAGGATCTGGTTGAGTACTTCAGTGCGCGGGATGAAATCAGCTGCCTGGCTGTTACCGAGCCCAACCACGGCAGCGATTCGGTGGCGTTTACGGAACCGGTGTTCTTCGATAAAGAGATTACACCCGATTGTCGTGTACGACGCGACGGAGAAAATTTTATTCTCAATGGCCAGAAGTCGGCCTGGGTATCTACTGGTACAATTGCCGGTTCTACCACCCTGTTTGCTACCTTCGAGGACTCCGATCAGGGTTATGCCGATGGAGCGGTGTTTCTAATGCCTCTGGACCTGGAGGGAATTACCCGGGGCAAGCCACTAAATAAAATTGGCCAGCGCTCCCTGAATCAGGGTGAGATTTTTTTTGACAATGTAAAAGTACCGCGACAGTTTCTGATTATGGAGGGGCCGGAGGTCTACCCCATGGTCTGGGAGTTCTATCTCAAGGGGGCCAATATAGCGATGGGGCAGCAGTTCATCGGCGTGGCCAGAGCAGCCTATGATCACGCCCTGGCCTATGCCAAGGAACGCGTTCAGGGCGGCAAACCAATTATCGAGCATCAAGCGGTCAAGACTCGCCTGTTTCAGATGTTCATGAAACTGGAATCTGCTCGGTCACACATACGGAGGGTAGCCATAGCCGAGGCTACTATCGAGGGCGGCGTGCCTTTCGAGCATGCAGCCAGCTGCAAAATATTGGCCACTCAAACCGCCTTCGATCTTGCCAATGAGGCAATACAATTGTTTGGCGGCAATGGCTTGTGTCGCGAATACCCGGTGGAGAAAATTTTTCGCGATGCCCGTGCCTCACTAATTGAGGACGGAGAGAACAATCTTCTGGGTCTTATGGCGGCGGCAAGACTTTAGTGGGCATTAACACATGACAGGTCATACAGCAGTAGGAGAAACATCATGGAACTGAGGCACGTTATTGGCAATCGGCGCTCGATTCGCTATCTGGATCCGGAGCGGCCAGTGGAGATCGAAAAGATTCAATATATGTTGGAAGCCGCCAGGCTGGCATCGCATTTTGGCAATAACAATGCGGCCCGCGCCCTGGTGATTCACCGGGCCACTGCCAGCGAAGAGCAACTGGCCAGCCTTCCCTCACCGGTCGGTGGGTTTCAGATGAAACTGGCCCCGGTATTTATTCTCTGGTACGTAGAAACCAACGCCATGGACGAAGCTGGGTTGCGATTGCGCGAACTGGTGCAGGCCGGTGCTCTGGGTTATGGCCCAGACAAGCACAAGGAGTTGGAGGAAACCCTGGTCCCGCTATTTAATGAAATTGGTGAGTTCCTGAAGGGGCCTGGCATGGTCGATATGGACCTCGGCCAGGCCTTGGCACAGGCCACGCTTATGGCTTTTGAACTTGGATTAGGCGCATGCTGCCAGGGCTCCGACGATTGGTCCAAGGTGGAGCGAGCCTTTGGCCTACCGGAAAGCAGTCGCATCGTTGTGGTGCAGACCGTGGGCTACCCTCTGGAAGATTCAAAAGCCGGTGGTCAACGCCCCAGGTTGCCCTTTGAGCAGTTATTTCAGCTCAACAATTACGATACGCCTTTTCCCCGCGCGCAAAATGTAATCGCCCAACTCGAGGCAGACCAGTTGCTGCAGCAGCAGGCGCCACTACCTGGACGCGAAGAAGAGATTGAAGCCATTAGAGAGAAATACGACTTGCCTGGCTCGGGCATGGTTTAGGGAGAGAATGACATGCGGGTAAACGCTGTAGTCGCCGGAGTCGGTATGACGCCCTTTGGCAAACACCTGGACAAGAGTCTGAAGTGGCTGGGTGGGCAGCCGGCCCTCGATGCGGTGAAAGACGCCGGCCTCTCGCTGTCCGACATTGAAGCAGCCTATGTGGGTAATTGTGCCGCAGGCACGGTAACAGGACAGGAGTCCATTCGCGGCCAGGTTATTCTCAGTTCCATTGGCCTGGGTAAGGTGCCCATTATCAATATAGAGAATGCCTGTGGCAGCAGCTCTACGGCGTTAAACCAAGCCTGTATCATGGTTTCTGCGGGCGTTTACGATGTGGTACTGGTAGTGGGGGTGGAAAAACTCTACCACGAAGATAAGGCGGTGAGCTATGCCGCGTTTGCCGGCGCAGTCGACGTGGAGGAGCGTGATAAATTCCTGGCGGATATGTCGGCCGGACAATCCGAGGGGTCCGGGACCAAGCGCTCCATGTTCGCCGATTTTTATGGTGTATTAGCTCGCGAGTTTATGCAAAAGCACGGTACAAGCATAGAACACTTCGCCATGGTATCAGCCAAGAATTCCTTCCATGGCAGCCTTAACCCCAATGCCCAGTTCCAGAACGAAATGACCGTGGAAGAGGTATTGGCACAACCGGTCATTGTCGACCCGCTGACTCGGCCAATGTTATGCCCGCTCGCAGATGGTGGTGCGGCTGCAGTGATTGTCAGTGAACGCAAGGCCAGGCAGCTCGGTATCAGCAAACCCGTGCGCGTGGTCTCCTCGGTACTGCATTCCTATTTTGATCATCCTCCCGGGGAGAAAAGTGTCACCGATATCTGTATAGAGGAAGCCTATTACGAGGCCGGATTAGGCCCCGATGATCTCGACCTTGTGGAGTTGCACGACTCGTCAGCGGTCACAGAGTTAATTACCTACCCCCACCTTGGACTATGTAAAGACGATGATATAGCTAAAACAATGGCCGATGGCGACACCCGGCTGGGTGGGCGAATCCCAGTCAACACCTCTGGCGGTCTACTGCGCAAGGGTCACCCGGTGGGTGCCACCGGAGTGGCCCAGCTGACCGAAATTACGAAACAATTGAGAGGTGAATGCGGAGATCGTCAGGTACAAGGCGCTCGCGTAGGACTGGCCCACAACGGCGGAGGCACCATAGACGAGGAAGTTGCCGCAATGAATATCACTGTTGTAGTGCGCTAGACTGAGAAACAACATGCGTGAACCCAATGAATTTATACTGGCCGACCTGATTAATATCAGGGCCCGGCAAAAGCCCAACCTGGATGTACTGACTTTTGAGCACCTGAGTTTGGATGGTGGTAACACGCCGGACGAGGTGCGCAGCTATGCACAGCTGCAGCGCAATAGCAATTGTATCGCCGCCGCATTAGTCGCAAGAGGTATGAACAAAGGCGATCGCTTTGCCATCATGATGCGCAATCACCCCGAGTTCGTTGAGTCCATGATTGCAGCATCGGTCACCGGTTGTGTTTTTGTACCTATAGATCCTCGAATGAAGGGCGATAAACTGGCGTATATGTTGCGCGATAGTGCCTGTAGCGGCGTAATCTGTACCGACTACAGTGCCGACCAGATCTGTTCAGTGCGGGGCCAGCTGCCGGATTTAGAATGGATCTTAGCACTGGAAACCGGAGAGTCGGGCGCACAAGATATTGCCAGACTCGATTCAGTCGAGTTACTTTCCCCGGTTTTAGCCAGCAGTGCCGCGACGGTGGAGGTGCGCGATACCCAACTCAGCGATCCCCTGCAGATTATTTATACCTCGGGCACGACCGGGGATCCCAAAGGCATCGTGGGCGATAATCAGCGCTTTGGCGGCACCGGGATGCTCGGCTTTATTTTTGGCTACCAGGACAACGAGCGTCCCTACACCGGCCTGTCTTTTACCCATAATAATGCCCAGGCAACAGCGCTATGTCCAAGCCTCATGTGCGGCTACAGGGCCGTAATAAGCCGCCGGTTTACAAAATCGAAACTATGGGAAATTTGCCGTCGCTACGACTGCACCAGCTTTTCTCTGATTGGCGGTATTGCAACAGCGGTCTATAGCGAACCCCCCAAAGACAACGACGCCGACAACCCGGTGCGTATGGTGGTGAGCGGCGGTATGCCAGCGGCTATCTGGGAGCCCTTTGAGCAGCGATTTGGCGTCGATGTGTTTGAATTCTACGGTGCCAGCGATGGCGGAGGCATGGCCTATAAACCCATTGGTGAAGGCCCTGTGGGTTCCTTTGGCAAACCCATGCCAGGGGTGATCATGAAAATCCTGAATCGGGAAGGCGAAGAATGCCCCCCCTTTTCGGTGGGCGAGATTTGCTGTCGCCCGGAGGATGGTAGTGAAGCCGAAGTGGAGTACTTCAACAACCCCGATGCATCGCGCAGCAAAATCGATAGTGGTTGGAACCGAAGCGGCGATATGGGACACACAGACAGCGAGGGTTGGTTGTTTTTTGACTACCGCAAGGGAGGCGGCATTCGCCACAATGGCGACTTTATTAATACCAGTTATGTGGAAAAAGTTATCGCTGAGAATCAGCAAATTGCCGACGTGTACGTCTATGGGGTCGCTGCTGCATCGGGCGCTCCCGGTGAAAAAGATGTTGTAGCTGCCATCGTGGTGAGAGATAAGCCCTCTTTTGATCCGGCCCGAATCTTTTCCCACTGCCGGCTAGGTCTGGAGTCAAACTTCGTTCCCTCGTACCTACAGCTGGTCGATGAAATCCCCAAAACAGCCTCGGAGAAGCCCCAGGAACGTTTTTTGATGGACCAATTTTCTCTAGATGCCAACACTGTTTTTATAGAGCAAGAATTCTCAGGCTCCTCTAGTTAGTGGACATCACTCGACTTCAGTAAAAGTCCACAGTTTATGGATAGCAAAGGCCATTAATGGCAGTAAAATAGCAGTGATGCACACCTTAAAATAGGGGTGGGCCCCCGTGAATAATAAACTCGTCGACAGAGAGAGTGTCAGAGCGATCACTTGCACCCCAAAGAATTTAGTGAGTCTGATCATTGAAAAGCGCGCACGAAATACAAACAGTGACTGGGCCACATAGGAAAAACAGAAAGCAACAAGGAATCCTGCCACATTGGCCCAGATGATGGCCTCGTCAATCAGGCGGATGTAAGTAATGGCTATAGCAATGTGAATGAGGGTAGAAACTCCACCCACGCCGCCATAGCGAAACAGCTGCATAATGAGTTGAGTGAGAGGCCCGCCCTTCATTTTTTCTAATGGCATAGGGATTTGATCAGATGGAAGGTCGTGTTTCGTAGTCTTTCTCAACGATATAGTTTGGCCTTCCCTTGGTCTCTATATAAATTCTGCCGACATACTCACCCAGCACACCAATGCCAATTAATTGTATGCCGCCCAGAAACAGAACCGCGGAAATGAGCGATGCATAACCTGGGAGATCAATGCCATAAACCACGGTGCGGATGAGAATCCAACTGGCCCAGAACACCGATGGTGTGGCGATACAAATGCCAATATACAGCCAAATACGCAGTGGGGCGGAACTGAAACTGGTAATACCATCCAGCGCAAAATTCCACAGTTTCCACCCGTTAAAGTGGGTTTTCCCCGCTACTCGTTTTTCACGAACATACTCCACTGTAGTCGTGTTAAAACCAACCCAGGCAAAAAGACCTTTCATAAATCGCTGGTGTTCACCCAGCCTTTGGACCTCTTTAAGTACCTTGCGCGTAAAGAGCCGGTAATCGCCAACATTATGCGGAACCTCAACATCGGAAATTCTGTTGTGTAAGTGATAAAACAGGCCAGCGCTAACGCGTTTTGTCCACGTATCAGCAGAACGATCCACACGCCTGGCCAGTACGACCTCATAACCCTCTCGCCAACGTTCTATGAATTCCTTGATCAACTCTGGCGGATCCTGGAGATCCACATCCATAGGAATAATAACCTCGCCCTGTGCGTGATCCAGCCCGGCGGTCATGGCGGCCTCTTTGCCAAAATTCCTGGACAGATTGAGAATACGTACCGCATCGGTTTCCTCTCGAACTGCCAACAGCGCCTGTAAGGTCTTATCGCTGCTACCATCGTTGATAAAGACAATTTCGTAGGAAAGGTCAGTGTCCTTTAGTACAGGTATTAAGGCGTCGATAAACGCAGGAATAACCTTTTCTTCGTTAAAACATGGACAAACAACAGAGATTGTTACTGACGCAGCTTGCATCTCAGGTTCAGATTTCATACACAGTATCCTAAGCGTGGGATTGTGTTTTGCCCTGGCAAATCAGGATTTTGTATTGTAGCAGGGTTATCTCCGAGCTGCCGGCACCAGATGGTGCAGGTAGCCTCCCTTGAAGTCGTAGGATTTACGTAGTCTCCAATTGGGCAAAAAGGTCGCATCGGACGTGTCCCAGTCTCGGGAAAGGCAGTGGGCCTCCACGAGCCAGAGGGCCGCACCTTCCTTCTGCGAAATGGGTTTGTCAGTTCCAAATATGTCTGACTTCGACCATTTTATCGTCGGTATCGGGGCTCCATACTTTATCCGTCCAGTCAGTGCGCGTTCTCCAAGGCAGTCCCAGCCCAAAATTGTCCAGTCTGGGGAAAACTCATCGACATAATAGAAAAAGGGGTAGTGTACGAAGGGCTCTCTAATCAACAGTATGTCGTTGGGTTTTTGATGCTTATTGAAAATTTCCGCAGCAAAGCGCCAATCTTCGGACTCGGCTACGTTGTATTTGAAGTAGTGGTTCACGCCGAGACCACCTTCGATTGCGACAAGCATAATGAAACAGTAGGCAATAGTTGGAGGAAACCGCGAAATGCCTATGCCTACCACGACGGAGGAAAACAGAGTCCCCCACAAAATGGTTCGATGCATATATACCGGTGTCCCGACAAATCCAAAGGCCCATATTGCAATCGAGGAAAAAACCAGCAACCCAGAAAGCAACACAGCCATTGCGGGATAACGTCTCAAACTATAAATACCGACTACCCCCAGCAATAACTTTATGAGATCGGGGCCTGGCTGTCCCGGAAGCACAGAGGACATACCATGTATACTTCTCCATTGATTCATGGCATCTAATGCAGAGGCCTGGGGAAGCCAGGAGAATCCGCCCATCGCAATACGTTCAAGGCTTGCATTAAGCCAGGGTATCCACAGCAGGAGCACTATGAAATTGACCACAAACCAAGCGGCCAGGACCGGTAGCGCTAACCTAAAGGGTCGAAACCACCAGCCTATGAAAAAAAACTGTACGCCCAACCAGTAAAACACCGCAGTATTGTGGGTATATAAAGCCGCGATTAAACCCAGCGCGTACAGCGCTCCACCACAGCGGAGAAACTCCCGGAATGTAAATCCCGAAGATGTGCTTTGCCAGCGCTGGCTTAAGTTTGCCAACCCCAAAAAAGATACCGATAGGCATAGACCCAAGAGTGCGTAAAATCTGGCCTCCTGACTATACTCAATATTGAAACTCGACAGTGATAAAATAAGACAGGCTGAAAGAGCAGCTAGAGGTCCCGCTATTCTTCGGGTTGCAATATAGATTACTGCGATGGTCAGAACACCGAAAATGGCACTGGGTAGACGCAGCAAATACTCGCTGTGGCCAAAATTCAGCAGCAATTGAATCAGGGAATAGTAGAGGGGGGGCGAGGGATCGTAATTTGTTACCCACAGAGTGGAAAAAGAGTAATTAGAAATTCTTATCGTAAAGGCCTCGTCAAGCCACAACGATGCATATCCGAGTTTATAAAATCTGGTGGCGATGGCTATCGCCAACACAATAGCAAGGTGGATCAGATCCCTGCGATTCAGGCCACTCATTTGCCCTGCGCCCGAGGCACAGTTAAGTTTTCCCGCGAGGGTTGGTGATTCATGCGGGTGTGCCATCTGAGCTCCCATTTACAATTAACGTACAATCACCCCCACTTTTTGCATTGAAGCCACGGGGAGGTGAAAGGGCCTCTTTTTGACTACGAGACCTTCAGCTCGCACATTACCATAGGTCGTCAGTCGCTGTGCAGGCGAACGTCGCTAGAACATCAACGTGAACCTCGCCCCACCGGCGTCACTGACGCCTAAAACCACATTGCCACCGTGGGCCACCGCCAACCCGATACGGTCCCTGCGCTACGAATAACATACTGGGCAGAGATTATTGTTTTGGAAAAGTGAGATTGGCGGTGAACGCTGCGCTAAAGTCAGGCGCGCTTTCCAGGGGCAAGTGCTCAACCCAGTTGGCAATGTCCAGGGCATCTGCGTCTGCAGCATCCGAAAATAAAGCGGCCCGGGCTCCGACCCCGGCAACATTGCCCGCTGGAATAATCCTGTCCTGGAGCTCTGGAGGCAGAACTCCCAGGGCAATCAGGGTGCTCGGCTTAAGTGCGTTACCAAAGCCTCCGGCAATATAAACCTGATCAATACAGTGCTGTTCAACACCAACGCGCCGACACAGAATGTCGATGCCAGTCCTGAATGCGCCTTTGGCGAGTTGAACTTCGCGAATATCCAATTGTGTAATCTCGACGGCATGGTGCCCAACTCCCTTGCCAAGAGCAATCTTTCGTCCCCTGCCGCTGGTCAAAACACGCGCCCGCAGATCAGCGGAGACATCCTCTCCAAGTTGCTCCGGCGGCGTTATGCGACCCGAGGGATCGACTAAGCCCGCAGCCAGCAGGGCCACAATGGCATCGGCGAGGCCAGAACCGCATAAGCCCACGGGGGGAGCACCTTCAATAGTAGTGGTTTGAATGTCACCCCCTGAAATTACCACTTCATTAATGGCACCTGGCACCGCCGGTATCCCACAGGATATGCGAACACCTTCAAAAGCAGGGCCTGCAGCGCAAGTACAGCCGTGGGCCTTGCCCTGGTGAACCACCACAATTTCTCCATTTGTTCCCAGATCCAGAAACAGCGAGGTTTTTTTGCTCTCCCTCAGGTTAAGTGCCATCAGGCCCGCCACAGTGTCACCACCTAAATGCCCTGCAATGCCTGGAAAGCTATGTATTGGGGTAGTGCCAAAGAGAGGCAGGAACAACATGGCAGCGGGCTGGCTATCCCAAACTCTTTGTTCCGGTTGATAGGGCGCAATTCCAAGAGCCCAGGGATCCATTCCCTGAAACAGGTGCGTCATGGTCATATTTCCGACCATAATAATGCGGGTGATTTCCGAGCCCGACACGCCCTCCTGTTCAAAAAGGTAAATCAGTCGTCTGTTTATCTGGTTAGCGACCAATTTGCAGAGTTTTTCCAGGTTCTTTTTGTCCTCGTGCGCATACGCAATCCGCGACACAACATCGGCTCCGGCGAGTCTCTGTGGGTTGGGAAAAGCCACCACTAGATCTCCGGTTTCACCGCTGAGGTCCACTAAATAGCAAACAATGGTAGTGGTTCCCAGATCAATTGCCAGGCCGTAGCTTTGTTGAATCGCACCCACCTGCGGTTCCACATGTGACAGTCCGCTGGTTTCGATTCGCATGGCATGAATGCCCACAGATCGATCGATTTCAATTAGCAGGTCCTCAGTCGGGTAGCAGCGACAGGCCAGGCGCCAACCCTCGGCCACCCTTTGGGAACCGAGCAATTCGTGGTCTGACTCTTCGGCTGGAGGCGGCGCACTGACGACATGTACAGAGCAGGTTCCACAGATACTCGCGCCGCCACAGTCGGCGACAATATCCTCGTCTTCAAAAAGGAGGGTTTCCAGAAGTGTCTCGCCCTTCACATGGGGTATAACACGGCCAGAATCAACAATAGTAACCGTGATTTCTCGCTCGACACCGCCTTCAGTCATGGGCATACCCTGATCAGATAAGTTATTGGCAACGCTTTGGGTTCAAATCGAATTCTCATTATGGTCGCTGGTACCCTTTTGTTTGCAGGCGCCTGATAAAGCGGCGCTCCACCCATCTTTCAGCGTACTGGACTCTGAGAGGAGACTCAATATACTAAAGCTCGTTGTGCAATAATCGGTGGTGGGTGGGCTGATCGAGTCACTGCCAGCGAACCTTTTCACTGTGCGAATTTACTGGGTGCTGTGTTTTGTGTGACACCTTTGCAATGCTGGATGAGGATAACTGCTGGTTCGGCAAGAACAGCGACCGAGAGGCAGCTGAGCCGCAGCGAGTAGAATGGCACGACCCTTGGACCGGTGACAGTAACCAAAAAGCCACTTATCTACAAATTGACGTTCCCGATAAGAGACATGCTGCCTGGCTGTCCCGCCCCGACTGGATGTGGGGTGCGGAAATGGGTGTGAATGAGCACGGCGTAGCTATCGGCAACGAGGCTGTCTATACGCGGCTTATTAGCCGCTGCTCTTCGGCACTCCTGGGCATGGATTTAGTTCGCCTTGGCCTGGAGCAGGGTCGCAGCGCCGACGATGCACTGGAGGTGATCACCGACTATTTACAGCGGTATGGACAGGGTGGACCCGCCGGGTTCCGCGACAAGAACTTTCGGTATGACAATAGTTTCCTCATTGCCGATGCCAATGGCGGTTGGCAGTTGGAGACCGCCGGGCAGTTCTGGGTGGCAAAGAAGCTGAATCAAAACAACCCGGTTATTGCTATTTCAAACGATCTGTCCATTGGCTGTGACTATACCTTGTGCAGCGATTCACTACCCGACCTGGCTCGAAAGTCGGGCTATTGGAATGGCAGGGGCGACTTCAACTTCAGAAAGGCCTTTGCAACCTGGTTTATGCCTTGGGCAGCCCGGTCAGTAAAACGACGGGACTGCAACCTCAAGGCACTGGACAACCTCGATAAGCGACAGCCTGTCGCCCCGCAACTGGCGCAGATTCTGCGCCAACATAAGGCAGGCACAAAGCACAGCAGCAATGCCGATGTCTGCATGCATGAAAAAGGCTTGTTGCGACCGTCACAGACAACACAGTCCATGATCTGCCATCTTAGTGGGCGGGGGTCAAAAACCTGGATGACGGGCGGATCTGCGCCCTGTATTTCTCTATTTAAGCCCCTGCACGGCGAGCAGAAAAACTGGCTTGGGCAACATCCTGGATTCTGGGATGACTGGTTGCACATTTATAACAAGACCGAGGTGGACCAGAATTTAAAAGTTAAACTTCAGCAACATAATCGAACGGTTGAGGAGCAATTGTGGGAAGCTGGTGAGAGTCAAGCCCTGGCCCTGCAAGACGATTGGTGGCGCAGTGTTAGCCAGTTGTAGAACTGAGGACTTGTATTTTCTGGAACCAATGCAATTCCAAAATGTCTGTCACAAAAGTACGAGGCGAGGAACAATGGCAAATGCACAGCTTTCCAAGCAGGAGGTCCGGTTAGGTAATGGCTAATTTGGTAATCCAAAAGTACTTTGGTAATTGTCGATTTATGCGCAATGAAGCAAATTAAGTTCCCTAACATGGTAGAGGACCTGAGTGCCGCCCTACTGACTGAGGCGCTGTCCGAACTTCACCCCCAGGTCGAAGTGGACAGCTTCGATGTCATTGAATGCATCAACTGTGACAGCGGCTTTGCCTCAACCGCCGACCGGATACTACTCGATCTGCACTACCGCCCGAACAAGGATCAGGGCTTACCGACCAGGGTTATACTTAAAACCATGCTGGAAACGCCACATGCCCCCGGCGAGATGTTTGACGCAGAAGTGCGGTTTTACCGCGAGCTGAGACCCCACTTGAATATTGTGGCGCCGCATGTTTATGCAGCAGTATTTGATAGTAGCTCCGGTCAATTCGGTGTAATTATGGAAGACCTCACCCTACGCAACGCGATTTTTCCCGATGTGACCACGCCGGTGACACTGGACCAGGTGCGTTCCCTGATTGGCAACCTGGCCGAAATCCATGCCAGACTTTGGCAAAGCCCACGCCTGGATAGTGATTTGAGCTGGCTCTGTACACCGGCCAGCGGCGGCATGAGTGACTTCTTCCGAAACATCTTCCCGCTCATAGAGAGCCACCTGAACAACGAACCCTGGCGGCAAGAGATGTTACGGCCTCTGGATCGCAGCCCACAAGCGCTGTTTTGTGCAATGTTGACACTGCAGGAAACTGTCCTGGAGAACGGGCCCAGAACCCTGCTTCACGGTGACACGCATCAGGGAAATACATTTTTGTTACCCGATGGATCGGTTGGCCTGCTGGATTTTCAACTGACAATGCAGGGCTGTTTCAGTCGCGACCTCACCTATTACATCACCACGGCCCTGGACATCGAACAGCGCCGACACAACGAGTCTGATTTGATTCGGTTTTATCTGGATGAGTTGCACAGAAGAGGTGTCGCCTCGCCCCCCAACTTTGATAGCGCCTGGCTGTTGCACAGGCAAGCTGCACTGTGGGGACTGGTTATCGGTTGGATGACCTGCCCGACCCGGAATTACGGGAAGGAAATCACCGAACTTAATTTGCAGCGATTAATTGCAGCGGTCCTGGACCTGGAAACGCTCAAAGTCGCTTAATCCGAACATTTCACCAGCTACAGCGCAATTCCCGGAGGAGGTGGGACCGCTCAGCGGTCGAGAGGCTGGCCTGGGCCATCCTTGGTGAAATATTCGGGTTAAAGCAGCGACAACCAGGGCTCTCTGCCTGTGCTTAACAAGTAGAGAAAGTCGATGGATGCTATTGCC
>JABHWT010000355.1 GCA_018657645.1 Halieaceae bacterium | reverse complement strand
TCCTCAAGCACCGAGTCGTTGTGTAACTCCTGCTGCACTTCCCGCTTTATATCATTGAAACTGCGTTTTATTCGGTTGAGCCAACCTACCCCGGTCCGGATGGCCGCGGGTAGTCGCTCCGGACCAATGACCAATAAGCTGACCACTCCGATGATAAGGAGTTCCTGAAAACCAATATCAAACATTTGGCCCGCTACTTGTCTTTGCCGATGCCCTCGGTGGAGGGTTCGGGTTCAGCTGACTCATCGGTCTCGGTCTCGGCTTCTACCTCGGCTCCCTCCTCGGTCTGCATGCTTTTGCGAAAGCCCTTTACCGCGCTGCCCAGATCACTGCCGAGTGATCTCAGGCGCTTGGTTCCAAATAACATGATGACGATGGCAAGCACAATAAGTAGTTGCCATACGCTGATGCCGCCTATTCCCATTTTAATCTCCTACTCAATCTAATTGCTGTGTTGGATTGTTGGCAGCACCGCTGCGTGCTGCCTTTTCGGTCAGACCAGATACATCGAAGCGCTGGCTGAGCTCGTTCATTACATCCGAGACATCGCCGCCCAAATGGGACAGCATGACCATGCAGTGAAACCACAAATCGGCGGTCTCGCTTATTAAGGCGGCCTTGTCCCCACTGCCCTGGGCGTCTTTTGCCGCCAGGATGACCTCGGTTGCTTCTTCCCCCACCTTTTCCAGGATTTTGTTCAGACCCTTGTCATGGAGGCGGGCAACATAGGATTGCTCCGGATCAGCTTTTTTGCGCTGCTCAAGAACGACCGTTAACTGTGTCAGTATATCATTCAAATGATCTTCCCCGGTGGGGACACATTATGGCACAGGCCAGCCAAATACACATTATCTTGGAAACTGCAGTTGGGCACGAAAAAGATGCGCAGACTCTCGTGATCCAACTGCGGCATCCAGGATCATGCTCCAGAATTGTCTGGCCACAGCAGCGCTGCGGCAGCTATTCCAAGAAGCCAGGCTCCGGGAGGGACACTTGCAAGATGTTGCCAAACGCCGGGAATGATTGTTGCGCCCGCTAACAGAATAGCGAGCGTCGCGATGAGGCGTCTCTTGCGACGCTCGCGTTGAGCCTGTCGGCGCTCTAATTGCTGCTGTTGCAGGCTTGATGCATGCTGCTGTTCCCTGGTGTGCTGCAGATTCTCAAGAATTATATCGGGCAGCTGGGGCAGTTGCTCGAGCCACGAGGGCGCCTGGTCTCCAAGTCGTTTCAGCATTCCCTGGGGCGAGTATCGCTCTTGAATCCAGCTCTCCAGGAAAGGTAGGGCGGTGTCCCACAGGTTGAGCTGTGGATAGAGCTGCCTGCCTAAGCCCTCGATGTTTAACAGGGTTTTCTGCAATAACACCAGAGAGGGTTGTACTGCCATGTCAAAGCGCCGGGCAGTCTGAAATAAATAGACCAGGAGTTGGCCAAAAGATATTTTACTGATGGGCTGATCAAATATGGGTTCGCATACGGCGCGCATGGCTGATTCAAAATCCTGTACCCGAGTGTGCGGTGGTACCCAGCCACACTCCACATGTAATTGCGCTACTTCGCGATAGTTTTGCTTAAAAATTCCCAGTAGATTGCGGGCCAGATAATACTGGTCGGAATCACTGAGGCTGCCAACTATGGCACAATCTACCGCAATATAGGTTGGATCCGCCGGATCGCTAATGTCCACAAAAATATTGCCTGGGTGCATGTCGGCATGAAAAAAACTGTCGCGAAAAACCTGGGTGAAGAAAATTTCTACCCCGCGTTCGGCGAGTAATTTTAAATCGGTACCCCTGGCTTTGAGCGTTTCCATATCGGTGACAGGAACACCCGCGATACGCTCCATTACAAATACGTTACGGCAGCTATAGTCCCAGTAAACTCTGGGTACGTAAATCAACTTGCTACCTTCAAAATTGCGTCGCAACTGCGAGGTGTTGGCTGCCTCACGGCCCATATCCAATTCATCGAGGATGGTAAGCTCATAGTCGGCGACAACGTCCACTGAACGAAGTCGCTTCCCATCTGGCATATACTTTTCCACCAGTCGGGCCAGGGTGAACATCAGGGCGATATCCTGCCTAATAACCGGCTCAATATCGGGGCGGACAACCTTGACGACCACGCGTTCCCCGCTGTGCAATGTGGCGGTGTGAACCTGGGCGACGGAAGCAGAGGCCAGAGGAGAGATATCGAAACTGCCGAATAATTCCTCTACGGATTTTCCCAGCGCTTTCTCAATGATGGTAACTGCGAGAGTTTCGGAGAAGGGAGGCACTTCATCTTGCAATCTTGCCAGTTCGTTAGCGATGTCCGCTGGTAGCAAGTCTCGCCGGGTTGATAGCATTTGCCCGAACTTTATGAAAACGGGGCCTAGTTCTTCCAGGGCGCTGCGCAGACGATTTCCACGCGACATGTCTGTAGGCCTGCGCGGCCCAAGAGTCAGTACACCTAATGCAACACGCGCCGGCGTGGGCAGATCTTCGGTGTTAACAAACTCATCCAGACCATAGCGCCGGAGAATTTGCAGGATTTTGTACAGGCGTAGGGCGCGGCGCATGGATTGGTCTAGTGCCGCTGCAACTGTAGCCGTTTGCGAATGCGCCGGGTATTAGAATCCAGCCGCTGTACCTGCAAACCAAGCTCCCGGACACCTTTGCAAAAGCCTTCCAGCTCCTGCCGGGACGGGCTTAGTCTGGCTTCGTCCTGAATAAAGTCCTTTATTTGACGCAGGATGTTATTGGAGGCTTGCTCGCCCCAGTTGAATAGGCTGCGTAGTATTTGGGTCACTTGATGGCCTGCATCTTCACCAAGGCTGGAGACCAGAGGAGCCTCCCAATCCACATTCAATGCGCTGAGAATCTGATGCAATTCTATTAGCGGAGCGCTGTCTCCATCCAAAGCCAGATGGCCATTAATCAGAGTTGCGGTGGGGTCTGAAGAGCGAGCCAGCTCGGTAAAATCCGAGGCAGTACCGCGCACAGTGGTGGCGACCTCGCCGTCGTAGAACCCCATAAGACGGATACCGCTATCGCTAACCTGCAAAAAAACATCGAACCGGGGGGCCGTACACTGTACCGAGAACACCTTGTCTTTGAGTACGCCCAGCGCGCTCCGACCCTGTGGAGCAAGTTTCAGCGCCTGATTGAGCGTAGTCTCTAATGCGGCCAGGGCAGCGGTATGCAGGGTTGGGTCGGAGTGACTGGTCATCAGGGTTTAATACCCCTGTGTACAGCCACGACACCTCCGGTCATGTTGTTGTATTCACAATGGCTGAAGCCGGCATCCTCCATCATCTCCTTTAGGGACTGCTGGTCTGGATGCATTCGGATTGACTCTGCCAGGTAGGTGTAACTGTCGGCGTCATTGGTCACCAGTTTTCCCATCAGGGGCAGCACTTTAAACGAATAAGTGTCGTAAACTTTGCTTAGTAGTGGATTACCCGGCTTCGAGAACTCCAGCACCAGCAATCGACCACCCGGTTTTAGAACACGGAGCATAGAGCGTAGTGCTGCATTCTTGTCGGTGACATTGCGCAAACCAAAGGCGATAGTGATACAGTCGAATTGATCGTCCGGGAACGGTAGGACCTGGGCATCGGCCTGGACGAATTCAATATTGCCGTATCTGCCGTTGTCAATTAACTTGTCTCGCCCCACTTGCAGCATGGAATCATTGATATCTGCTAGAACGACGGTTCCCTCGGAGCCTACAATATCTGAAAACTGGCCGGCCAGGTCTCCGGTTCCACCGGCAATATCGAGCACAGAATGCCCTTTGCGCACGCCACTGATTTCTATTGTAAAGCGTTTCCAGATTCGGTGGATGCCCATCGACATCAGGTCATTCATCAGGTCGTAGCGAGCTGAGACCGAATGGAAAACATCTGCAACCAGACCAGCCTTGGCTTTGGTGTCCACTTGTTTGTAACCAAAGTGGGTTGTTTCTTTGTCACTCATGGGCTATGGGCCTGGGAAGCAGCAGGGCGCGTATTGTAGCGCGATGTGGGCAAAGGTAAAAACACCCCGCCTACAGGCCTAGTTTCAGAATTTGTAGGTCGGGGTCTCGGCTGGCACCCGCGGCCTGCAATCGCTCCAGGTAATCCTGCCACCACTGCTCCTGCATCAGGCACAGCTCGTAGAGATAAGACCAGGCGTAGAGACCTGAATCATGGCCGTCATCAAATACCAGCTGCAGTGCATAATTGCCCACTGGATTAATCGCTGTGATGGCTACATTTTTTTTGCCTTCTTGCAGTACTTCCTGGTCGGGGGAATGGCCTTTTACTTCTGCAGAGGGGGAGTATACGCGCAGGTACTCACAACTTAAGGAGTAGCCCTGTCCGTCCTCGTAGGTCAGCTCCAATCGTCTCGATCGGGTGTGCAACTTGACGCCAGTGGGCCTTTTATCGGTATCGATCATTATTGCGAATCCTACTAAAGTATAAAACGGGAGAGATCTTCGTTTTCACTTAGCTCCTGCAAATGCAGGTCGACATAGGCAGCATCGACAACTAACGTGTTGTGAGTTACCCCGGTATCGGCTGCACTGAAAGAGGCCTCATCCAGCAGGCGTTCCATCACGGTGTGCAGTCTGCGAGCGCCGATGTTTTCGGTTGACTCATTGACCCGCCATGCCGTTTCCGCAATTCGCTCGAGACCATCCTCGGTGAATTCCACGGGCAGACCCTCCGTTTGCAAAAGGGCCTGGTATTGCTCTGTTAGGGAGGCATCGGGCTCGATAAGAATGCGCTGGAAATCTTCAGGCGTTAATGCTGCTAATTCTACTCGAATGGGCAGGCGCCCCTGTAGTTCCGGTATCAGGTCTGAGGGCTTGGCAAGATGAAATGCACCCGAGGCAATGAACAGAATATGATCGGTCTTTATCATGCCGTGCTTGGTGCTTACCGTCGATCCCTCTATCAGGGGTAGTAAATCCCGTTGTACCCCTTCGCGCGAAATGTCTGCCCCAGCGCCTTCACTGCGCTTGGCCACCTTGTCCAATTCGTCGATGAAGACAATGCCCGTTTGTTCTGCTGCGGAGACGGCGGCTTGCTTTAGGTCCTCCTCGTTGATCATCTTGGCCGCTTCCTCGTCGCATAGGGCAGCGAACGCAGCCTTGACTGGCATCTTTCGGGTTTTGCTCTGTTGCCGAGACATATTGGAGAACATACTCTGAAGCTGGTTTGTCATCTCTTCCATGCCCGGGGGCGCCATAATCTCGATACCAGATGCAGCAGTGCTGATGCTCACCTCGATCTCTTTATCATCGAGGTCTCCCTCCCGTAATTTTTTTCTCAGTAGCTGGCGGGTACCGGATCCACTGGGGCTCTCAGTGTCGCGCGCCGGGGGGAGTAATATATCCAGTATTTTCTCCTCGGCGCTTTCCTCGGCCCGGAATCGCACTTTTGCCATTTCCTGCTCGCGGTACATTTTGAGAGCGACATCGACCAGGTCTCTAACAATGGACTCTACATCTCGACCGACATAACCAACTTCAGTAAATTTAGTAGCCTCGACCTTAACAAAGGGAGCGTTGGCCAGCTTGGCCAGCCTGCGCGCGATCTCCGTTTTACCGACGCCGGTAGGGCCTATCATCAGAATGTTTTTGGGAGTGATTTCGTCGCGTAACTCCTCCGATAATTGCATCCGCCGCCAGCGATTGCGCAGGGCAATAGCGACAGCGCGCTTGGCGCTATCCTGGCCAATAATGTGTTTGTCCAGTTCGTGCACAATTTCGCGTGGGGTCATGTTTGACATGGGTGCTCAACAATCCAGTTGTTCGACAGTTCGGTTGTGGTTAGTGTAAATGCAAATATCGGCGGCAATGCCCAGGCCTTTCTCGACAATTGTCCGCGCATTGAGATCGGTATTATCCAAAAGGGCACGAGCAGCCGATTGGGCAAATGGGCCTCCGGAGCCGATTGCAATCAGGTTGTCCTCTGGCTCGATTACATCGCCATTGCCAGAGATAATCAACGAGGTATCTTTGTCGACTACCGCCAGCAAAGCTTCGAGTTGACGTAAAGCACGCTCGGAACGCCAGGCTTTGGCAAGCTCTACGGCAGCTCGGACCAGGTTTCCCTGCTGTTTGTCCAATTGTGCCTCAAACAGCTCGAATAAGGTGAAGGCATCGGCGGTGCCCCCAGCAAATCCCGCTAGTACCTGGTCCTTATACAGGCGCCTGACTTTGCGGGCATTGCCCTTCATGACGGTATTTCCGATAGAGACCTGGCCATCACCTCCTATTACCACGCTATTGCCACGACGCACCGATAGGATGGTTGTGCCCCTGTATTGCTCCACTGTCGACCTCCTGTTTAGTATCGAGGATATGGGGTGTGATTACCCAAATTCAAGGGCTCTATCTGTAGCTAAAGCCCCGCTAGGGCATCGCCCGTCTGAGCAGTAAGGTATCGATATTCTGAGATGCCGTTAGGCCACGGGCTTTATTCAGGCTTAAGCGTGATTCGAAAGGGCCCAAATACACTCGAAACCAATTGCCGCTGTCACTAGTGACCTGTTCAACCTTGGGGTTTAAGCCAAGCAGTAGTAGTTCGGCCCGCCGTCGATCGGCATCTTCCCGCTGCTTGAAAGAACCCGCCTGTAACAGATAAACCTCGTCCTTGTCGCCGGTGGCTGGTGGGTGCTCGGGAATTTCGTCGGGGTCGACTTCAATATCGATAGTCTGCTCTGGCAGCAGCGTATAAAAATCATAGCGGGGCTTGGGCGGCTGTTCCGCTGTGGGCGCCGGGGATCTGTTGGTGTGTTGCATGCCAGGTGCGAGAGTGCCCAGGTATAACAGCAGGCTCAGCCCGATACCCGTGATTACGCCCGCACTGAACCAACGCCAGGGAGATGACTGGCGTACAGCAGGCGCTTTCGTCCTGCTGGCCGGCGCTTTACCTCGCGGCGCACGAGGCTTGCTCTTTTTGGCATAGTCCTGGGCCATTGTCTACATATGCTCCGGGCTGGAGACACCGAGTAAGTCCAGGCCGTTAGCAAGTACCTGGCGTACGGCAACGCTGAGGGCTACCCTGGCATTGCGCAAATCCTGGTCTTCCAACAGCATCTTGTGGGCGTTGTAGTAACTGTGAAACTCGGCCGCCAGCTCTCGCAAATAGGTTGCAATGTTATGGGGCTCGTTGTTGCTGGCTGCGTTTTCAACCATCTCGGGGTAGCGGTCCAGATTGCGCAGCAAGGCTTTTTCCGCTTCCTCCCTTAAAAGGTGCAGGTGTTGCAGGGCAGATTCGGACTGCCACTGCCATCCGTGATCGGATAGTTTGCGCATTAAACTGCAAACCCTCGCATGCGCATACTGAATGTAATACACGGGGTTGTCATTGGTCTGGGACAGGGCCAGGTCGATATCAAAGGTCAGCTGTGAATTGGGCCCTCTGGCTATCAGGAAGTAACGTGTTGCATCCAGGCCGACCTCGTCGATAAGCTCTCTGAGAGTGACATAATTGCCCGTGCGCTTTGACAATTTGACCTCTTCGCCACCGCGCATCACGGTAACCATCTGGTGGAGCACATAATCTGGCCACCCTTGGGGAATACCTTGTCCCAGGGCCTGCAGCCCTGCCCGAACGCGGGTTACAGTGCTGTGATGATCGGCGCCCTGTTCGTTTATGACGCGCACGAAGCCCCGTTGCCACTTATTCAGGTGGTAGGCAACATCCGGGAGGAAATAAGTGTAGTTGCCATCACTTTTGCGCATCACCCGATCTTTATCGTCTCCAAAGTCGGTGGTGCGCAGCCACATCGCACCATCGTGCTGGTAGCTGTGTCCGTTTTCTATCAGATAGTCCACCGTTTTGGCTACCTGACCAGAATCATACAGTGAGGATTCCAGGAAATAGATGTCGAAGTCTACGGCAAAGGCCTTAAGGTCGATATCCTGCTCCCGGCGAAGATAGGCGACTGCAAAATGGCGAACATCATCGAGATTATCGGAATCTGATGAGCCTACAACATGTTGGTCCTGGGCATCGATTTTGTCTCCGCGTAGGAACGCAGACGCGACATCTTTTATGTAGTCTCCGCGGTACCCGTCCTGAGGCCAGCTCTCGGCCTCTGGCCCCAGACCTTTGCAGCGGGCCTGTACGGACCGGGCGAGATTATCAATTTGTTGCCCGGCATCATTGTAGTAAAACTCGCTGGATACTTCCCAGCCGGTTGTTCTGAGCAGGCGGCAGAGGCAATCTCCGATCGCCGCGCCCCGGCCGTGGCCGACGTGGAGTGGGCCGGTGGGATTGGCCGATACAAACTCTACCTGGACTTTGCGCCCCTGTCCCTGATTGGATGTGCCGTAGTTTGACCCCTGCTCAATAATTCGGTGCACAACCGCCTGGTTGCTGCTCTGGCTGAGAAAGAAGTTAATGAATCCCGGGCCGGCGATTTCTGTTCGCTCAACAAAACTGGCCTGAGGTAGTTCAGCGCAAATAGCTGCCGCAAGATCGCGCGGTTTTTTGCCCGCTTGCTTGGCCAGAGACAGGGCTATATTGCTGGCCAGATCGCCGTGACCCTGGTCGCGAGTGCGATCGATCTGAATGTGCGGCGCGATGTTGTCCGGTAGCTCATGCTGGGCGACCAGTGAATCCAGCGCTTGCTGGATGAGCTGGGTAAGTAGTTGCTTCATCTACGGGGTATTACCTGATTTTGGATGGTGCTGGCAAGGGCAAGCAGAACCACATTATCCCTGTATGGGAATGTAATTGCCAGAGGTGAGTATCGGTCGCGCTTTCTTGAGGCAATGTCAGAGTTATCACCGCATTATTCGGAGGCGGCCTAAAAAACATCCTGGGGATCGACGTCAATAGTCCACTTTATACCACCAGGTGTAGGCAGGGTCTGTGCAATGCCGACCAGGTGCCTGGCGGCAATTTGCGCCGATTTGCGACTGGTTGCCGTGAGCATCATTTGGCTGCGGAACTTCCCAGCCCGACGTTGCATGGGGGATGGCAAGGGACCGATGAGCCTGGTCTCTCGCGGCAGTTTCGGCTCAGCGCGCCGACGTAATTGTTGTAGGAACCGCTCTCCCATCTGCGCATCGGCCGCATCTGTGCGGAACATGGCCAAAAAGCCTACAGGCGGCATTCCCACCGCCTGGCGTTTGCCGAGAATAGTTTGTGCCTGGGTGGCATAGCTATCCGAGAGGATAGAGTGCAAAATGGGGTGATCGGGGTAGTGAGTTTGAATGATAACCTCGCCGACCACCGCGGCCCTTCCCGCTCTCCCAGCTACCTGGGTCAGCAATTGAACCATTCGCTCCTCTCCACGAAAATCGGAACTGAACAGTGCTGCGTCTGCATCAATTACTGCCACCAGGCTAATGCCCGGGAAATGATGGCCTTTGGTGAGCATTTGCGTGCCTAATACGATGCACGGATCGCCCGTATTGAGCTGGGTCACCAGGGTTTGCATGGCATTTCTGCCCTGCATTGAATCACTATCCACTCGATAGATTGGCCAGCTACCAAAGCGGGCTCGTAAGGCCTCTTCACTTTGCTCAGTGCCCAGGCCCGCAGGCGTTACAGCGCTTCCCTGACAAAGGGGGCAACTGTCCGGAAGACGAAGTGAGGCGGTGCAGTGGTGGCATCGCAATTTACGCTGCCTGCGGTGTACAGTCAGTCTGGCATCGCAATGGCGGCACTGGGCAATCCAGCCGCAATCGTGACACTGGAGTGTGGGGGCGTAGCCGCGGCGATTGAGAAACAGCAGCGCTTGTTCATTGCGCTGCAGAGTCTGCTCGACAGCATTCATTAGCTCTGTAGAGAGTCCCGCTTCGAGCGGTTGTTTACGAATGTCTACCATCCGTATTGATGGTGGACGTGCATTTCCCGCTCGGTTCTGCAACTGGTGGTGGCGATAGCGAGTCTTTGTCGCGTTGTAAATGCTCTCCATAGAGGGAGTGGCGCTACCAAGTAGTACGGGGCAGCCTTCCAATTGTCCGCGTTTGACGGCGACATCGCGGGCGGCGTAGCGGAAGCCATCCTGCTGTTTGAAGGAGGCATCGTGTTCTTCATCTACGATGATCAGACCTAGTCTACAAAGAGGAGCGAAGATGGCCGAACGAGTTCCAATTACAATGCTGGCGCTGCCTTCTCTAGCTGCTTCCCATGCAAGATACCTCTGGGTATCAGTCAAACCTGAATGCAGGGTCACTATACTGGTATCGAAGCGCTGTTCGAATCTACTGAGGGTTTGGGGAGTCAGGCCAATTTCTGGGATGAGAACCAATACCTGTTTGTTCTGCTCTATGCAGCGCGCAATCAGCTGCAGATATACTTCGGTCTTGCCGCTGCCGGTCACGCCTTCCAGGAGGTGACAGCTAAAGCTGCCCAGCGCCGGGTAAAGAGAAGTTACTACTCTGCTTTGCTCCTCATTCAAGTCCAGCCCCGGTCGGGATCTGGGTGCTTTGGCCGCGGGTTTCATGAGGCAGTGCTGAACCAATTCTTTGGCTAGTAAACTGCGCATTACGGCCGAGGATATTCCCTGTTCAGCAAGACTCTGTGATGAAATTGCAGGCGCCTGCTGCAATAGCGCGAGTGCCTGTGCCTGCCGGGGTGATCTGCCCAGAGCGCCCTCCGGCAGGCCCATTCCGCGGTGGCTGAGAGCCCAGCCAGGGTCGCCCAGTTCCTGGTGCGGTTTGCCCAGGCGTAATTTGGGCGGAAATGCGGCAGCTATTACCTCGCCCATCGGGTGAATATAGTAATCGGCTGCCCATTGGCACAAGTGCAGCATGGCACTATTGATCAGCGGTGTCTGATCCAGTACCTCGATTGCCGGCTTGAGCTTGTCGGGAGATATATGACTGTGGGAACAGACTGCCAGCAAATACCCGGTCACTTCTCTGCGGCCAAAGGGTATTCGGACACGGATGCCAGGTTGAAGTCCGGCGATCTGATCCTCGCTCAATCCCTCGGGGGGCATGTAGTCGAATAGGCTACGCAGGGGAGAGGCGATAGCCAGGCGGAGTATGTGCACTAGTGTACCTCGTCACCCATAGTGTAACATTCTGCGAGAGCTGAGCGGAATAGTTACTCCTACGTTATAGGGCCACTGCTCAACAAGGTCTTGCTTAAAGTGCTGTGTCTGGTAAGATGCCCGCCTATTTTTTGACCGGCCCATGGCCAACTCCAGAGCCCGGTGCGGTGCTCGACCTAGATCGAGTGGCGGCGCCAATCAGACAAGGAGCATGATTATGCAAGCAGAGATTCATCCTAAATACGAAGAAGTCACGGCAACCTGCAGTTGTGGCAATGAGATTAAGACCCGCTCTACCCTGTGCGCCGACTTGAAAATCGACGTTTGTTCAGAGTGTCATCCGTTTTACACGGGCAAGCAAAAAATGGTTGATAGTGGCGGCCGGGTCGACCGTTTCAACAAGCGGTTTGGCAACCGAAGCGTTAAGCGGTAGATCTTTATCGTTCGCGGTCACAGGTGGTATTTCCACTGCGTCGCGCCCAGCCGAGTCCATCGTAGTGGGCGCGAGTGAATCGTGTTAAAAAATATCTTTGATCAGGTCGTCGGTGCCTTTGCTTCCCGACCCGGCACCTTCGTCATTTGAGGCCCGCTCGGGTACCCTTTCCTCGCGAAAATATTCAGAGATAGCATCTTTTTGTCGGGGTTGCCCTAATAAGCCCGTCTCCGGATCGATTTTGACGTTTACGATACCTGCCGGGATGGGTCGGTCCACTTCGGGGCTGTTGCGTAGTGCCTCGCGCATGAAATCGATCCAGATTGGCAGAGCAGCAGTACCACCAAACTCTCGACGGCCCAAGGGCGTGTAACCGTCAAAGCCCACCCAGGTAGTCGTAACCACGTCCGGGTTGTAGCCTGAGAACCAGGCATCCATGGGACCATTGGTCGTGCCAGTCTTGCCCGCAATATCGCTGCGTTCCAGTACCAGAGCACGACGTCCCGTACCCCGGGTTATAACATCTTGCAAAATGCTATCTATAATAAAATTAACGCGAGCATCCATCACCCTCGGTGCCCTTGGTAGGCCTGTTTGTTGCTTTATTTCCTGGGCCAGAATTTCTTCCATGCTCATTTCAGTATCGGGTTGGGTTTTGGGCTGGTCGCAGTGGCGACATACAGTGAGTGGCTGCTCTTCAAAAACTGTTTCGCCCTCCATGTTGGTGACCTTATGGATGAGGTAGGGTTTCACCGCGTAACCGCCGTTGGCGAGAGCGGCATAAGCCGTGGCAATGTCAAGGGGTGACATGGCATGGGTTCCAAGGGCGAGGGATAGATCCTCTGCAAAGCTACTAGTGTCAAACCCGAAGCGATCCGCGTAGCTTATTAAACGCGCCACACCTAATTGTTGGAGTAAGCGTATGGACACCAGATTTCTCGACTTGGTTAGAGCCCAGCGCAGACGGGTTGGGCCGTAAAACTTCCCGCCATCGTTCTCAGGTCGCCAGACGTCCTCCAGGAAACGGTCTTCAAAGACCACAGGTGCATCATTGATTATACTGGCGGCGGTGAATCCAGCCGCCAGGGCGGCACTGTAGAGGAATGGTTTGAAGTTGGATCCAGGTTGTCGCTCCGCCTGTGTTGCCCGATTAAATTTGCTTTGGTCATACCAGAATCCACCCACCATGCTAACTATAGCGCCGTCATTGGGTGCCAGTGAAACCAGTGCGGCCTGGGCTGCGGGAATCTGGGCCAGGTGCCACTCTCCGTTTTCATTTCTGGTTATTCGTATCAGGTCGCCAGGGGCCAGGACATCGGGTGGCGAAGTCGGGGCCCGCCCCTTTGAGTCTTCTGTCAGGTATGGGCTGGCCTGGCGGATGCCATTATTCCAAAAAAGCACCTGATAACTGCCATCCTCCAGCAGAACTAATACCCTGTCTTTGAGAACATCACTGACGACAGCGGGATGCAGGTCCGCGACAACGGGCGTCTCAGCCAGGGCCTTTAGCCAGGCTTCGACGGGCCGGGTGGACGAATCGGGGTTGTCCTGGGTAAGTTTGCGCTCTGGCCCGCGGTAGCCGTGACGCCTGTCATAGATAGTCAGGCCGTCGCTAACCGCACGTTGGGCAACTTGCTGTAATTCACTGCTA
>JABHWT010000354.1 GCA_018657645.1 Halieaceae bacterium | reverse complement strand
TAATGTCCTACGGTCGGCTCTACGTCGAGAGCGAAATGGTTATCCTGTCTGCCTGTGGGGTGAGCCCCTCACGCCTGACCATGTATACCCTGGTCCCGGCTATGCTCGTCATGCTGATTGTTGGCAGTCTGAGCCTGTTTATAACGCCCCTGGGTGCCGCCAGATCTGAGGCACTGCTCTCTAACCCCGAGTCCAGGCAGGGGCTTAATACCCTGGTCGCCGGGAGATTTCAAGCCCGCAGAAGCATAAACCTGGTTAGCTACGCCGAGTCTATTGCCCCGGAAACAGGGATCATGCATTCAGTGTTTCTGGCCGGTAATAAGAAAGATGATGATGGCAAGTATCGGATGATAGTGACGGTCGCGCAGGAGGGAGAAATCGTCGTCGACCCCACCACCGGTGCGCGCTACATGGAATTGCGCAGAGGAAGTCGTTACGAGGGCGTTCCGGGCAGACTGGATTACAGGGTAGCCACCTTCGAGGAATTTGGTGAACTGATCCCGGAGCCCGAAGGTGGGATTCGTACCTCTGACCCGGTTGATGGACGAGCCACTGTGGCGCTATATAACTCATCTTCCCTGGAGGATAAAGCCGCTTTACTGTGGCGAATATCTTTGCCACTAATGGTTCCCGTCGTCGCGGTGATAGCTCTGTGTCTCAGTCGTACGGATCACCGCAGGGGGCGTTATATCAAGATGGCACCTGGTTTCGTTATTCACCTGGCTTATCTGATGTTGCTGACCAATGCTCGGGCCGCAATTGAGCAAGGAGATAACGGGTTACTAGCAAATATTTGGCTAGTTCACCTACTGTTTTTTGTCCTGGCCCTGGCCTTGCTTTTTGGTCCCGGGCTGTACAATCGTTTCAAGTACCAGCGGTATATTCGTGCGCGGACTTGACAGATACATAGGGCGTACTGTCCTGACTTCAGTCCTATTGGTGTTGGCCATCCTTGTTGGTTTGGATGCACTGACTTCGTTTATTGATGAAGTAGATGATATTGTCGGCGATTACACGTTTCCTCGAGTAGCGCTTTACATTTTTTTAACGGTGCCTAGTCGGGTATATGAATATATGCCTTTCGCGGCGTTAATAGGCTGCCTCATAGGCCTGGGCCAACTGGCCGCTTCGAGTGAGTTGGTCGTCATGCGTAGCGCCGGTGTGTCCGTTAGTCGCCTGGTGTGGATTACAATGAAGCCGATTCTGTTATTGGCTGCCTTCGGCTTTTTAATAGGAGAGTATCTTGCGCCGCGGACCGCACAGATTGCCCAAAGCCAACGCGCGATAGCACAAAGTTCAGAGGAGGTTTTTGTCAGCCGCTTCGGCGTGTGGAACCGCGAGGGTAATACCTATCTGCATTTTAATGCGGTGCAGCCAAACGGCGTGGTGTTTGGTGTAACCATGCTGCAGTTTGATGACAAGCAGCGGTTGCAGTCGGCGCTGCGTGCTCGCCGCGCCACTTATCAGGGTGGGCACTGGATCATGGAACGGGTCGTGAAAACAAACTTCAGTAGTTGGGAGACGACTCGAACCCGCTATACGACTTTGCGATGGGATACCGGAATATCTCCCGAATTACTGACTCTGGTGGTGGTTGAACCGGAGGAGTTACCGATTACAGACCTCTACCGGTACAGTCGATATCTCCATCAGCAGGGGTTGAATGCGGACGACTATAATCTGGCGCTGTGGAAGAAATTGCTACAACCTCTGACTATCTGTGGTCTGGTGTTGGTGGCCATATCGTTCGTGTTCGGGCCATTGCGAGACGGCACCATGGGGTTTCGCATTTTTTCTGGAGTGATAGTAGGAGTCTGTTTTCGTATTAGCCAGGATATGCTGGGTCCGGCCAGTCTGGTGTTTGGGTTTGCGCCACTCTATGCGGCAATGCTGCCAATAGCGATCTGCGTATTGGTCGGTTTATTGCTTTTGACGCGCGCCCGCTGAATGTACACTAGGACAGCTCTGAATAAGGCCATGCCAATACTCAGAGCTGTCTTTGCTCGGAGAACTAAATAACTACTGGGTCAAAATGAATATCTTACTGGTTGAAGATGACCTTTCAGTCGGCGATTTTGTCGCCACTGAACTGATTGCAGCAGGACACGCCTGTTGTCATAAGACTAATGGTGAAGACGGGCTCAGGGAGGCCCGTAGCACGTTTTATGACGTATTGGTCATTGATCGCATGCTGCCACTCATTGACGGTCTGACTTTGTTGAAAACTCTGCGTAACGCGGGCATAACAACCCCTGCTCTGGTTCTCAGCGCACTGGGTGAGGTTGATGACAGGGTGCAGGGTTTGAAATCCGGGGCCGATGATTATCTGGTTAAGCCGTTTTCAATGGCCGAACTGATTGCCCGGCTTGAGGTGTTGCATCGACGCAGCAGTTCGCCCTCAAATGCCGCACAAACAACGCTGTCTGTCGCTGATTTGCGAATGGACTTGCTTAGTCAGAAAGTCTGGCGAGACGGCAAGTTGCTCAATTTGCAGCCGCGCGAGTACAAACTGCTCGAATATATGATGCGCCAGGCCGGGCAGGTCGTTACCCGAGCTATGCTGCTCGAGCACGTATGGGGATACCATTTTGACCCACAGACCAATGTTATAGACGTCCATGTATCGCGGCTGCGGCAAAAAATAGACAAGGATTTTGAGACCCCTCTTTTGACTACGATCAGAGGCGCGGGTTATCGATTGGGGCCGGCCTAGGTCAGGGAGTTCGTTGGATTTGACATGCAAGTTCGCAAAGTACTTACAAGTCTCACATTTCGCTATATAGCCAGATACCTTACCGTATTGTGTGCAACTGTATTCATACTATTGGCTTGTTTGTATGCGTATTTTAGCTATACCTATTTTGATGAACTCAGTGAATCCATTGTAGAGGAAGTGGAAACAATCCAGATTATCTACCGGGGCCAATCCCTCAAGGGCGTGAATCAGTATATTGAGGATCAATTATCGACCCCGGCCACCAGTCGCTACTATTATCTCGTCACAGATTCACAGGGCCGTAAAGTGGCGGGGGATTTGTCGGCCTCGCCCAGCTACATAGAATTTTCCGAGGGTTGGGTCGGCTTTAGCGCAGCATTGTTGCAGTTGGGAAAGCCTGTCGAGGTGGACTTTTTGGCGCGACCGGCCACGCTTGATGACGGCAACCAGATCATTGTCGCACGTTATTATGCAGATGCTTTTGAGAAAGCCAATCTCGTATTCAGTAGCCTGTCTCGAGCAATGGTAGCGACACTGTTACTGGGTGTTATCGGCGGGTTTTTCAGCGCATCAGCCACCCTTAACCGAGTTGAGCATCTCAACATGGAGTTGTCGAGAATCATTCGGGGCAACCCCGGACAGCGTCTGAACATGGAGCAGGAAAAAGGCTATGTGCGGGAACTGGCGGTAATAATGAACGACATGCTGGATCAAATGGAGTCTTTGATGCAGGGCGTTCGCCGGGTGTCCGATAACATTGCTCACGACTTGCGTACACCCCTGACTCGAATTCGGAATAATC
The DNA here is from genome assembly GCA_018657645.1 of Halieaceae bacterium. Taxonomy (GTDB): domain Bacteria; phylum Pseudomonadota; class Gammaproteobacteria; order Pseudomonadales; family Halieaceae; genus JBALVT01. The sequence goes on along the minus strand of JABHWT010000354.1, from coordinate 20,855 downwards.
TCAGTCAATTGCGTGCGGACTCACTGGCCGAGTCATCGAGTCGGAATGTCGAGCAGATCATTGCTGAGTGTGATGACCTGCTGGAGACGTTCAATGCGTTATTGCGAATATCCGCCCTGGAGGCCGGGAGTCGAATAAGCGGCAACAACGAAGTGGATATTGGCGCCGTGCTGCACGATGTGGTCGAATTGTATGAACCACTAGCCCAACAGAAGGGCATTGTCATAGGTATTGATGCGCCAGCCCAGCACAATTGCCGGGGAGACGCAGATTTGATATTCCAGATGTTTGCCAACTTAATTGATAACGCGGTTAAATACAGTGCCGAAAATGGCATCATCGAAGTGCGAATGCGTACGCTCCCCGACCAGGTGCACAGCATTATTATTGCCGATTCCGGCCCAGGCATTCCAGCAGCTGATCGCAAAAATGTTTTTCGCCGGTTTTTCCGGATCCAGTCCAGCCGTAGTGAAACTCCAGGTCATGGACTGGGATTAAGTCTGGTACGGGCCATCGCGCAGTATCATCAGGGAAGTGTTGAATTGGGCAGCAATAACCCGGGGTTGCAAGTCAGAGTAAAATTACCTGGTACAACGCTATCTCACTCAGTGACTTCCTGATCATTCAACTTCAGGGTGTCGGTGACTGGAACAGCTGCGCTGGGTTTGGCTCGGTACTGCGGATCCAGCATGTCTGCTCCCGAGGGCGCCAGTTCGATGAATGACAGATCCTGCACTGGAGACTCTACCGGGGGCGGTGCGCAGTCGCTGAAATCGGCGCCCTCGGGAGACAGACTAATGCCGCCGGTATCCGGAACTGGCGCAGTAGCGGGGGGCGAGAGTGTAGGAATGTTGTCGCCCGGTTCACCCATCGACAGGTAAGCTGTGTCGGGTGGAGGTGGCGTATCGGCGGGAGGCTTTGAGAGGTCAGTTCCCACCGCGGTCAGTTCAAGGGCCGAGACATCTATATCATCTGTTTCAACCGCGGCTCTCTCCGATTCCTGGAGCACGGGAGTGCCCACCGGGGAAAGCTGGATTAAGGATTCAACGCCTGTCTCGTCCTGACTGGGCTGTGACTTTTCGGCTGCCGCTACAGTGGATGCTTTGGCACTGGCACGTATGATGGGACGGGCACCGGCTCGCTTCATGGCCTGTTGATACTTTAGGGCAGTGGCCTTGTCACAACTGCGCTTTACTAACTGGGTGTCGCCACTAAACAGTCTATCGAGGGTTTGCTCGTTGGCTTTGAATAGTTTGGCGAGCTGTAGGCGAACGCTTTCCAGGTCTTGTCCTTCAAGCAACTGACCGGCGAAATAAACGTCGTAAAGCGGTTCCATCGAATGGGCTCCAGCTGACATTTCCATGCAGTATAAATCGCCACGGTCCAGGGACCAAGCGCGAATACAGACCAGTTTTTGTAGGCCAGGTGCACTGTTGATTGCATCTGCTAAGATAGAGATCGTTTCATATTAGCTATTACAACACGATGAGCGATCTGGTACCGACCAAATTTATCAACACTTTACTGCGTATGGCAGGGGCCAAAGGCTATGATTTTTCGGTAATTTTGTCGGATGCCGGACTGGACTTTAACCCATTGGACAAAGCAGACGAAAATTATCGAGCACAAGTCAGTGCTATGCAGTATTCACGAATCTATCAACAGGTGCTTCGGCTGCTGCAGGATGAAACCTTCGGAACCATGGGCAGAGGGCTGGTAGCCCCCGGCGCTTTTCGTATGATGTGCTACTGTATCATTTCCTGTGACAATCTTGGCCAGGCCATTGAGCGAATGGCCGAATTCTATCGAACTTTTTTTGATGAACGCAGCCAGTTATATGCCAATTTCAGCGAGCAATTTGCTCGAGTGGGCTACCGGACTGTAAGTGATACACCCACTGGCACCGTGGCGGTGGCAGAGGCCTATGGTTTGTCGATGTGGCATCGCTTTTTTGGTTGGCTGTGCGGCCGGCCCATAGAGCTCAAGCGCGTCGATTTTGTGGGAAATGAACCAGAGCGACTGGAAAAATACGAAAAGCTGTTTGGTTGCACACTGTTTTTTAACCAGTCTAGTGATTTACTGTATTTTGATAGCGCCTGCCTGGCCTGGCCCCTGGTACATACCGAGCACTCACTGCGCGAATTTTTAACAACGGCACCTTATCAACTGTTAATTATGGACAGTGACCCCGAGGGTAATACCCTGTCTACTCAGGTAACCGCCATGATAGGACATGACTTCAGTGCGGGTTTCCCTGGCTTTGAAGTTATCAGCAGCGCGCTGGGTATGTCGGCTCCAACCTTGCGCAGGAAATTGAAGCGCGAGGGCACAACCTTTCAGCAACTAAAAGACGACAGTCGGTGCCAGGCCGCCAAGCTTCGCCTGGATCGTCCAGAATTGTCCATTAACGATGTTGCCCTACAAATGGGTTTCACAGATCCGAGTGCCTTTCACCGATCGTTTAAAAAGTGGACGGGGCAAACTCCGGGACAATTCAGGGCGAGCCGTCGAAGGCTGGTGTAATGTATCAATCTATACATTGACCGCGCGTTAACGCTACCGTCGATTAATTGGCTAAGTTACAATCCAGCTCTCAACAATGGGGGTACTGATGACAATTCAGAGACAAATTGAAACGCAACTCACTGGTTTGATGGATCCAGAACTGCTGGAAGTGACTAATGAGAGTAACCAGCACAGTGTACCGCCCAACTCAGAGACACATTTCAGGGTAGTGATTGTGAGTGACTGCTTTACCGGGCAGCGTAAGGTGGCACGTCACCAGCAGGTATATGGAGCGCTCTCGGTTCAATTACAGGGCCCGGTTCATGCGCTGGCACTGCATACATACACTCCCGGAGAGTGGCGCGAGCGGCAGCAATTGGCACCGGAGTCTCCCGCCTGTCACGGCGCCAGTAAGGCCGATTAATGCGAAACTGTGGTGAGCTGCTAGTCGAATTACTTCAACAGTATGGAGTGGATACGATTTTTGGTATTCCCGGCAATCATACGGTGCAATTGTATCGTGGCCTGGATGGAGCGGCCATGCACCACATCTCGCCGCGACACGAGCAAGGTGCCGGGTTTATGGCAGATGGATATGCCCGGGCCAGCGGCCGCCCGGGCGTCTGCTTTCTGATCAGTGGCCCCGGTGTGACCAATGCGGTGACACCGATGATGCAGGCCCTGGCGGATTCTGTACCCATGTTGATTATATCTGCGGTGGGCGCCCGACATCATCTTGGTATGGGGGAGGGGCACCTCCACGAGTTGCCGGATCAGCGTGCATTGACCGCCCAATGCACACGCTTCAGTCATACTTTGATGCGCCCGGAGGAGCTGCCGCGCGTATTAGCGCGCGCTTTTGCAGTATTCACCAGTGAGCGTCCGGGCCCTGTCCACATAGAGATTCCGCTGGATGTTATAACCGCAGATGCAACGCAGGTGCCTGCCCAGCGGTGGCCTGCTGTTGCGCCGGCAACTGCCGCTGACGAAGTACTGCAGGCGGCGGCAGACAGTTTGCTCAACGCCCAACGTCCCTGCATTATCGCTGGTGGTGGTTGTGTGAAAGCGGCAGTGCAATTGCAAGAGGTGGCCGAGAGGCTGGCCGCGCCGGTAATTAACACTGTGAATGGCAAAGGCTTGCTGATGCCCTCTCATCCCTTGGCGGTGGGAGGTAGCCCCAGCCTACCGGCAGTGCGGGAGTTGTTGGCCGCAGCCGATGTAGTATTGGCTATAGGTACGGAGTTTGGTGAAACGGATTACGACATGTTGTTTGTGGGCGATTTGACTCTCGATGCGCAGTTGATTCGAATTGATATTGATGCCGGGCAATTGTGTCGCAATCTGCGCCCGACACTGCCAATCTGTGGTGATGCATGTGCTTCTCTGAAGGGGTTGCTTAACCGCATGCCTGCGCAGCATCGGGCGCTGAAATCGGAGCGAGCGTCTCGCGCTAGAGCTGCAATTCGAAACGATCAGCATTATCATCCCCAATTCCAGGATTTTTTTAATGCCCTGCAAAATACTCTGCCGGACCTGATCATAGTGGGTGATTCAACTCTGCCAACTTATTATGCAGTATGGCAATATGAGCCCAGTGGCTCGCGTCGGTATTTTCACTCGGCAACCGGCGGCGGTACCTTGGGATATGCTATTCCCGCTGCGCTGGGCGCCAAAATTGCCTGTCCGGAAAAGCCGGTGGTTGCAATAGTCGGCGACGGCGCAGCCCAATTTACCCTGCCGGAATTGGCCGCTGGGGTTGCTGCGCAGCTGCCGGTGATTGTTATCGTATGGAATAATCAGGGCTATAGTGAAATTCGCGAGGGCATGGTTGCCGCGGGAATCCGGCCAATAGGTGTAGACATCGTACCCCCTGATTTTGTCACGGCGGCGCAGGCCATGGGCGCCATGGCAATGAGGCCGCAGAACCTGACAGAACTGCAGCGGGAGTTGACCACTGCGGCGACACGCGAAGTGCCCACATTGCTAGACCTGAATCAGTCCCTTTTCATAAGCCGGGCTGCCGGACAGTGGTATTAGGAACAGGAGGCACACAGGCCACGGTAAAAAGAGGAGAAACAGCGTGTTTTTCAAAATTCCGAAACAGTCCAGAGCCAAAGTCACAACTGCACAGGCGTTTCGCCACCTGATTATGTTTCAGTTAAAGCTGGCTACGGATGCGCTTCGCGATCTGCTAATGAGTCCGGTGAGCATTGTTGTACTGATTATCGATGCGCTGCGCAAACCGACCCTCGAAGAGAGCCTGTATCTACGCCTGATGCTACTGGGACGCAAATCGGACCGAATGATCAACCTGTTCGATGAGCACCACAATGCGGGGCATTTTACAGTGGATGAGGCGGTGGAGGAATTGGAGCGATTGGTTCGAAGCAAGCACCCCTAGAGTCCGGGCTACTGTAGAGATCGATTAATGGCCCTCCTGAAACCCGCGACAGGTACGAAAATGCTGAGGTCGGTGCCATTTCCCTGCGAGATGACACCGCTTAAAAGCGGCTCGCCCTGTGCTGAAACCTGGATGACTGCTCCGCCCGAGGCTCCGCGAAAAGCGCGACAATTACTGTCGCTGCGGTGAAACTGCTGCCTGACAATGGTGCAGGACGGATCGTAGGTCAGGTGCCCACCGCCATTGCCCATGCCATTGTCAGCAGAATAGCCGGCCATCAGCACCGGGCGACGTGGGTCGGCTCGATCGGAGTGAGTGATCAGGGCGGTAACGGTAGTGACGGGAATTGGTTGGATCAGTTTTAGAATGGCCCAGTCAGCGGTCATTGCACCACCATCTTCCAGCCGGTAGGCATCGAACGACATGGTGGTCATCGACCCTGGGAAAATAGTAAACGTTATGGGTTTACTGAGGTCCTTATAGTGTTCGATGCAATGCCACGCGGTTATAATGGTGTCGGCTGATGCGCGAGGCCGATCTGTCACCAGGGTGGCGCTGCAGTTCTCTCGATGATGCGTACCATGACCTTGCTCGTACTTGATTCCGGGCACGTACAATTTTCCCACGGCTCCTAGCCAGGATGGGGACTTGTTTGAGTAAACCAGTCTGGGGTCGGGTGCCGCCGCCACTTCTACCGGCTGTGCGAAAGCCATGCCACTGCTGCTGATTACCAGTATTGCCACTAGTTGGCGAGTGATTTCAATCAAAGCAGTACTACCATTTTCTGTCTGTCGCCAGTGTACAATTATACGCGTTACGCTCTAGAGAGGTGCTCTAGTTTACTGGGATAATATGCCCGTTAGGGGCCTCAACACTAGCATTTTCCACATCACTGCCCAGCTGGAGCGATGGAATGAGAGATACGCAACTCATCATAGGTAACAAAAACTACTCGTCGTGGTCGTTACGGGCCTGGCTGTGCCTGAAAAAAAGTGGTGTGCAGTTCGAGGAAATCGTGCTGCCACTGGACACGCCCGAGTTTGATCGGCTTATTGGCAACTACTCCCCCACTCGATGTGTGCCCGTACTGTGTGATCAGGGGCGAGTAATCTGGGATTCGCTGGCGATTTGTGAGTACAGCAATGAGCGCTTCGCCGGGGGAAAGTTGTGGCCAGAAGACAGTGAGAGCCGTGCCATGGGACGCTCCATGGCCTGTGAAATGCACAGTGGTTTTCCTCGCCTGCGAAGCAAGATGCCGATGAATTGCAGGGCGCTTAAGCGTGTCGTTTCGGTCGATTCCAGCTTGCGCGAAGATATTGACCGCATGGTATCCCTGCTGGAAAGTTGCCTGGCCCGGCATGCGCAGCAGGGCCCTTGGCTGCTGGGACAGTTCAGTATTACCGATGCGATGTTTGCACCGGTGGTCATGCGCATTCGCACCTATGGAATTGCGGTGCCTCATAGCCTTGAACTCTATTGCAGAGCGCTACTGTCGGACCCAGACGTTGAAACCTGGATGACAGCGGCGCGACAGGAGAAGTGGGTGGTAGCGCAAGATGAGGCGGGGGAATAGCGCAAATGACGGAACTGGCACTCATTCCGATCGCGTTTTTTACGTCCTGTCTGGCAGCCACTGTGGGTATGGGAGGGGGCATAATGCTGATCGCGCTGATGCCGGGATTGTTGCCCGCATCGGCAATTCTTCCTATTCATGCCATGACCCAGTTGGCCAGCAATGGTTCGCGCGCTATGTTTGGCTGGCATCACATGGACATGCGTTTGATACCGGCATTTGCCACAGGAGCTATTGCAGGGGCCTGGCTCGGTGGAGAGGTTTACAGCAGCCTGGACCTCCGTTGGTTACCGGGTCTTATCGGCATGGTTATCCTTTTGGTTACCTGGGTTCCAATCCCCAGAATGGGAGGACGAGGTCAAATGGCTCTGTTGCTCCTGGGCTTCTACCAGACCGGGCTTGGTATGCTGGTGGGTGCAACCGGGCCGTTGGGTGCGGCCGTTTTATTGCAGCGCAATAAAGAGCGTGACTGGTTGGTTATTAATACGGCTTTGTACATGAGTCTCAATCACCTGCTCAGAATAGTTGTTTTTGCCTTACTTGGTTTCAGTTTTTACCCCTGGCTGGAATTGATCGCGGCGATGATTATAGCAGTCACCCTGGGTTCCTGGGCTGGAACGTGGGTACGGTCCCGCATTCCACAGACTAATTTCCTGTTACTGTTTAAATTACTGGTTACGCTGCTAGCCTTGCGGATGATCGGTCTGGCAGTTCTTGGGCTCCGCTGAGTACGATTGCCATTGTTCATAGGTGCCCTGGATCCTGTTTGATCTGCATACTCGATCCGGTCGGGTATCCGTTCTATTGCCATTCCATTGACCGACATCAATGTTTATGTCACTCCAAATGCCTAATATAGACCTCATTGGTTATGAACAACCCGTCATACCGGCTCACCTACGGTTTGATGGCTATTAGGGCTCTGCGTTTGCAGAGCCTTTTTTTTTTGCCCCTCACACATGTCACATGGCCCCAGTGGCCCTGCCGTGTAAATACGTGACATACACAGTCCACAGCCCGGAGGCGATAAGAAGCAGGCCTATAGCTAACTTGAGCTCTCGGCGCAGAAGAAATTGACGCAGCGCGTTGGCCCCCAGACTGGTAGCGAACATCGCGGGTAAGGTACCAAGCCCGAAACAAAACATAAGCAGAGCAGATTGCAAGGCGTCATTGGCGGTGGCGGCCCAAGCCAAACTGCTGTATATCAAGCCGCATGGCATGAACCCCCAACACAGACCCAACCTCAGGGCCTGGTGCCAGTGGTGGACGGGAATCCACGTCGAGGTGAGCCTCTGAACGGGTTGCCAAACGATCGCGCCAACTTTTTCCAGTAGCACCATACCGCGCCACCAATTGGCGATGTACAAGCCCATCCCGATTAGCAACAGGCCGGCAATATAGCGCAGAATGGTACTCCATAATCTCAAATCGATGACAGAGACGGCCAGGCCAAGCAGGCCACCCAAAATCGTATAGCTTATAATTCGACCCAGATGGTAGGCAAATCCAGCCGTGTGGCCAGGCGCACTACCCAGATTAAGTGCGGCGGCAATGCCACCGCACATGCCCAGGCAATGACCAGTGCCCGCCAGACCCAGAGAAAAGGCGCTCAGTAGGGACAGCTCAGTCATCTTGTGAGTCCTGCAATTCGATGCCGTTGTCCCGCACCGGCCTGTCTTCATCGCGCAGGACTCTCCAGGCCTCTTTATCCAGGTCGTCGTATTGGCCGCTATTTATTGCCCACAGTATGAGCTTAATGGCGAGGGCACAAAAAATCAGTGCTATGGGAATTAACAGGTAAAGGCTTTGCATTACATACCTTCGACTACTGTCGTCGATTGAGTCGCAGAGAATTCAGTATAACCAGTAAAGAACTGGCCGACATTCCGATAGCAGCGGCCCAGGGTGGTATGGAACCGGTAACAGCTAGCGGTATTGTGACAAAATTATATCCCAGAGCCCAGGCCAGATTCTGGATTATAATTCGCCTGCAGTGTCGGGCTTTTCTCCAGGTCGTTATTATCGGCTCGAGACCCGGACTGGTTAGGATAAAATCGGCCTGGGCCCGGGCCAATCCCGAGGCCCCCGCTACCGCAAAGGAGGCGTCGGCCACCGCCAGTACCGGCGCATCATTCAACCCGTCGCCCACCATGGCTACCGTTGCTCCTGTGGATTGCAGGTGGCGTACATAGTCCATTTTCTGCTGCGGGCTTACCCCTGAACGTACCGAATGTATGCCCAGGCTTGCCCCTACCAAACTGCCATGCTCAGAGCTATCGCCAGTGAGTAACTCGACGTAAAGGCCCGCCTGCCTGGCGTCGCTCACAACCTGACCAGCCTCCTCTCTGATCTTGTCACTGAGGCCAATCCAGGCCAGTGGTTGGTCCTTCCTGCACAGGGCAATCCAGTATAGGTCCCGGCCTGGGTCAGTTCGCAGCCCCGGTGCAAGCTCGGCGCAAAATGATCTATTACCCATTCGGTATAAACGTCCCTGATGCCATCCCTCCAGGCCCGACCCAACCCGATATTCAACGTTTTCGATCTGTAGGTCACTGTCATGTGCAGAAAATGCGCTCGCAATGGGGTGGCTGGAAAAAACTTGTAGAGCAGCACCTAAGCGAAGAATTTCGGCCTCGGATTCAGCCCCAAGGGACACCACTGAATTTATCCTGAGCTTGCCTAGAGTGAGGGTTCCGGTCTTGTCAAAAATCAAATGATCGGCGCGCGAAAGAGCTTCTATTGCATTCTCGCCACGCAGTATGACGCCGCCCGTCCGCAGCGAGTTTGCCGCAGCGGTCAGTGCGACGGGGGTCGCCAACGCCAGGGCACAGGGACAACTTACGACCAGAACTGATAGCGTTATCCAAAGGGCTCTGGAGGGATCAATCATAAACCAGGCCAGTGCCGTCAGGGCGCTTATCAGTAGTATTCCGGCAATAAACACGGAGGCGACGCTATCGGCCATTTTAACCAGCCGCGGTTTCTCCGTGAGTGCCCGCTCTACCGAGTGCTGTAGAGCTGCCAGGCGACTGTCGACATAACTTCCCGATGCAATGGCCTGTAGGGGGCTTACAAGATTGAGCGTTCCCGCATAGACAGCATCATCGACTGACACAGTTCGTGGCATGTGTTCACCATTGAAGGTGCTCTCATCAATCGAACTTTGGCCCTCAACAACGACTGCATCAACGGCTATAGATTCACCTGCAGGGATGAGCAGGGTATCACCGGCCTCGACATCAGTGCGAGGCAAGGTCTGCCATTTACCCTGACGATGAACTTTTACAACGGGAGGCAGAGTCGTCTCTGCGTCGAGGAAGGCGAGCGTATCGCGCTGCCGTATTCTGCGCTCCAGGAACCGTCCCAGAAGCAGGAAGAAAGTGAACATAACCAGGGAATCGAAATAAACTTGCCCCGATCCTGTCACCGTCGCCCATAAGCTGGCCAGCCAGGCCAGGCCAATAGCAAGTGAGACAGGTAAATCCATTACCAGAGCACCCGCCTTCAAGTGCCGCCATGCGGAGTTAAAGAATGGTCTGGCGGAGTAAAACACTACAAAACTGGAAACCAGTAGGCTTACTCCGCGCAGCAGGTTTTGATATTTGAATTCCATGCCTTGAATGTCGCCGGCGTGCAGGGCTATTGCGAACATGCCCACCTGCATCATACCGAGGCCCGCGACAGCCAGTTGGCGAAGTGCAATAGTGTATTCCGCTGCCATCTGACTTCGCAAAGAGCTGGTTTGAAAAGGGCTGGGTCTATACCCGAGAGCCTCCACCCGAATAAAGATGTCGCCCAGAGCAATCCGTTGCGGATTGTATCTGACGTCGAGTCGACTCTGGCTGAGATTCACCGTGGCTTGTTCTACACCCTCCACTTGCTCCAAAGTCTGTTCGATAAGCCAGGTACAGGCAGCACAGGTAATACCTGCTATGAGAAGGCATGATTGAGCGGCATCCACAGCAAGTCGCTCAGTGAACGCAGCGGCCACCCGGGTATCGTTGTAGACATCGTAGTGGCGACCGGAAGACTCATAGGGTAGGTCCGGACGAAGATTGAATGCAGTGCGCTGCCGGTAGAAGCTCTCCATTCCGTTGGCGGTAATGAGTTGGGCGACGGCGCGACAGCCGGGGCAGCACATGGGTTGGCTGATGCCATTGATGGCGGCCGCGTATGAGGCATCTTTCGGGACCGGTTCACCACAGTGATAACAGGACACTTCTGATGATGACTTGCGGTTAGTTTTCACCCGGGCTGCCGAGGTTGTCGCTATCTACCGTGCCGTCCAGACGCCAGCCGGGTTCTGCTCGTTGCTCAATAGTCCAGTGCCAGCGAGGTGCTACTGGGTGGGGTATAACAGCGGCGTAGTATCCCGGTTCTATTTGGGAGAGTTGAACCCAGAAGTCGCGATCAGATTCAAGGGGGTGTGATAGTAGTAAAAATAGCTCCGTGGGTTCCAACGGTCCGATGACCTGCACCGCAACGGAGTGTTGATTGAAAACAGGAGATACGGAGATACCAAGATCGGCTGCTCGCCGTTTTTTCTCCAGCTGACGGTTGATAGCCAGACCCTCGCGGTAGTAATCTTCTACCACCAGGTCATCGGAGTAGCGATTGGCAATGTAAAGTGTCGTCAGCCCGGCAACCACCACGCTCGCGGGCAGCAGGATCAGGAACCATGGCCAGAATTGCTGGTACCAGGCCCGCGTGGCGCCTGGATTGTCCTCCCGTAGCTCGTCGATCAATTAGACGGCCTCAAAAAGCGGGATTCGGAGGTGGTCCTCAGCGCTGGCATATCGTCGGCCGCTATTTCAAAATCAAGCCGAGTGCTGGGTGAGTCCAATTCCTCCGGGTCGATCCGAACGCGTAACGTAATTGAACGAACTTCGCCACTATTCACCAGGTACCGGGTTTCTCCAATGAGGAGGGCGCTCTCGATTCCAGAGATGCCTATCCTGAAGAGGTGCATGTCGTTGTCCATGTTGAGCAGTTGAAGAGTGTAGATGTTGTCGATTTGGCCGTTATCTGTTGTCACGTAGAGTTGATTTCGATCGCGAATAACTGTGAGCTCAACGGGTACTCTGGTTGCAATATTGTAAATGAAAACACCTATCATTATGCTTAACACGGCCAGGTAACCAATAATTCTGGGCCTCAACCAGTGCGTCGATCCACCCTCCAGTTGGTGCTCACTGGTATAGCGGATCAAACCTCGAGGATATTCCATTTTATCCATAACAGAGTTGCAGGCATCCAGGCAGAGGGCGCAGCCGATGCACTCAAACTGTAGTCCATCGCGGATGTCTATACCAGTGGGGCAAACCTGTACACATAGCTCACAATCTATACAGTCCCCCAGTCCCTGTTGCCGGTGCTCCAGGTGACGTTTGCGAGATCCGCGGGTTTCTCCCCGCTTCGAATCATAGGAAACGATGAGACTATCCCTGTCAAACATTACCGACTGAAAGCGCGCGTAGGGGCACATGTAGGTGCAAATCTGCTCGCGCATCCAACCCGCATTGATATAGGTGGCGCTGGTGAAAAACACAGTCCAGGCAATTTGCCACTGGCCCGCAGACAGAGTAGCCAATTCCCATACCAGGTCTCTAATTGGGTAAAAGTAACCGATAAATGTTAGCCCCGTGGCAAATGCCACCACTAACCAGGAGCCATGCTTTGCCAGCTTTCTCAGGAGTTTGTTCATCGACCAGGGCTGTTTGTCGAGTCTGATTCTCTGGTTGCGGCTGCCCTCGGACGATTGTTCCAGCCACATAAAAATACTGGTCCAGACAGTCTGCGGGCAGGTGTATCCGCACCAGACTCTGCCAGCAACCACGGTGACAGCAAACAGTGAAAATGCTGCAATAATCAACAGAAATGCCAACAGAGAGAAATCCTGAGGCCAGAAGGTCAGGCTAAAAACATGGAATTTGCGGGTTGGCAGATCAAATAACACCATCTGCCTGCCGTCGAGATTAAACCAGGGAATAGAGAAATAGCCTAGTAGTAGGGGCCAACCAGTAAACAGTCGGATACGCTGGTAGAAGCCTTCAATTTTTCTGGTATAGATTTTTTCACGGCGCTGATACAGGTCTACTTCGGCTACCTCTGCCGGCGCGACTTCGGTGATATCGATCAGATCTTCATCGTGCATTGGCTCGGTCTGCTTGTCGGGTGCCTGGCAATTAGGGGCTGATTCGAAACTGAATACGTAGCCCTAGTAAAAGCTGAACCTGTTAGTGGCTAAGACTGTAGACATAGGCCGCGATAATATGGATCTTATCCTCGCCTAACATTTCTTTGTGTGCCGGCATCACACCATTTCGACCGTCGCTGATCGACTGGGCGACCTGACTCTGGGTGCCACCGTATAGCCAGATTCCATTGGTCAGATTGGGCGCACCTAGCATGGGATTACCGGTGCCGTCCACCCCATGACAGGCGATACAGTAGGTCTGAAAGCGCTTTTTTCCAGCGTCTGACAGGCTCTCGTCAGTCGTCCGACCGTTTAAGGACAAGATGTAAGCTGTCGTTTCAGCTACACCTTGATCGCCCAGAATTGCACTCCAGGCGGGCATGGTAGCCTGGCGGCCGTCGCTGATCGTCGACTTTATAGCATTGGGAGCCCCGCTGAATATCCAGTCGTTGTCGGCCAAATTGGGGAAGCCCTGTGTTCCCTTTGCGTCGGAGCCGTGGCATTGGGCACAGTTATTTCGAAAAAGGCGTTGTCCCATTTTGCGGACAACGGGATCGGTAGCTATCTCGGCTATGGGCAGGGCCAGATACTTGTCGCGCATTTCCTGGTACTTCAGTTCTGCCCTGGCAACCTCGGCATCGTGTTGACCGATCTGAGTCCAGCCCAGCAGACCCGGGTAATTCCCCATTCCGGGATAGGCCAGGAGATAGGCGACACCCCAGACAATGGTGGCAATAAACATGTAAAACCACCAGGCGGGAAGCGGGTTGTCGAATTCCTCTATACCATCGTAGACATGCCCTGTGGTCTGGTCACCCGACTTGGCCTGGCCCTTGCGGTTGGCAACTAAAATCCAGCTAATGCCGATTATAGTTAGCGTAGTCAGAATGATGATCCAGCCACTCCAGAAACTAGTCATTCCCTTGTTCCTCCCGCAGAGTAAGTTGATTTAGCGGTTCATCTGCAAATGGCAGATTGGCTGCTTCATCAAAAGATTTTTTCCGGTGGCCGCTAAAGGCCCAGATGCACATGCCGATAAAAGTAATCATCAGAAAAAGTGTGCTAAGTCCTCTCAGATCATTGATATCCATGGCTCTGCCTTCAGCGCCTGGCCTTAAGCAACGTGCCCAGTTGCTGCAAGTAGGCGACCATGGCGTCAATTTCGTGGTACCCAGCAACTGCGGCCTCTGCCTGGGCTATATCGGTATCTGAATAGGGCACGCCCACCTTGCGCAATGCTGCCATTTTGCGGCCCGTCATGGTGCCGTCGATTTCGTCCTCGAAGAGCCAGGGGAAAGCTGGCATATTGGACCGGGGTACCACGTCTCGCGGATTAAAAAGATGGGCACGATGCCAGTCGTCGCTGTAGCGCTGGCCTACGCGTGCCAGGTCGGGGCCGGTGCGCTTGGAGCCCCACAAAAAGGGGTGATTGTAGACTAACTCTCCGGTTACAGAGTAGTGACCATAACGCTCAGTTTCGGCTCGCAACGGTCGAATCATCTGTGAATGGCAGGTGTTGCAACCCTCGCGAATATAGATGTCACGGCCCTCCAGAGCTAGCGCTGGCAAAGGCTCCAGGCCTTCAATGCGTTGCTGACTTTCATCAGAAAATATCAGCGGCACCAGTTCGACCAGCGTGCCAAAGCTGATCGCAACTATGATAAGAATAATCATAATGCCGATGTTCTTTTCTACCACGTCATGTTGCATAAGATCTGCTCCCTAGGCCGCAGTGGAGGCCGGTTCAGCCTGAAAATTCTTGCGCACCGTCATGTAGACGTTATAGGCCATTACCAACATGCCACCAAAGAAAATCACACCGCCGGCCAGGCGCACCATGTAACCTGGGTAACTGGCGATGACTGACTCGATAAAGGAGTAGGTCAAGGTGCCATCCTGATTGTAAGCGCGCCACATCAAACCTTGTAAAATACCGTTTACCCACATTGAGGTAATGTAAAGTACTGTGCCAATCGTGGACATCCAGAAATGAATGTTGATTAAGCCGATACTGTACATTTGCGATTTGCCGTACAGGATTGGAATCAGGTGATAGACGGCGCCCATGGAAATCATTGCAACCCAACCCAGGGCCCCGGAATGCACGTGACCAATTGTCCAGTCGGTGTAATGAGACAGGGAATTAACCGTTCTGATGGACATCATGGGCCCTTCAAATGTCGACATGCCATAGAATGAGAGGCTCACCACAAGGAAGCGTAAAATGGGGTCGGTACGTAATTTGTCCCAGGCACCCGATAAGGTCATCATGCCATTGATCATTCCTCCCCAGGAGGGAGCAAGCAGAATGATCGACATGACCATACCCAGGCTTTGAGCCCAATCGGGAAGAGCCGTGTAGTGCAAATGGTGGGGGCCAGCCCAGATGTAGACTGCCACCAGGGCCCAGAAATGAACGATGCTGAGGCGATACGAATAGACCGGGCGATCAGCCTGTTTGGGGACAAAATAATACATCATCCCCAGGAAACCGGCGGTCAGGAAAAAACCAACGGCATTGTGTCCGTACCACCACTGGACCATAGCATCAACCGTTCCCGCGTAAATAGAATAGGACTTGGTCAGACTGACGGGAATTGCCAGGCTGTTGACAATATGCAAAACAGCAACTGCAACAATAAAGGCACCGTAAAACCAATTGGCGACGTAAATATGGCTGGTTTTGCGTTTTACGATGGTCCCAAAGAACACAATGCCATAAATGACAAAGACAAACGCGATGAGTATATCTATAGGCCATTCCAGTTCGGCATATTCCTTGGATGAAGTTATACCCAGAGGTAGGGTGATGGCCGCGGCAACAATCACCAGTTGCCATCCCCAGAATGTTATCGCCGCTAGCTTGTCGGAAATTAGTCTGACCTGGCAGGTTCGTTGTACCACGTAATATGAGGTGGCAAATAGAGCACAGCCGCCAAAGGCAAATACGACAGCGTTCGTATGCAGTGGTCTGAGACGACCAAAGGTTAGCCAGCTCTGGTTAAAGTTTAGCCAGGGCCAGATCAACTCGGCGGCAATAACCACGCCCACCAACATGCCTACAATTCCCCACACAACGGTCATTATGGTGAATTGACGTACAATCTTGTAATTGTAAGTCGGGTGATCAAGTGCAGGATTAAGCTCACTCATGATTCAATTCCATTTCAAAATTCCCGGGCAATTGATAGTGCCGAGGTACACTAGTCGGTGAACACCGGCGCGGCACCGAGATCCCACAGGAGAACGGAACCCACCATGAGACAGATGAAGATGACCATCGAGATTGCCAACACAGCACTGGAAAACAGAAAGCCGCGCTCGGTGGATATGTTCAACACAATCGGAATGCCCAGATACATCAGATAGACTGCCCAGCTAATAGCGACGACTCCAACCAACAGGTCAAGCCACAATACCGGGTAGAATCCGACAAGACCTGCGATAAACAACGGTGTGGCTGTAAGGCCCGCAATAACAATGCCTCGGGCGGTGGAGGATTCAGCGCCATAAGTGCTCGCCATCCAGTGGATGAAATAGCCTATCGCGGCGACGCTGGCAATCATGGCCAGGTAGAAAAGCATACTGATCTGTCTGGCGCTGTTAGCGGTGAGTTTTATGGCGTCGCCATCGTCGCCAACAGTCCAGCCGACCTGGCTAGTACCATAAAACCAGGCTACTGCTGGTAAAATAGCCATAATGCAGGGATACAGGGTCAACGTATTCAGTCGACTAGTGGGTAAATTGGCTATAATTTGCCACTGGGAGCTGGGTTTAACCAGCAAGCCAAAGCTGTGTTGAATCATGGAATTAAATCTCCCCGCCAGAGTTTATATTTTTGAGAGTCATCGAATGTCGGCGTAATTCATGTGAGGGCATGGTCAAAGCGCCCTGACAGCGTGTCTGATCAGTTCATGGAGTCTGCCAGGCGACGTAGTTCATTAACATCAAGGATTTCAATTTCCTTGTTGTCCACTCGGAGTATATCCATTTTCTGCAGGCGGCTGAAAACCCGACTCACTGTTTCTACCGTTAAACCCAGGTAGTTGCCAATATCAACTCGAGACATGGGTAGTCGAAACTGGGTCGCACTGAGCTTGCGGCGGGCGTTACGGCTGGAAATGCTCAGTAGCAGGGCAGTTACCCGCTCCTCGGCAGAGTTCTTGCTAAGCAGGGTTATGAGCATTTGATCCTCGGTGATCTCCCTGCTCATCAATTGGAAAAAATGGCGCTGCAGATTGGGCATCAGGGTGCTTAGTTTTTCCAGGGATGAAAACGGTATCTCGCATACGGCCGATGTCTCCAGAGCCTTGGCAGACGAGGCATGGGAATTGTTACTAATGCCGTCCATGCCGAGAATCTCACCCGGGAAATAGAAGCCCGTTACCTGTTCTCGACCATCATCGGTGGTTTTATAAGCTTTCAAAGTTCCCGAGCGCACCGCGTAGACCGACTGAAAGTCATCACCCTCGCGGTATAAATGCTGGCTCTTCTGCAGTGGCTTGCCGCGCTGGATAATATCATCCAGTTGATCGATGTCCTCGGATTTCAGAGCCAGTGGCAGGCAAATAGCATTGAGCCTGCAATTACCACAACTCACCTGGTAATCGTGGGTGCATTGCGGTGCTGGATCGGCATTGGCGACTTCGGTGAAGCGGACAGTCATAACTACATCCATTGGGCGTGACGGCCTATTATAGACGAAAGTTATGGTCTGTAGAAACTGCTTTTATCTGTCTTTATACAGTGGTTGAATAGCTTGGCGGGGGTTCATCACCTTTGTGGTCTTGCAGGTAGGCATCGAAGGGCATGCAGATGTTGCGCAGGAAGGGTCGACCGGCAGAGGTGACAGAGATTTTCTGTGGGCTCATCTGCACCAGTCCATCCAGCTCCAGGGGGCTCAGTGACTGCAGTTCTTTGCTGAAGCAGGTATTGAAATCAATGCCGAACTGACGGTCGCATTCTCCGATGTCGAGGTAGAGGTCGGATATCAGGCTCATGATAATATAGCGTCGCAAGGTATCCTCGCGGTCGACCTTGCAGCCGCGGACAATAGGTAACTGATTGTCGGCCAGTCGTTGGTAATAGCGCTCCAGGTCGCGCTCGTTCTGAAGATAAAAATCGCCCATCTGGCTTATTGCCGATACGCCCAGCCCAAGGAGGTCGTCGGCCATGTGAAGCGAATATCCCTGGAAGTTGCGCTGCAATCGGCCCTCATTCTGTGCCAGCGCTAATTCGTCTTGTGGTAAAACGTAGTGATCCATACCGATGAAAAAGTACCCCGCCTCCTGCAAGGTGGTGCTTATCAATTGTTGTAGCACGAGCTTTTCCTCGGGCTCAGGTAATGTCAACCGATCGATCGACCGCTGGCTGCTAAAACGCTCGGGAAGGTGCGCATAGTTGTAGCAGGCAATTCGGTCGGGCCGCAGGTCGATTACCTTGCGCAGCGTTTCGGCCATTGTCTGTCTATCCTGGTAGGGCAGACCATAAATCAGGTCGAAGCTGAGAGAGCGAAAATCGTGGGTACGGATAGCCTTCACCAGAGATGCAATCTCGCTAAAGGGTTGGATTCGATTGACTGCTTTTTGTACCAGTGGATCGAAGTCCTGTATTCCCAGGCTTATGCGGTTAAATCCTATGCCCTTTAGTAGCGCAATAGTTGCCGGCTGGATGGTGCGAGGGTCAATTTCAATGGAGTACTCGCGGTAATTCTTATCCACCAGTCGAAAATGACTGGCCAACATGTGCATTAGTTCCGTGATCTCCGCATTGTCCAGATAGGTCGGAGTGCCACCGCCCCAGTGCATTTGTGTTACGGGCCGTCTACTGCCTACCAGCTCAGATTGCAGTTTGATTTCAGTTTCAAGTCGTTTGAGATACTGCGTGGCTACGCCTTTCTTGCGAGTCACTATTTTGTTGCAGCCGCAGTAGTAGCAGATATCGTGACAGAAGGGCAGGTGCACATAGAGCGACAGGGGTGCTCGTTTGTGGTCTCCATCTTGTGCCTGCCACTCGAGGTATTCGCCACGCGGGAAATCCTGGCGAAATTGGGGTGCGGTTGGATATGACGTATAGCGCGGACCATGGCAGCTGTATTTGGCTGCCAGGTCCAGATCTGCCTGGAAAGCGGGAGAAATATCCCCGGTCGGATTTGAATCGCGGGAAATGATTGTCATAGCTTATTGAATGCTTGCATTTAGAGCATAAACCTTAACAGGGACGGCTATAAGGGGTGTTGATGTGAGTCAACAGTTGACTCAATGGGATGATTACCTGAGTCCATGTTACCTGTCTATACTAGAAGTTTCATCTGCTATTTCGCGCAGTAGTTTGGGGCTGGAATTTGCCCAGCCCTGCATATAATCTACGCCCATATCACTCAGGGCGGAGGTGATACTGTCGTCGTCGACCGGTTCGCAGACGGTTTTCTGGCCAAGAAAATGGGCAAGGTCATTAATAGAGCGGGCCATTGCAAAATCGTTGCTCATTTCGTCCTCGTGGTTGGCAAAAAAACGAGGACTGATTTTGACGTAGTCGACAGGCAGCTCACGCAAAAAGTTCAAGTCGTCCAGCCCCGTTCCATAGCCGTCCACGACGAACTGGCAGCCGATGTTGCGGAACGTCTGAATAAAATCAGCCATCCGCACCAGGCTAGTGGTGGTGCTGATCTCTTTGATTTCAAAACAGAGGCGGCTGGTACCGACGCCGTACTCTGATATGTGGTCCAGTAAATAGTCTGTGAAATCACTATCGGTAGCGCTGGAGCAAGCCAGGTTGATGATAAGGTTCGGCACTACTTTTTGTGCATCCATGAGTTGACTCACCCAGCCAAAGGCCTGCTTGATCAGCCAGCGGTCGACAAGGATCATGTAGCCGCAATGCCTGGCGGAATCGAGGAATTCTTCGGGAGACGGATTAGGGACACCCTCGCTGGCAGTGCCAAGTTGCAGCCGGTAGTGTTGGCTACTCGGGCTGACGCCATTTACGGGAGTTTGTACAATCGATTGTGCGCGCAGAACAAACTGGTCGGAATTGAGAGTTTCCTGGATGCGCTTGCGTGTTGCCAGCTGGCTGTGGCGGGAGGACTCCAAAGCCTCCGGATCCATTTCGAAGCATGCAACCTGATTTCCACCCAGTTTCTTCGCCTGACGCATGGCCGCATGAGCATGCTCCAGAGTCTGATCGACATTAGAACTGTATGCGAGAAGCGGAGCTACCCCGGTGGAGACAGTAAAGGACACCGCTTCTGTGTTAATTTCAATACTACTGTTCTCGATATCCTGGCCAATTTTTTCTGCCGTTTTGGCCGCCTGCTCCAGGGTTTTGTCTAGTAATAGAATGGCAAATTTGTCTCCCTCAATTCGGGCAGAGGAGGATTTTTTGCCGTTTAATTGAGAGAGCAAATTGGCAAATTCAAGTAACACCTGGTCGCCCTCTAGTCGGTCGTAAATCTCATTGACCAGCTTGAATTGGTCGATATCCAGGTATAAGACAGCGTGCTGCGAGTTTCTGGTTTGAGCGTGGTGCAAAGCCTCCTTCATCTGGCTCAAAAAGGTATCCCGGTTTATTAGTTTTGTGAGTGAGTCGTGATTCCTGGCAAAACACAGTGACTTCTGTGCTTGCTCCAGCGTGTTGTACATGCTCTGATCGACGACAGACAGTTTATCGGCAGAGGTAAGCGGTCGTACGTTATGGCTGAGCTTCTGGGCCAGCTTTACGGCCGACAAATCAGCGATTTTCTGGCCGCGTTCATTCACAAAGATATAGCGGTCGCGGTCCTTACTGATCCAGACTAATTGCATTCGGCGTTTTTGGCCCTCCCTGTCTTCGTAGGTGAGCCAGATGCCACGGTCTAGCTCTTCTACCCGCCGAACCCATCGTCTCAAGTGGGGTAGAGACTCGATTTTAGCTCGCACCTGCTTTGGGGTGGGCTTCGAAGCCGCCAGAGACGATTCAATGGTGCGCAACTCGACAGGTTGGCGTCCCGCCAAAATCTCTCTTAGTTTGTCGATTATCGGCACGTGGGCTACGCTGGTGGGTAGTGCACTGGAAATTTGCTGACTGATCACGTCGATTAGCGATTCGGCCTCAGTCGCTCGCTGTATCAGCGTCTCCTCGTCGACGTCCCCCTGTTGCTGTTCTCTAAGCCACAGGGAGAGCAACTCCATGGACGTGGCATG
>JABHWT010000353.1 GCA_018657645.1 Halieaceae bacterium | reverse complement strand
TTATGGAACAAATCGGGGGTCTGCTCGGCAAAGCGCTGCTCGGTGGGAATAGACGCCAGCAACTCGGATGCTGATCCGACCATACTGGCGCAGGGGATGCGCATTGTGTAGCCCTGGGGGATGCGTTTCTTACCCTGCCAGACCGGGTCCAGCAATGAACGGTTGTGTTCCTTCAATATGTCGGAGTCGACATTGAAGGCCCTGGAAAAAGACTCCAACAGCAGATAGTCCGGAAGAGTCACCTCTGCATAATCTATGGGCGATGTGACTTTCAAGGGTCCGAAATAAAGCTCGGGGTGCTTGCTGGCTTCCATAGCCGCCAGAAAAGAGAGGTAAAAGTTGCGTGATGCGAAGCCAAAATTGCGCCCTCGGTAGTTGCGCGAAATGCTTCCGATGTCGTTGGTGCCCAGTTGTTTTGATGCCCTGCGCACGCCCGCGGCACCGTGATTGTAAGCGGTGATAGCAAGGGGCCAGGTGCCTGTGAGCTGGTAATTGTGCTTCAGTAGTTGTGCCGCGGCGATGGTTGCGGCAAAGGGGTCCATGCGCTGGTCCACGACATAATCTATATGCATGTAGCGACGGCCTGTGGAGCGAGTGAACTGCCAGATTCCAGCGGCACCAGCACTGGAATAGGCCTCCGGATTGAACGAGGACTCCACATGAGGAAGAAGGGCGAGTTCAGGAGGCAGGTTATTTTTTATCATGACTTTTTCGATGTGCTCGTGCCACTCGCCAGACCGCTTCAGGCCTTCTTTGAACCGATCTGACTGTCCCCGCTGGAAGCGCATGTCGGAGGATGCTTTTTGCAATCTGGCATTGGATACATTGCTTCCCCATAGAGCGAGAATTCGCTGTTCCTCGGTGGTGAGTTGATCGCGGTCGTTGATTAACTGTTGGAGAATGCTGGCGTATCGATCCTTGGCTGCACTAATTAACTTACGATCAGCTTTTCGCTGGCCCGTTAGTTTAAGTGTTTCGTAGACAACCTCGACATTGTAGGCATCGTGAATATAGCCTTTGCTGGTGTCTATTTCGGTGTAAACCCGGAGCCAGAACGCCACATCCGGCTCAATTTCGACCGGCTTTGGGAATAGCTCAGCTGCCAGTGTCGTGGCGCTCAGAAATAAGGACAGGCTAATAACAAGAGACTGCGGGAAACGGGTGGCTATCATGTACATGCGCATAGCATAGCAGCGAAAGCAGCCACTAGTGAAGTGCTTGAAAGTCCAGTGGATATGAACGATGCTATGGCCCCGGTGGCAAACTGACGTTCTCGGACACCCGGATAGAATTAATGATCACTTCTAGCGGCCCGGATTGGAGTCAGGGACAGCCCTTTAGGAACCACTATCATTACATGCGGTCTGATCTGCCGGGGCGATTGAAATGCCGAAAATACTTGGAATTTGCACGATAATACTGGTCTTGGTGGGGTGCTCGACTGATCCGATGATCAAGTCGGAGTCAGTGCCGGGTAGGATTGTGTGTGATAGTTATCTGGTCCTCGACATGTGCGTGCGTGATTTTGTCGGTGACGGAGTAGTGGACATGATTTACTTCTCCGACACCAACGAAGTATTCATGTATCGGGACGACATGAAGCAACAGGTAGGGCAGGTCATGCCTTTTCATCGTTGCGCCGTGCCCTTGAGTGACAGAATGCAACAAACCACGGATCGAATACTGAAGCGCGAAGATATGAGTCTGACCGAGGAAGTAGGAATCGCCAAGAATCTTATAGCCAGTTATGTGGCAGCAAAGCCACAGATTGACGCCTGTAATGCGCGCTTCGAGGAGGGGGACGGCGCCAGTCAAGAACCCAAACAGGAGTTCTTTATGGAAGAATCGGGGTGGGAAGAGGGGTGACTGTGCATTACCTTTGAATTACCCGGCGGCTCGCCCACAAATCATTTGTGGCGCTTGATTAATGCGAAATGAGCGCCGAGCAACTACACTGGAAGTACAACAGGGCTCGTTGGAGAATACAATGCTAATACCAGAGAATCATATGCGCGGAAGCCTGCCTGACGGACTTGATAGTATCCACAATTACTTCGAGAGCCTGGTGCTGAAAGAACTTCGGCGACGTTTCCCCGACATCTCTGCCAATAGCGACTACATAGCAGACATAGCCTGCATTACGCTAAACCATCTACCCCCTCGATATGTACGCCACGATGTCGATATGGCATTTTATTTGTCGGATGAAGATCTGGAGGCCATGATAAAACAAGTGATGGATGAGGTGCCTCGGAGCATTGCATTCGTCGATAAACACAGAGGCAAGGCCGATAAGTAAAGAGCACCGGTGCCTGTCACGGTGTAGGACCAGAATATGAAACATCAAAATAAAATATGGTTACTGCGCCTGATTTTACCCTTTGCCTACGGGCGATGGTGCACTGGTATTTTAATGCTGCTGCTGTTTTCTCTGATCTTCCATTTCGGTGAAGATGACAGTGCAGACACGACCTCACCGCTTTTGTTTTTCAGTATAATTCTTGCCTATATTATTCCGGTATTCAGTTATATCGTAGAGCAATCCAGTCGTGCGCTAGTCGAATTACGGCCTCACCTGAATCTTGACGAAGACCAATTTTACAATGTCAAACTGGCATTGACGTCGCGCAGCGGCATTCGAAGTGGCGCAATAGCGCTAGCAGGCGTTATGGGGGGGTTGGGTCACCTGGCTTTTATGGGGAATCCCCCGGCCAGGGTTGTAACTGCCATGATGAGCGGCGGCGCCGTGATGGTAAATATTCTCGGTACCCTGTTAGTGTGGGTAGTGATGTCGACTGTCATTGTTCAATTAGTGCGCAGTGCCAGGCAATATGCTCGCCTGGGGGCCGACAGCGTTCGCATTGAACTTCTCAATACTCGGGTGCTGGTGCCCTTCGCGCGGGTTGCCATCATCAGCAGTCTGGCCTTACTGGGCGCACTGGCGCTATACCCCCTGATGTTCTTCGATCAAAGTATCTCGCTATATGGAAGTATGCCGGGCCTGGTGGCAACCACAATACCCATGCTGATTATTTTTGCTATGCCGATCTGGCCTGTACACAAGCGTATTGCGGAAGCCAAGGAGCAAGAGCTGGCTGTTATCAACAGGCGAATTCAGGTGGAAATGGGTAACAAAGCGGGTGACCAGATTGCTGTAGAGACCCTGGAGCGGGTCGCTCCCTTGCTGAATTACCGGCGTGAAATTATGCGTGTTTCGCCGTGGCCTTTCGATGCGAGCGCGATCACCCGGCTGGGCCTTTATATTGTAATTGTCCCACTAACCTGGGCAGGCGCGGCGCTAATCGAAATCCTGATCGAACTCTATATCTAGGGTCCTCTGTCCAATGCTGTCTCGGCGGAGAAAATCTTTGGCGTAAATCGAGACATACGCCGCCAGCTTGCGCTATAGTTTTAATTCTCTTCACACGCTCGGGGACGGAGTCATGGCGAACGACCCATCTGGATCTCAAAACCTGCAAATTAAGCCCGTTTGGGACAGCACGACCCGGTGGTTTCACTGGATAAATGTTATGTGCATTATCGGCCTTGTCGGGGTCGGTGTCGTTATTCTTAATAACAAGGTGTTGGGCGTCAGTGCCGATGGTAAAGTGCTGCTTAAAACAGTACACGTATATATTGGGTATGTGTTTACCGCGAATCTGGTGTGGCGTTTATTCTGGGCCTTTAAGGGCAATAAATTCGCTCGCTGGAAGTCCTTTTTACCATTAGGCAGAGGCTATCGGGATGCCCTGCGCCAGTACGTGGATGGCAGCAGGAGTGGTAATCCCCCACAGTATCTGGGGCATAACCCGGTGGCAAAACTGATGGTTACGCTGCTGTTTTTACTACTCACTGTACAGGCGGTCAGCGGTCTGGTACTGGCCGGCACAGACCTGTATTTCCCGCCTTTTGGCGCTGAAATTGAGCAGTGGGTAGATGCGACGCCCGATGATGGGGTGGCATTGAAACCCGGGTCCAAGGAGGGTACCGATCCGCAGGCGTATGCGGACATGCGTGAATTCAGATCGCCCTTCATGGCGGCGCACTACTACACATTCTATATAATGCTTTTCGCAGTTTTGGTACATATAGCGTCGATTGTAATGACTGAAATACGAGAGAAAAATGGCTTGGTGTCGGCCATGTTCACCGGTAGTAAGGTGATCTCGAAAAAGGCACTCGACGAAGACTGAATCCGCTCCCATTTACTGACGACCCTGCATCGGGCGTGTAACCTTGCGGCGTTATTTTGCAATACTATCGACGGTAGCGGTGCTGGCGTTTTCGGCCTTGTTTTTTTTCGGCTTTGCCAGCCCCCCCACCACCTGGTGGTACCCCTTTATTTCCTCATTTTTTTCGGATTACTACACCACTGGCCCCTTTGCCATGACCAGCAATACGCGGGAGGACAACCCGGTCTGGGCCCAGATCCCGACCTTGAACAAAACCCAGGCCCGAATGACCTATGCCATGACTCGGGGCAAGCCGAGGGCCAGGGTGGCCTGGCTGTTTGCCGAGGCAGAGTGGCCCGATAGCCCCGGTGCAATTGGTGGGGTGCCCGATCCCAATTCGCGGGAATTACCTCTGAGCAAGGCACTGGCAGCGGCGGGGTATGGCTACGACCGCATAAGTCGTAGCAACCTCGGGTCGGCAAACGCCGCTGGAGGGGAGTTGGAGGTGGGAGAGGGGCGTTATCAGGCACTGTTAATCAGTGATTTGAACGCAGTCAGTCCCGAACTGCTGACAAACATTGCCTCCCTGGCCGAGCAGGGTATTGAGGTATTGTGGCATGGCTCCATGCCCGAGCGAGCTAGAGGATGGGCCGATAACATGCGGCGGGACCAACGAGTTCGAGAGCAGGTTGAATCGCTGTCGAGCCTGGTGACGTACGTTGCGCTTGAGAAATTGGGGGAGACGCTTCGCCTACTGGGAATTGATCCTGCGCTATCACCTGCAGATGGTCGGACCATGCAGTTTCGCAGTCAGCGCCGTGTGCTTGAGTCCGGAGAACTGGTACTACTGTTCAATGAACAGGACCGGCCGGTGAAACAAGGCCTGACCCCTTCCATGGATTTTCGACGAGCCGTGTTTTTGAATCCCGAAACCGGGGCAGCGAGGGATCTGACTCAGGGGCCTCGTGGAGAGCTGGTAATCGATATTCCCGCTCGCCGTACCCGGCTGCTGTACCTGCACAGACCTGCCACCAGGACCGTGGGAGAGAATGCCCCTGGTGCAGGTGATGAATTTACCTGGGATTTCGCCACATGGCGAAACCCACCGCGAGCAATGCATCCTCAAATTCGTTGGTGGTGGCCGGGCAATGCGGTGACGCGGGGAGAGTTGTTGGCAGAGTTAAACAGTATCTACCAGGCGGGATTTGGTTCTGTGGAACTGCAAACACTCACCATTGGTTTAACCGAAGGGCACTTGCGGCGGCACCAATCCAGTATTTATCAGGTGGGTAGTGCAGCCTATCTGGCACACGTGAAGGCAATTATGGCGGAAGCCGAACGACTTGGAATGACGGTGGATCTTACCCTGGGCAGTGGTTGGTCCAGTGGTGGACCGTTTATCGACCAGTACCCGGAGCAACAATTGCTGCGCTCCAGGGTGGATGTCGTCGGCCCAATGGCACTCGATGCCCCACTTCCTCCTGCGCAGGAGCCTACGTACGTTATGCCAACCAACTGGGTGATTAAAGACACCATTGGTGCCTTTGACTCCAATGTAAGGCTTCAGGCGGTGGTGGCGGCACAAATCGATACGGGTACATCGCCACCAACGCTATCCGGGTTTGTAGATATTACTGAATTTGTATCCGGTAACAGAATTAAATGGCAAGTGCCGGCCGGGGAGTATCGGTTGATGGCCTTTTATCAAAATAACAGTGCACATAATGTCGCCGCCTCGGCTTATACCGGCGGTCTGGATCTATCGCCTGTGGTCGATCACCTGGGCCCGGGTGGGGTTCGAGAATATATCGAGAAACTGGGCAAGCCCTGGCTCGAAGCACTGCTGCCCTACAAGCCCGATGCGGTATTTGTCGATAGTTTTGAACTGATCGGAGAGCTGCCCTGGTCCTCGGTGTTTTTTGAGGCATTTCAGTCCATGCACAGCTACGACATCAAGCCATACCTGCCGCTGCTGTTCCGGCATTTAGGAGAATCGAAATACGTTAATGTGGTCGTCGCCCCCAAACCGGCCTATCAGGCGGTTGCCGGGCAGGCACAGCGCATCCGAGAGGATTATGAGCAGACCAGAGCACATCTGTTTCAGCAGGATTTTTTAGGAGGTCTTAAACGCTGGACAATGCAACGGGGAGTAAAACTGCGGCTACAGGCCCATGGCGGTTACGGTGACTACCTGGACAGCTACCAGATTGCCGATATTCCGGAAGCCGAGGGACTGTTCGCCAGTGGCAGCTATGACTTTCTCAAGCTGGCATCATCGGCGGGACATATTGCCGGGCGCCGTTTTATCACCTCGGAGTCTTTTATTATGCTGACTTTGGATTTCAACGCCCTGACCATCGATGATTACTATTTCCTGATAGGGAATGCCTTTGCAGCAGGTGTTAACAGGACTGTCTGCCATGGCTACGCTTACCACTATTTGCCAGACCTGTAGGGCATACTATTGCGGGAGGGTTGCCCGAGCCCTCTGAATTTTCACACAGCTGACGCGCTGTGAAACTACTCGCTCACCCGCACCGCGAGAACGTCGCACTCTGCCCGATGCAGCACGCCATTGGCGGTGGAACCCAATATCAGCTTAATACCATGGCGGCCGTGACTGCCGATGACGATCAAGTCCGATCCATCGCTCTTGGCAATGTTGAGTATCTCATCGATGGCCCGACCAAACTCTACGCGCGTGCTGGCAACTTGTAGACCCGATTTTGCTACGCGCTCCCCGAGTTTTTCCAGAAGCTGCTCCTGCAGTTGTCTTTCACTGACCGGGAGATATACCACCCATTGGCCGTAGGCGGCCTGCGGATGCTGTGCGACATGCACGACGGACACCTCGGCGTCCTGTATGCCGGGCAGGCCTTTGGCAGCTTCCAATACCTCTACTGCCTCATCCGAGGAATCTACTGCTACAAGGATCTTTTTGTACGTTGACATATTACAGCCCTCCTCTGACTCGATGTTCTCCCTTAATTATCGCCTAGTTTTAGCAGAATTAGTTGACGCATATCAAGGCTTTTCATTGCATTGATGGTGGCTTGATGCGAATCAACACAAAGCGTTGCGAAAAGCAGTAAAAAGGAGGAAGCGAGAGCTAATCGGCCTTTTGACAATGCATGACAAAGAAACCCTATCTCGTTTTGGCGGCGCGCTGAGAATGGCGTCGGGGCGGTTTTTGCTGTCACTTTGGGTATTAATCGCAGTCTCGACAAACGCCGACAACGCCCTGATTATGCCACGAGCCAGTGAGTCTCTACTGCTGGATGTGGCTAACGCCGGTAATCGCCTGGTGGCCTGTGGTGAGCAGGGGCATATTCTATATAGCGACGACCATGGCCTGCACTGGAATCAGGCACAGGTACCCACGCGCCAAATGCTAACGGCGATCCACTTTCCCAGTGCTACGCGCGGATGGGCAGTGGGACATGATGGTCTGATTCTGGCGACCGAAGATGGTGGCGCTCACTGGACAGTACAGCGCGATGGGCTGTCGGAGCAGCAACTGCTGAATCGCGACACACTTCAACGCTTGCAAGGGCAGCGCCGAACCCTTGAGCAGACCATGCTTGAAGCCAGCAGCATTGAACAGCGGGCACAGTTGCGGCAGCAGCTTGAGGATCTGGAACTGGATCTCCTCGATGCCCAGGAGGTGGTGAATGAGCCCGTGCACGCGCCGCCCTTGCTGGACGTGTTTTTCACGGATGCGCTACGCGGTTTTGCCGTTGGCGCGTTTAACACCCTGTTGCAGACCAGCGATGGCGGCGTGCGTTGGCAGTTAGTCTCTCAACGGCTGGACAACCCCGACGAATACCATCTCAACGCTATCACCGGCGACCAGGAGGGAAACCTGTGGATCGCGACCGAGAGCGGCTTGCTGTTGCGCAGCCGGGATAAAGGGGACAGGTGGCAGCGGTTGACGAGCGTCCATCGGGGTTCCTGGTTTGGACTCGTTCACGAGTCGGCCAGCGATACACTACTGGTATTTGGCTTGCGCGGGAAGGTACTCCGTAGCGCAGACGGGGGCGATACATGGCGCCGGATAGAAACCGGAATCGAGCGGTCTCTGGCAGGCGGTCACTTTGTCAGCTCCCAATATGTGCTGCTAGTCGGAGCGGCGGGCACTGTACTGGTCAGTGCCGATGGGGGGCGCAGTTTTCGAGAGCACACGACGGGAGCGCGTCTGCACCTTAGCGCAGTTGTCAACACCGGTGCACGGACGGTGCTGGTTGGTCAGGGTGGACTACAGGAAACCCACGCCTTCGGAGCAGGCCAATGACGGAGCCGGTGTTGGAAACCTATCGATGGGGGCAGGAAATTCCTCGCCTGGAACGCATCGTATTCAATCGCAGGCCACTGTGGCTGATAGGGTTTACTCTGCTTACGATGCTTCTTTGCTGGCAGGCAGCAAAACTGGAGCCGGATGCCAGCTTTGAGAAGATGATACCGATGCAACACCCCTACATCCAGGCAATGATGCGTCACATAGGAGACCTGGGAGCTGCGGGAACGACGATACAGGTGATAGCGCAAACCCACGGCGAGGATATCTTTGACCCTGCCTATCTCGATACGGTACGTCAGATAACGGATGAGTTGTTTTATCTTCCCGGAGTGGACCGCAACCGCATGCGGTCACTGTGGACCCCCAATGTGCGCTGGACCGAGGTTACCGAGGAGGGTTTTGAAGGCGACACTTTGATCGACGACCAGTACGACGGCAGCGCAGCTGCACTGGAACGGCTACGGACTAATTTGCTGCGTTCCGGAGAGCTGGGCCGGTTGGTTGCCAAAGATTATAAATCGACCATTATTGAAGCGCCCTTGTTTGACCGCGATCCGCGCAGCGGAGAGCCCATGGATTACTGGGCTTTTTCACGCCAGCTCGAGTCGAGTATTCGCGACCGCTACCAAAGTGATCAGATTAGCATTCGAATTGTTGGCTTTGCCAAAATGGTTGGGGATTTACTGGATGGCATTCGAGCGATTCTTGGGTTTGCGGCTATTACCATGGCTGTTACGGCCATATTGCTGTACGTTTCTTCCCGCAGCGTCACAGCCACGTCGGTTACAGTGGGTTGCTCTCTTATTGCAGTCATCTGGCAATTGGGCCTGTTGCACCTCCTTGGCTATGGGCTGAATGCCTACTCCATTCTGGTTCCCTTTCTGGTGTTTGCGATCGGGGTCAGTCACGGGGTGCAGGTGATTAATGCCATTGCGGTCAACACCAATGCGGACAGCGACAGCCTGTCGGCGGCCAGACTGGCATTTCGTAGTCTGTACGTGCCCGGTATCACGGCATTGGTGTCCGATGCCGCTGGATTTCTCACCTTGTTTTTAATTCCCATACTGGTCATTCGCGACCTCGGCGTTGCCGCCAGTGTTGGGGTGGCGGTCATCATCCTGACCAATCTTGTTTTGCTGCCTATTATCATGTCTTATCTGCAACTCGGCGCGCGCAGCATCGATCGACTACGGTCCGGATCAGAACAGAAACGGCCGCACTGGGAGTTGCTGTCGCGTTGTGCCACACGCCCAGGTGCCGCCGTGTTGCTGACCGCAGGATTTTCGTTGGCGGTCCTGGGATTGATTGGTGGAGCACAGTTGCAGATCGGTGATCTGGATGCCGGTGCCCCGGAATTGCATCCGGATTCGCGTTATAACCGCGACAGTGCCTTTGTTAACGAGCACTACGCGACAAGCTCCGATGTGTTGATAGTTATGGTGGAAACGGAGGCTGAAACCTGTTCCGATTACGCCAACATGGCGTTGATTGATGAATTTGCCTGGCGCCTGGAGAACATGCCCGGTGTCGAGTCGGTCGTGGCTTCCACCACTGTCTCCAAGTTGGTGTTGAGTGGATACAACGAGGGCAGCTTAAAATGGGCTACCATCACCCGCAATCAACTGGCGCTTAACTCAACTTTTTCGCGCATGCCCGAGCAGTTGATGAACAGGGACTGTAGCCTTTCCCCCGTGGTGGTATTTCTGGCCGATCACAAGGCCGATACGCTGGAGCGGGTACTGTCCGAAGTAGAACAATTTGGCCGAGTGAACAACAGTGAGCGCATTCGATTTGTTCCCGCAGCGGGTAGCGCGGGCGTTGAAGCTGCCACCAACCAGGAGATTGGTGACTCGCAGCTGAAAATGCTGGGCCTGGTATACGCCGTTGTTGCGTTGCTGGTTTTTATCAGTTTTGGGTCACTGCGCGCGGTGCTGTGTATATTAACGCCTCTGGCGCTGACCTCCATTATGTGTCAAGCACTCATGGCCTGGCTTGGCATAGGGGTCAAGGTTGCTACCTTGCCCGTGATCGCTCTGGGGGTCGGGGTTGGCGTGGATTACGGTATATACATCTACGCGCGTCTATCGCGGTTTATGGCAGAGGGCTTATCGCTGCCGGAGGCCTACCGCAACACGTTATATTCAACCGGTAAGGCGGTTGCTTTTACAGGTATTACCCTCGCAATTGGAGTGGCTACCTGGATCTGGTCGCCCATCAAGTTTCAGGCGGATATGGGCATACTGCTTACATTTATGTTTCTGCTCAATATGGTTGGTGCGCTAACCTTGCTACCGGCGCTGGCCAGCTACCTTTTACCGCGGGGTGAAAAATCATGAGGCACGGACTGCTCCCCTGCCTGCTGTCGGTTGCACTGTCCCCGGCGCATGCACTGGATTTCGAATTTGACAGCGGATTGGCGATTGCGCTGGATTCCACAGTAACCTGGGGCGCGCAGTGGCGCGTGGAGGATCGGAATAGGTCTATAACCGGGAGTAAGTTTCTCACTGCACTCCAGGAGAATCCGTTCTTACCCCTTACCGATACGCAAAACAGCGCGGCCCAGACCGTGATTATCAATGGTAATGACGGCAACAATAATTTCGATACAGGTCTCGTTTCCCACAGGCTAACACTGTTAATGGAGATGGATTTGACCTACGACAGTTATGGTGTGTTTCTGCGTGGCAAGGCATTTTACGACAAGGTATATCGGGATAACGACACCGACCTCGGAGCAGAGTCCTTTGCCAGTTACAACAGTGGCACCCTCTATGGTGGCGATGCCCTGCGCGGAGAGTTTCCCGGCAGGTCCCGGGAGCAACACGGTGATAACGTGGAGCTGCTCGATGCCTTTATCTATGGCACCTGGGAGATACCGGGTGACCGCCTGCTGGATATCCGTCTGGGGCGCCAGGTAATCAACTGGGGTGAGTCCACATTTTATCAGGGAATAAACAGCATTCAGAATCGGGCAGATGCCACAGCGGCCAATACCCCGGGCGTGGAGATCAAGGAGATCCTGTTGCCTACGGGTGCCTTTTACACTCAGGTTGACCTGTTACCCAATCTCTCCATGGAGGCCTACTACCAATACGAGTGGTTGGAGAATGAGCTGAATGGGGTCGGCAGTTACTTCTCAACGACGGATCAAGTCGGCCCGGGCGCCAGTGCATTCCTGATACCTACGCCCAATAGCGTTCTGGTGCCCGAGGAGATTCGAGGTAATGCTTATCACCTGCGGGGCGTACCGCGCCTCGCCGATAAGCCCGCCGATGACAGTGGCCAGTGGGGCCTGGCATTTCACTATGTGACCGATAGCAACTGGGATATTGGTTTCTACCACGTGCGGGGACACGACAAAAAGCCCTCCTTTGTACTGGAGTACATCGACGTGCCAGGGTCACCGCAACCGGTGCCGGTTAGCTACGAGTTGAGCTACTACGAGGATATTAAGGGGACGGCGGTGAGTTTCACTACCGTGCTGGGCGAAACAAACGTTCAGGGGGAACTATCGCTTCTGGAGGATACTCCTATGGTGAATGGCGCGGGTGATCCGGAGCAGGAAAAATTTCTGAAACTACAGATTGGGGGGGCTCATGTGTTTGGGCCCAGCTTTTTATCGGATGATGCGGTCATCGTATTTGAAGGATTTTATGCCGATGTGAGCAGTGCCGATAGCCGGGAGCTGAGTGCAAGTGATTACGCCTGGGGCTATTCGTTTCTGGCTGAACTCAACTACAACAACGTATTTCAGGGCTGGGATCTGAAGGTGCCGCTTTATGTAAAACACGACGTCGGCGGCACTATTCGTGAAATCCAGGCATTTGAAAGCGCAAAAGTTGTCAGCCTGGGTCTCACGGCAACCTACCTTAACAATTTATCAGCCAATCTCGCCTATTCGTTTTATTTTGGAGGTGGAGATGAAAACCTGTTAATTGATCGGGACCACCTGGCCGTAACGGTGAAATACAGCTTCTAACGGAGGAAGATACTTGTGAGGATAATTCTGAATGGTATTGGGGTGCTGGCTGCCTTTCTGACGGTTGTGCCCGTGCAAGCCAAAGTCAGCGCCGAGGAGGCGAGTCAACTGGGAGGCACCTTGACTCCCATGGGTGCCGAGCCTGCGGGCAATGCCGATGGTTCAATTCCGGCCTACACTGGCGCAATGTTCGGTTTGCCGGCAGGACTGAAATACGATGGTCCCGGTACGCCGTATCCAGACCCCTACGCAGATGATCCGGTTTTGCACACGATAACGCCGGATAATCGCACACAGCATGCTCAATTTTTGAGTCCGGGGCTGGAGGCCATGTTTACAGCTTATCCCGATAGCTTTCGTATTCAGGTTTACCCGACACATCGGGATGGTCGTTACCCCGATTATTACTACAAGCGGTTAAAATACAATGCAGTCAATGCCGAGTTGTACAATGGCGAGGATGGTATCCGCGGCTTTACTGGCGCCGTCGCATTTCCAATCCCCCGCACGGGCGCAGAAGTGGTCTGGAATACGCGCACCACGCCACCCAACTACACCATGGGAGGTATCTACTCTGACATTGCCGTGTTTAGCAACGGTGCGCGATCGGAGCGCCGCTCTACCATTGTGTCGGAATATCCCTACGCCAATCCTGAAAACAAGCTGGGCGATGAGGAAGCGGAGCTGGGAATCTGGGCTGCCCATGTACTGACAAAGGTCCACAAACCAGTGCGAGACAAGGGTAAGATTACCTCCATTTTTGAACCCTATGATTACATTACACATGCCCGTGAGGCCTGGCAGTATGTACCTGGCTCGCGCCGGGTACGCCGTGCACCTACAGTGGGTTACGACACTCCGGATGGACCGGGGGGATTTGTCACGGTTGACGATACCCTGGGATTCAATGGTGCCATGGACCGATTCACCTGGACCCTGGTGGGCAAGAGCGAACTCTACGTGCCATTTCATAATTACAAGTTTGATGAAGCTGGTCTGAGCCACGACCAACTGTTGACACCCTTTCATGCCAATCCTGATTATATCCGCTATGAGAAGCGGCGCGTGTGGGTAGTGGAGGCTAATTTACGCAAGGAAAGCCGGCATATTTATGGCAAGCGCCGTTTTTATGTGGATGAGGACAGCTGGAACATCGTGATGACGGAAAACTACGATGGCCGTGGTGAATTGTGGAAAGTGGTGCTGATTAATTCTATTTATGAATATAACATCCAAGGTTACGTCAACAGGGCGATGATGTTTCACGAACTGCGGGCTGGTGGCTACATCATAAGTCGCCTGGTCAATGACGGTGATCCACTGGATTACACGGTGGCGCCGAAAGGGCCTTCCTATTACTCGTCGACCAACGTGCGCAAATTGGGGCGGCGTTGAGAGCGAATGAATAGGAAGTACTCAAGGTGCTCGCTGTTACCTCATGCGGCGGTGTAGCCGTCCTCGAGAAGCGTTGCCTTGACCTGGGGCTTGAGAACTTTACTGGTTGCATTGCGCGGCAGCGGCTCTTCGGTGAAAAAAATACGTGTCGGCACTTTGTAGCGGGCCAATTTATCAGTGGCGAACTCAATGAGTTGCTCAGCGCTGAGATGGTAACCGTCCCGCACTCGTACCACCACGGCCAACTCCTCCCCCAGGCGTTCGTGGGGCAGGCCTATAGCAGCTACTTCTGCAATAGCTGGCATATCAAGCAGGGCATTTTCAATTTCGACCGGGTAGATGTTCTCGCCGCCGCGTATAACCATGTCTTTGGCCCGGTCCGAGAGATATAAATAACCATCTGCGTCCAGGTATCCGATGTCGCCGGTTTTGAACCAGCCAGCGCTAAAATCGGTGGCGTTGGCATCGGGGCGGTTCCAGTACTGACGGATATTGCAGCTACTGCGGATCCAGATTTCTCCCGGATCGCCGCTGGTCAGCGATTGGCCGGCGTCGTTACGAATATCTAGTGCCACAATGGGGTGGGGCGGGCCTGCACTGCCGGGGTTTTGCACGAAGAGCTCTCCGGGCAGAGAGGCCCCCTGGGCATTGGTTTCTGTCATCCCCCAGCCAGTGCCGGAAAAATGCCCCGGTAGCCTGGCATTCATTAATTCGATGGCTTTGGGTGGCGTGGCTGCGCCGCCGGTTCCGAAAGAAAAAAGGCTGCTGGTATCGGTTGTTTCATAGTGCGGCGATTCAAGCAGATCGAGTATCATGCTGGGAGCCGCGGCGACGCTGGTAATATGTTCTTGCTCGATGTAGTCCAGTGCTTTGTCCACGTCCCACTTATACATCATGACGATTCGGCGGCCCCCTCGTAGCGCTGCCAGGAATTGAGCATGGCAGCCACTGACGTGAAATAACGGCACGGCCAACAGGGCTGTGGGTGCGTAACCCCGTTCCAGCATGGCGCCAATAGCATCGGGATTGCACATGGCAGAGGCCATGGCATTACATTCAAAATTATACATGGCCTGGCATAGGGCGGCATGGGTGGAGGCGGCGCCTTTTGGTTTGCCGGTGGTACCGGAGGTATACATGATCATAACCAGATCGTTGCCTTCCATTTTCGCTGTAGGCAAAGGGATTGTCCTCCCGGACGCCAGCAGGGTATCGAGGTCTTGCTTATGGCCCTGTTCCGTAGGCCGTACCAGCACGGCATCTATGTCTGCCGCTGCAAGAGTGTCAGCCAGTGCTGTGAAGCGTTGCTGGTCGCAAAACACCATCCGAGCACCGGCATCGGTGATCGCAAAGGTCAGGTCGTTGGCCTGTCCCCAGCTGTTAAGGGGCACGATAACAGCGCCGATGGAGGTCGTTGCGATAAATATGGCCATCCATTCAGGGTAGTTGCGCATGGCCAATGCCACGCGGTCTCCCTTGCCAACCCCGCGCTGCACCAGCAGTGCGGCAATTTGGTCCGCCTTGACAAACATATCGTTGAAACTCCAGCGCTCACCCTCGTACACCAGGAATTCCTGATCGGCAAAGGCGCGTGACCCTTCAAGCGCCTCTATCAGGGTTTTCGGGGCGGAACTATAGTACAGAACACCGGTACTATCGGTGTTGACTTCAAAAGGGGCTCCTGGTGCTGTGAGTTGCCCAAGACTCTCGGCCAGGCTAGATACGGCTTGTGACATGTAGGCGTCTCCTGCGTTCCATGTTGTAAAGATGCGCTATTATAGACGGAGAGAGCGGTGAAACCACTAGCGGGGTTTTGCAATCTTTGTTGTCCTCAATTTTCAGGACGAAGTTAGCAGGCCACTGGAGGTAAAGCCCAATGACCGACAATGTTCCTATAAATCACGCACAATCGCTGTTGCGACTCATTAGTATTCCCGAAGATGAGCTTCGGGCAGACCTGCAGGCTCTCAATCTGCCACTGGTTCTGATGCAAAGCAAAGCAGTGCCGGGTAACGCCATTTCGGTTGAGGACTATGGGCGATTGTTTGTGCATCTGGTAAAGAAGTTGCAGAGCAAGCTCAGCGACGGCTCCAGCGACAGGGCGGTGGAGTTTAGTGCCTATCGTATGTTGTTCGAGGCCATGCTGCATGCGGGCAACCTGGAGCAGGCGCTGCAGCGAGCATCGGTCTATTTTCAGCGCCTACAACCGGAAGCAGAGAGTTTTTATCTTGAGTGTGATGGCGACCGGGTTCGCTGCCGATTTGACTTTAAGGCGGGTGAGGATCGTCTGTTGAATGCAGCGGAGAATTTCTCTATGGAGCAATTGAACTGGCTGCCGGGTATGACCGGACGCCTGATGTCTATGTCCCTCTGGCACCGTGTTTGTGGCTGGTTTATCGGCTGTCATATCGATTTGTTGGAGGTTGAGCTGCAGCAGTCAGCTAATCCGCGAAACCAGAAGTTGAGCGACCTATTTGGAGCTCAGGTACATTTTTCCGCCACCGACAATGCCTTTATCTTCCACCGCCGGTATCTGGACTTTCCGATAGTGCAGGGCACAGCTGCACTGGAAACCATGCTGCAGACCTATCCAGCGGAACTGGTAAAACTTGATCCCCGCGCCGCCAGCGTTAGCGCTCGTGTGAAAAACCTGGTGGGAAGCGATTTTTCGCGGGAACTTCCCACCTTACAACAGGTAGCGGATAGGTTGTTTATGACCACACCTACGCTGCACCGCCGCCTGCGCGACGAGGGCAACTCTTTTCAAAAGATCAAGGATGATCTGCGTCGAGATATCGCAATCAATCATATGATGAGCAAGCAATATACAACCAGCCAATTGGCGGAGATGATGGGGTTTTCTGACAGTAGTACCTTTCACCGCGCATTCAAAAAATGGACGGGCTGGACCCCACAGGAATACCGGCAGAACCAACTGTCCGAAAACGGTGAGTGAAAACCTCCGCCCCCCCAGATTGATAATCTTTGCCATTGCTGAAAACACAAGACAGCCTAATATTGTCAGTCTGAACATTCACTCAGGAGATTGACTCATGGCTTATTTCATCACTGGCGGTACAGGTTTTATTGGTCGCTTCTTTATCGACAAGCTCAAGGAGCGGGAGGGCGATATCTATGTGCTTACCCGGGAGGGATCAGCCCACAAGTTTGAAGCCCTGCAGGAGCGCTTTGGGCCGGGCAGTGATCGACTGATACCGATTACCGGCGACCTGGAGCAACCTCGTTTGGGTCTGAGTTCTGAGGTCATTGCCGATCTGCGCGGCACCATTGAGCATTTCTGCCATTTTGCCGCCGTATACGATATCGGTGCCTCCGCAGCCTCGCAAATAACTGCCAACATCGATGGTACACGCCATGCCATCGAGCTGGCAGATGCCTTGGAGGTGGGCAATTTTCACCACGTCAGCTCCATTGCCGCGGGTGGCATGTACCAGGGCACCTTCCGCGAGGACATGTTTGAAGAGGCAGAACACTTGGATCATCCCTATTTTTCGACCAAGCACGATTCAGAGGGCATTGTACGCAGCGAGTGTAAAGTGCCCTGGAGAATTTATCGTCCAGCGATGGTCGTGGGCCACTCCCAGACAGGGGAAATCGACAAAATTGATGGCGTCTACTACTTCTTCAAAACCCTTCAGAAGCTACGCAAGGCGCTGCCTCCCTGGGTGCCATTGGTGGGGATAGAGGGGGGCAAATTCAATGTTGTCCCGGTGGACTATGTAGTGGATGCGATGGATCACCTTGTTCACCTGGAGGGCCGCGAGGGGGACTGTTTTCATCTGAGTAATCCCGAACACCACAGTATGGGAAAACTGATGAATGTGTTTGCGGAGGCCGGCCACACACCGCGATTCAGCATGCGTCTGGACACCCGCATTTTCGGGTTTGTACCGCGATTTGTTCGGGAAACCCTGGCTGGATTGCCCCCGGTTAAACGCATTATCAAAACCTTGCTGGGAGATATGGGCCTGCCCGAGTCAGTGACCATGTTTATGAACTATCCGACCCGTTACGATAATCGTGAAACCGAACGGGCGCTGAAAGGGAGCGGTATTAAGGTCCCCAAACTGCACGACTATGCGCCTGTCATCTGGGATTACTGGGAGCGGAACCTGGACCCAGAACTCTTTATCGATCGTTCATTGGAGGGCAATGTCGGTGGCAAGATTGTCCTTATTACCGGGGCCTCGTCCGGCATTGGTAAGTCCTCCGCTCTGCGTCTGGCCGAGGCCGGTGCGCATGTGTTGCTGGTTGCACGCTCCACAGACAAATTGCAGGAAACGGCCCAGGAGATCGCCGAATTGGGCGGAATGTCCACTTGTTACACAGCCGATGTCTCGGATCTTGAGGACTGTGATCGTCTAGTCTCTCAGGTCCTGGCGGATCATGGCTTCATCGATATCCTAATGAATAATGCGGGCCGCTCGATACGTCGCTCACTGGAACTGTCCTTTGATCGCTTCCACGACTTTGAACGCACCATGCAGATTAATTATTTCGGTGCCGTGCGCTTGATCATGGGTTTTGCACCGAGCATGCTGAAACGTCAGCAGGGCCAGATAATCAATATGTCTTCCATTAGTGCGCTTACTCCCAGCCCGCGGTTCTCAGCCTACGTGGCCTCTAAATCGGCGCTTGATGCCTGGACCAGAGCTGCGGCGGTAGAGTTCTCGGACCGCAACGTACGCTTTACTACCATCAATATGCCGCTGGTGAGAACGCCGATGATTGC
The DNA here is from genome assembly GCA_018657645.1 of Halieaceae bacterium. Taxonomy (GTDB): domain Bacteria; phylum Pseudomonadota; class Gammaproteobacteria; order Pseudomonadales; family Halieaceae; genus JBALVT01. The sequence continues at coordinate 12,279 of JABHWT010000353.1, read as the reverse complement.
AGCTACCAGTGTCTATGATTCGATGCCGGTTCTGAGTCCGGAAGAGGCGGCAGACATGGTGGTTGACGCAGTGATCAACAAACCCAAGCGCATAGCCACGCCTATGGGTGTCTATCTGCAGGTGATGACAGCCCTGGCACCGAGAGTGTCGGAAGTGGTGATGAACATCGTATTCCGTATGTTCAATGACTCGGCCGCTGCCCGCGGTGACAGAAGCCCGGAGAAAGTGGAGGTATCCAACGAGCAAGTGGCGCTGGCCTCGCTGATGAAGGGCGTGCACTTCTAAAGCGTGGGGAATACCGACCGGCGCCCTGGCATGACTGCCATGGCGCCTGTTTGGGGTGCTGGAAGTAGTGATAAAATGTAAACTGCATCACGCGGCTGACCACAATTGCCATGGAGGGAAAAGAGATTGAGACAAAAGGCATACAAACCCCTGGGGTTCCTATTCCTGGGGCTGGCCATTCTGGGCGTATTGTTGCCTGTTGTTCCCGCCACACCCTTTTTGCTGCTGTCGGCGTGGTTTTTTGCCCGCTCTTCTGAAAAATGGCATCAACGTTTGCTATCTAGTGAGCTATTTGGCCCGATTATTCACAACTGGGAGGCCAATCACTGTATTGCCTATAGCACCAAAGTTGCCTCCATTGTGATGATGGTGGTAATGGGCGGCATATCAGTTGTATTTCTGGTTGAGGAAACCTGGATCAGAATAGCAGGGCTGACATTTATGGCAATTGGCTGCGCGACCCTGCTCAGGGTAAAAACCTGCCCCAGAAATTAGTGCACCTTGGTTGGCATATCTGCTACTTCTTGTAAGGCACTTATAAACGATGCGCTAAGTTTTTGCCTGCTATGTAGGCGAATGTCAGGGCTGGACCAATGGTACCACCCCCGCCGCCATAACTGGCGCCGGGAGAGCCAATGCCCGCACAGTTGCCCGAGGCATACAGATTCCGGATAGTGTTGCCGAACACATCCTGAACCTGGGCTCTTCCGTTAACTCGCGGCCCGCCACAGGTACCAAGATCTGCCGGCGTGACTTCTGCGCCGTAGAAAGGACCTTTCTCCAGAGGGCCCAATGTCACAGCGGGATTGTCGGCGCCGTAGGTATCGTAGACACTTTCACCACGATGGTAGGCGGGGTCCTTGCCCTGCCTGGCGAGTTTATTGAACTGTTGCACGGTTGTGGTCAAACCAACCCGATCAATACCCAAATCATCGGCGAGTTGCTCCAGCGTGTCTGCAGAACGAATCCATGCCGGCAGAGGCTGGTTACCGGTTCTCCCCGCAATTGAATAGATTTCCCTGGCCGTGCTATCAAACAGCTGGAAGGCAGGCAAATTCCGATAACCTACACGTCCCCAGTTTTCCCACTCCAGGTAGGAACGCCAGGTTGAATCATAATCGGCTCCCTCATTGTGGAAGCGCTCGCCGTAGCGATTTACCACGATGCTGCCGGGGTTTCGTTTTTCAATCTGCGCCATAATACCGATGGCACTGCCCTTGGTAACAAAGTCGTCGGCTTCACCTTTGTAGGCGCAAATTCCCCAGCATTCGTTCATGTTGCGCAGATCGGCACCCAGAGCCATCGCCATTTGCAGACCATCGCCTGTATTGGTTGAAACACCGAGAGAAAAGGGTGAGGTTCCCCTTAAGAAGTGCTGCTTCAGCAAACTGTTGTGCTCAAAGCCGCCGCTGGCCAGCAGAACGCCGTTGTTTGCTTTTATCCTGATGCTGCTGCCCTTGTGAGTAGCAATAACACCGAGCACTTCACGCAAGCCCTGTTCATTAATTTGCCAAACCAATTCGCGAGCTGGATGAGCGAGCAAAAGTTCGCCCCCCGCGTTCTCGAATCCCTGCAATAATCCACTAATCAGAAAACCGCCCGCCATGCTGACGGCAGGCATTACAGGTTCTATACTGCGGCCTCTGCGAAGTGCGCCGGGCCACTCTGGATGGTAGTCGGCTACCGCCCCCATCATTTTTGATACGCGCCACTGAATGGGGCTGTTGGCTTCGATAAACTCGGCCATGTCGGCGCCATTATCGACAAAGGCCTCGCGAAGTTCTACATCAGCTTGCCCCTGAGCAAGATGCTCAAGGTATCTTAGTGCCTCCCCTCGGGAATCTTCGATTCCCTCCTGAAGCATGACGCGATTGTTTGGAATCCAGGCGACACCGCCGGAAATGCCAGTATTACCACCGGGGGCCAACCCCTTTTCCAGCACGACCACCTTCTGTCCCGAGGCGGCGGTCACCAATGCACCCGCCAGCCCGGTCCCCGATCCAATAACAATCACATCGGCATCGCGATCCCATTTGATACTGCTGGGATTGGTGCAGCTGGCGGCCGTCTGCGCTGGCTTGCTAAGTGCCAGCCCTGCGGCGCCAGCGCCCGTAGCTGTCAGCAGTGCACGACGGCTGAAGCTTTTTTCCGGTTCGGATGAATTAGTCATTTTGCTTGCTCCTTGCAGGTTTTGCTTAGGTTCACTGACACAAAAGGAATCATGTGAATGCAGGTTTCCCTGAAAATTAGAGGAAGTGCACTTGCCGCCCGAGAGTTTATCAATTGGGCCGGTTTATGTCAGAGAAAGAGTCGGAATCACTCAGGGCTGTAAATGCACTCTTTCAATCTCTACCGATGTAAGCTGCCCGATCGCTTTCCCTCTTGATATAGTCTCACCACGACTTATGATGTCTCTGCCCCAATCTGATGGGCTACGCAACCAATGGAGAGCAATAATGGTAACTGTCACCTGGCGCTGCGAAGAGTGCCTGATGCTGCAAAAACTGCCGTTTGACATGACTTCCGGCGCAGAACCTGACTTAGAGGCATTGAAAGCGCAATGGAAGCAGGGCGCCACCGACGTCACCTGTATGTGCGGGGGGAACTGCGAACCGATAAAAATTGTGGTTGCCAACTAGATTGAAAGCCCCCTGGAAGAATTGGCCGACATGCTCTCTTCGATTATAGAAGGCGGTTCTATCATGGCAGGAATATGGCAGGGTTAGCCCAGGTAGACGGAGTATTCAAAGCCCTCGCCAATATGCAGGGTGGTTGAGGAGAAACCGTTTTGCCCATTTTGCATATACTCAACGTAGGGCCGCAGTGCCTTGCGAAAGGTAAAAATATTGTCTGCTAGTATTATTGCGCCGGGGCGAAGGCGGGGTTTGATCAATTCCAGCACTGGCAAATAGAGGTCTTTCCACCCATCAAGCAGCACCAGATCTACAGGCTCTGGCAGTTCAGCCAGTGTCTCCAGTGCATCTCCAGCACGAATCTCGGCATACTCACTGACCCCCGCGTCAATCAGGTTCTGCGCCGCCGCTTTGCACTTGTTGGGCTCCAGTTCTGAGCCTATTACTCGGCCATCGCCATTGTCTTTTGCCGCGGCCGCGAGGTAAATGGTGGAGATACCAAAAGAGGTTCCAAACTCTACAATATTTTTCGCCCCCTGCGCCCTGGCCGTGAGATACAGAAGCTCACCCTGCTCTGGCGACACCGGGATGAAACACTCCTTCATCGCGCTGCTGGACAGAACCTCCATAAAGGACTTGCCCCGAAAAAAGCCGGTAAGAAGCTTGGGAGCCAAACCTACAAAGCGCCAGCGGTCGCCTTTGGCCGCGGTATGTAACTTTTCCAGGGTGAGTTTGGCAGGATCTTGCATGAGTGAATTCTGGTGGGACATGGCGGCCTCGCGCGGTTTGGTTAAGCGGTGTCTCAGGTAGTCTCATCGGATATGAACATATTTCAAGCGGTCTCCTCTAGCGACGTGGCAGAACCCAGCATATTGCCTTCAAAGAATGCCAGGTAGTACAGACCAATGACCGTTGCGTTAATGTCCTTGGCCGCGAGTCGTATCAGTCGTAGTGTCTTGCGCCCCAACTTCCGGTGCAGTCCATTTCTGGGATGCACCGTTGAGGGTAGCGTGACCGTGACGCTTCGCCAGGAACTCCTTGCACAGAGCGAAGCTCCTTTCACATGCCTGCCCCCAATCGGCAAGCTCGTTTGTTAGATCGCTGTGGCCTGGTCTTTGAAGGCACATGAGTTATGAAACACAGAATTTCTTGGGGACATGCGTCGCCAGGAAATCGTCGATATTTTCCATGTGCGTGTAAACACCGTTGATGGCCAACTCTGCGTTTTCGAGCGAGTAGTCAACATAGGGGTTTCTTAGAACGAAGTCAAAAATACGTCTGTTGTAGGCGACGGCGTGTGCAGTGGTTACCCACATGTCTAGCTTCCATAGCCAGGGGGAGATGATTTTGATTGGGTCGAGCTGAAAAGGGAACTTTCGATTAATCTCCACGTTAGCACCAAGGTAGAAGAGATTCCAGTCGGTTGTTTTTAGAGTGTCGATAGACTGTTGAAGGAAGTGTGGGTCGTAGTCCTTGAAGTACATATCGTCTTCAAAGATAAGAACATTATTCAAACCATCCTGTTCAGCCTTTTTAATAATGCCAAGCACACTTAGAATTAGATTTTTCTTATTGTCTTTGTTGCTGTTAACACCTGGCACTCTCTCTACCCTGTCTTGTATTCCCGCTTTTGCGAATTCATCACAAACCATTTTCCATCTGTCGGGTCTCGAGTCCAGGTTGATACAGACTATTCTTTCGAAGAAGTCATATGGGTTGGCATTCATGAACTCCGGCCTTACCTGGTAGGGTGCAGTTGGAACTGGAATTATGATCCTACCAAAGGCTTGCTGTTGTTAAAACAGCGATATGTGGTAAGCCGGAGGTGATCAGAGGAGCTATAGGTACATAATTTGCAGGTGTCAGGATGACCTTGGTGCCAAACGCGCGCATAATTTTTCGACGCTCGATGGAAAATGTCTCTACCATCGTTGCCACAAAGGAATAGCCCTTGGCAGCACATACCATTGCCAGCGTAATACCCGTGTTTCCCGAAGTGGCTTCGTATAAGCGGTTTTACTGGCGATGATCCGCTGTTTACGGCGCCAGAGTAGGTCGGTGTGAATCTCTCAATGAGACCTTAGCCGATTGCGAATATCCTGTTCGATCATATAAAGCACAGGCAGTAAAACCAACGACACCAGCCCCCCAAACCCTACTCCCCAGCACATAACCATAACCATGGGGGTGACATAGGGGTTGGCCCCGGCCAGGCCGTAGGCCGTCGGAAGCAGACCGACGACCGTAGTGATGGTCGTAATCAATATTGGCCTGAAGCGCAATGTGCAGGCCTGGGCCACGTCCACTACGTTCAGGAATTCGCCCGATGGGAGTTCTGCCCTCTTATGATTAAGTCTGTGCACCGACACCAGAGAATCGTTTACCAGCAGGCCAATGAGGCCCACCACGCCGGTCATTGCGGTTAAGTCCATCGATAGTCCCTGCAGACCAAAACCCAGAACCACGCCGGTGAGGCTAAAGGGGATGCACAGCAGAATAATCAGAGGTTGGGAGAGAGAATTAAACAGTAGGACCAGCAGGAACAGAATAGAAACCACGCAAATGACCAGAGCCTGGCCCATATTGCCCATGGCCTCTGTCTGTTCCTCTGCCTCGCCACCCTGCCAGATACGAATCTGTGGGTGCGACCGGCCCCATCCCTGCTCTGATATGTACGCAGCGATATCACGATTGATGGTTGGTACATCGATTTGGCTTCGATCAATTTCTGCAAACACTGTTACCGTGCGCTGACCCAGGTAGTGCTTAATACTCGCCTCGCCTGGGGTGACGCCAAAATCAGCGACGCTCTTCAAGTAGATGGCGTCGCCTTCACTGTTGATAATGGTAAGATTTTCCAGGGTTTCCAGCTTGCCACTCATCTGTGGAGAGAACCGCAGGCGATAGCGTATGCGCTCATCCACGGTTTGCAGTTCGTCGACCAGCAAGCCGTCCATCGCTACTCGCACTGCCCGGGTTACCTCCGCGACAGTAAGGTTTCGCGCCGCCAGTAACGGGTAATTGAAATGTAGATCGAGTAAATCCTTACCCTGCGTATAACTGGTCCATGTCTCGGTGATAGCCGCATGGTTATGCAGGTGGGTACTTAGCTCGGCTGCCAGAGCATGAGCAACATTGGTGTCGCCTATAAATTCAACTTCCACTGCCTTGCCACCCACGGGAAGATCAGTTTGGGACTCCACCACCAGATTCTTGAAACCCTCTCTGCCCTGAATCTGTTGACGCAAATGTGCGACCAATTCATGGGTCTCCACCTGCCGCTGTCCCAGGGGCTTGAGATAGATGTTGATCAGGGCCCAGGCATCGGAGCGGCCCTCCACTGCCCCGTAGAAGTCGGTATCGTGATGGCCAATCTCCGAGCTGATGTTCAATAGATCATCGGCCGGAACTTGCTCGCGCAGGTCTGCTTCCAGTGCATCGACCGCGAGGGTTGTTTGCTCAAAGCTTGAGCCAACTGGCAGCTCTACCTTGACCTTAATGGTATCGATGTCCAGATTGGAGAACATCAGGAACTTGATGGTATTTGCGCCAAAGATCATCACACAGGTATAGAAGACCAAAAAACCGCAGAGGGTGAGATAGCGGCGTCGTAGTAACTTCTCCACGGTGAGACGGTAGCGCTCTCGCCAGCGCGTGAGAATATCGGCCCGAGTGACCCTGAGCTTGACTCCAGCGTGTGCGAGGTGTGCGGGAAGGATACAAAGACACTCAAACAGGGAGGCTGTCAGAATAATGATAATGACCACTGGGAAGCTATACAGAAAGGCACTGCTTGGGCCGGACATAAACAGCAGAGGAAGAAATGCCAGCATAGTCGTCATGGCGCTGGCTATTACCGGATGGGCTACCTGCCCGGTACCTGTAATCGCGGCCTGGGCGGGTGCCAGTCCCATTTCCTCCAGGCGCTGGACGCTTTCTCCCACCACGATGGCATCGTCCACCAAAATACCCAGCATTAGAATCATAGCCAGCAGAGACATAGTATTTGCTGTTTGCCCAAAGACAGGCATGAGTAGAAAGGTCAGCGCCACCGAAAAAGGTAAACCAAGCGCCACCCACAGCGCCAGCCTCGGGTTGAGGAAATAACACAGTGCGACCAGGACCAACACGAAACCGAGAATTGCATTGTCTACCAGAATTCCCAGGATGTGACGTGTCAGTCGGGATATGTCGTTTACTACTTCAATTTCAACCCCGGCGGGTAGTTGCTGCAAACGAGCAAATTCGTGTATCGCATCGGAGGTGCTTAACTCGTCGGCGTTAGCCTTCTTGCGTAGTTGCAGGACAATGCTTGTAGTGGCCGCCGAGCGGGACTGGATTTCCCAGTCGTCGTAATCCATTACCACGGTGGCGACATCCCGCAGCAAGACAGCGTTGCCCGGTTCGGCGCTGCGCAGGACCACTTCCTCGACCTGGCGAGGATGCTGAAACTGGCCAACGGTGACCACTTTTTTCTCGGCCAGGAAAGACTCCAGTGAGCCACCGGTGTTGCGCATATTTCGGCTTTGTATGGCCTGGATAATTTCCTCCACACCGATATTCAGGCGACTGAGCCTTGCCGGCTCAAGCAGGATATGAACCTCCCTTCGCCGATACCCCTTTTTTTCTACACTGGCAACGCCTGGCACTTCACGCAAACCATCGGCCAGCTTGCGGGAGACCTCGCGCAGAATTTCTTCCGGCACTTTTCCGCCGACATGCACCTCGGCTATAGGCGTGACCAGAGTCGACAGTTCCTCCACCTGTGGTTTCTCGACCAGATCTGTCGGCAGGCGACTGTTTGCCCGGTCGACGGCCTTTTGTATGTCGGCCATTACCTCGGTCTTTGGTCTAGCGCCGTGGTCCAGGCGCAAAGTGATAATGGATACATTTTCCATACTTTGAGAGAAGACCTTTTTAATACCATCGACCTTGAGTAGTTCCTCCTCTATCGGCAGGGTGATACTGAGTTCAATCTCCTCTGGTCCTGCTCCGGCGCGTACTGTGGTGATGTTGATCACACCCATGTCGACCTTGGGGTTGTATTCAAAACTCACGTCGCCCGCGGTGATAACGGCCAATAAAAAGACGAACACCATTATCAGGTTCGCCACTACCGGGCGAGCGACGAAGAAATGTATCAAGGTATTCATTAAGGGCGCCCGGGAGGGGCCTCCGATACTCGAGTGCCATCAACGATATGTTCCAGGCCACTCAAAATCAAACGGTCTCCGGCCTGTAGTCCCTCTAGAATCACCAGTCGGTCGACATGTCCGGCGCCCAGTATTGGCTCCCGCTGTACTGCCTGGCCGCCTTCCAGGGTGTACACCACGCGTCGGCGGTTTCGATCTACCAGTGCTCGCTCGGGCAAGAACAACTGCTGTGGAACTGTAATCCCCTTAATGGAAACACCGGCGGTCATTCCAGGTCGCAGTTTATCGCCGGTCACGCCGACTACAACTTTAACCGGGTAGTTACCGGTTCTTTGATGGGCATTGATACCCACTGATTCAACCACTCCGGGGTAGAGCTTTCCGCGCATGCTACTTACTGTCACATCGGCCATAGCCCCGGCTTGGACATAGTTAATGTCGCGCTCGCTGACCCAGGCTTCCACCCGCATCGTGTTTGAGGCCTGCAATCTTATTAGCATTTTTCCCGGCATTGCCATTTCGCCTGGCTCTACCGCGCGTACATCAACCGTTCCATTGGCAGGGCTAACTATATGGCTGTCGCGCACTTCGCGCTCGGCCAGGGCCCGGGCTGCCAGAGACTCCTGGTAAGCTCCGGTCGCGCCTTGCATCTGCAATTCAGCATTGTCGAGAATCTCCTGGGCCAGGGTTTGTTTCTCTACCAGAGATCGAACGCGCTGTAGATTGAGTCTGGACTCATCCATCGCGGCGCGCGCTTGCACCGTTGCCTCCTCGGACTGACGCAAATGCAATAGCCGCTTTTCCCGGTCCAGTTCAACCAGGGGGTCACCTAATCGGACAACCTGCCCCTCCTTGACTAGCACGGCCAGCACCGGCGCAGAAAAGTCCACACTAATATCCACTTCCTCGGCGGCTTCAAGTACGCCGAAGGCATCTACCGTGCCCTGCCAGTCCTGTAGCTGCAGCTGATGAACATGTACGCTAAGTGGCGCTCTTTCGGGTGGTGACTCAGATTTCTGTGACTCGTCAGTGCAGCCAGAAAGTAGTAGGCCCAGAAACACCAGAAATCTAAAGTGAACAGACAAGATATAACTCCCGCTTTTTGGCCCCGCAAATTATAGAGTAGTGTACAGCAACGAGAAACTATACTGGGGCATTATCCAGAGGTGCCCTGGCAGGGTGTTGAAAACGCCTCATACTGTACTCGCCAGGGGACTTTTTAACACGCAGCAAGGTGTTCTTTGGCGGCCAAAGTGACGTTATGCTTAAGGCCGCCCAGCGTGTCGTTCCAGCATTCCTCGTGCACGGCGGACCAGGCATCTCCCAGTGTGGACTTGATCGTCTCCACAAAAACATCGCTCAATGCAAAATAGTATTCCTTGTCCTTCACCTGGTGAATTTGGTGGCGCCAGACTTCCTCAGAAACACTGGATTGCGAATAGTCCGGGTTTTTTAAGACGTCTAATAATGCATCGGAGATCTTACAGAACTTGAGAGGGCCAACTTCGCGCAGATCGAAGCCCTGAAAACAGGCTTCTGCTTCAGGGTACCGCGTAAAGAAATTTGTCATCAGAGCTTCCGCTAACTCTTCAAGACTTTTAAGGTTTCGGGCTTGATTTATCGAGTCTTCGACGACTTGTATATGATTATCGAGCATTTCAATTCCATGATTAAACTGTACAGTCCAATAAATCCTGCCTGAATGTGTCTACCAGCACCAGCAGGGCCGATTGGTTTTTGGACAGGGTGTCTGCGGCAATATCGCACCAGGGTAACAGATAACGACTTCGTAACTCTTCTACCAGTACTGGCTCTGCCTGATCGATGGCACAGGCATAGATTTCACAGGCGGCACCCAGCTGATCGGGCGGCAGGTGCACACCATCCCAGCTCAGACCCAGGTAACTGATGACCCGCAGCCAGTCCTCTCGAACACCTCCGCCCTCACGGTGCAAAATGGCATGAAGAAGGAGCGGTACCATCGGCTGTGGAGCGCCGGCGTGAAAGCATGTCCAGTAGTCTGTCTTATGGGTGTCGTAATCATCGGGCAGTGCCAATGCTTGCCAGGTGTCGGCGCGCATTTCTTCATCCACCAGCGGGCTCCATATTCGAGACCAGGCAATCATTTGTAGAGCCGACTCTGAACTGGCGGTCATTTCACCGTTATCCAGCCATCGGTCACTGATTTGAGGCCTCCGCGGTCCTGGTTTTCGCCGCGCCAGATGGCGACCCCGATTCGCTGGAACTGATTTAGCGGCGACCAGTTAACCAGTGTGTATTGTAGATGCCAGCGGCCGTTTTCCCAGGCTGAACGGGTCGACCAGGGCGCCGGTGGCTCACTGCGGTGCATCGTGCCAAGGCCCTCCGCGCGCATATGCAGGAGTTTATTCTGGTCTGCTCGCCACAGCGCAGCTTCCACCGGGTGGTCGGGGGCACCCATGGTCAGCCAGGGGGCGCTGGTGGTTCCAGGCACCATAATTGCCGCCGCATCGGTAAACAGGTCTGTCTCACCAGTAACGGTTTTGACCGGATTGGGGCAGTCCCAACGTAGTTCAATCACCCAGTCATCGCCCTGTTGTTTGGCTCCAAGGTCTACCGCCGGCGTACCAGCTTGCTGCCTGGCTTTATAGGCCTCGGGTATATAGCCGCCGGGTTGCATTGCCGGTGGCGCGCCGATCAAAGCCAGGGTTTCAAAGGACATATCGCCGGCCATTAGATGACCTCCCGCGCTGTAGCGTCGAGCTTAAAGTTATCATTCCAGTTGTAGGCTATCAGGATATCCATTAGTTCACTGGCCTCGCCACGTTTTCGCTTGTTGCGCTCGGTCTCCAGGGTCGATAGTGCCCTTTTTACATCGGGACCAAACAAACTCTCAAGGTAAGCGAGAGGAATGCGAGGTTCACCGGTGGGGCGCCCCTGTGCATCGAGTTGCTCCGGGCTCATCGGCGGAACATAGAAAACGTTGGGGCCCAGTCCGAACTGCGGATGCAGGGGTATGGCCACTTTGTGTTTCTCTACCAATTTCCATATTGGCCCGGATGGATCGTCGCGAAAACCGACAAACCTCAGTCGGCCGGGGCACTGCCGGGCACAGGCCGGTGCCACACCCTCTTCTATTCTCGGCATGCAGAAAATACATTTGGCTGCGACCTGGCGCTGGTAATCGTAGTACATCTTTTTATAGGGGCATGCCTCGACACAGAATCGGTAGCCATGGCACTTATCCTGGTCGACCAGCACGATGCCATCCTCTTTACGTTTGTAGATCGATTGGCGTGGACAGGCATCGAGGCAGGCGGGTTCAGTACAGTGATTACACAGCCGGGGCATATAAAAATAGTGGTTATCCTGGGGGTAGTTGCCGGCTCCCTCGTCCTCATCCCAATTGGGCCCCCATTTGGGATTTCCCTTTGGTTTGAGCCACTCCTTGTCACCGCTGGCCGCATCTGTGGCAATCACTGACTTGTGGTTAAATTCCCAGGCCCGACCGTACTCACTGTCGAGATTGGGAACCTTACCGCGTTTAATCTCACCCTCGTCCGTCCGTCCGCCGATCTCCTGCCAATGTTTGGGGAAGCCCTTGCCGGGCAAGGTTTCGACATTGTTCCAGTAGCTGTAGTCCGTTCCGGCGTCGCTATTCCACATCTTTTTGCAGGCCACCGAACAGGTATGGCAGCCCAGGCACTTGTTCAGGTCCATCACCATCGCTACCTGGCGATCGGGCTTGGCTATCTCGTATTTCATGAATCAATCTCCGCAACGGCTGTAGGGACGGTGCTTTCTGACGCGGCCTGGTCGAGTGCTCGAATACCAATACGGGTATCCTGCACCGCGGTGCCCGGTTGATACTTGTTGAACCCATGATTGAGCTGGGCATAGTCTCCACTGAGGTGCAGTGGGTTCACCAGCCCGGGAATTAACCACTTGTAGCTCTCGTGATTGGGAAACTGATGGGGCTCCCAGGCGTGGAAATAATAGGCCACGCCGGGGCGAACCATGGTCGAGTATTTGATCCGCATGGTTACCGTGCCGTAGTCGTTATACAACTGGGCATATTCGTGGTCGGCAATACTGAGCTTGCTTGCCTCGTCGGGGTTGAGATAGAGCACCGGTTCGCCGCGCTGCATGCGCATTAGCAGCGGTGTGTCGCGCCAACTGGAGTGGATAGACCAGCGCGAGTGGCAGGAGACCAGCTGGAACGGATGGT
>JABHWT010000352.1 GCA_018657645.1 Halieaceae bacterium | reverse complement strand
CCCTGCCGATCCCATTATCGTCCATGCCGATGTACGCCGCATGTTGCTGACCCAGAAGGCCTTTGCCGAGGGCAGCCGAGCCTTTCTTTACTACCTGGCCCAGCAGGCGGATCTGGTGAAGGCCGGAACCGAGGAGCAGGCCCGGCAAGCGGATGACCTGATGGCATTTCTAACACCTATTGCCAAGGCATTTGTCACAGAGACCGGTCTTGAGTCCACTAACTTAGGAATTCAGGTCTATGGTGGTCACGGTTTTATCCGGGAGTGGGGTATGGAACAACTGGTTCGCGACGGGCGTATCGCAACCTTGTATGAAGGCACCACTGGAATTCAGGCGCTGGACCTTATTGGTCGCAAAGTGCTGGGTAGCGGTGGCAAGCTACTGACGGGGTTTACCGATGTCGTGCAGGCGTTTTGCGAGGCCCATAGTGCACCTGAAGATGCAGAATTTATCGATCCCCTAAAAGCATCGATGGCTGAATGGTTGGAACTATCGATGAAAATTGGTGAAGCAGCGATGGAAAATCCTGACGAGGCAGGAGCCGCTTCGGTTGATTATCTAATGTACAGTGGCTATGTCACTCTGGCGTATTTCTGGGCTCGAATGGCAGTCCTGGCGCGGAGAAAAATAGTTGAAGCAGAGGGCGATGTTTCTTTCTACGAAGCGAAGTTGATGACGGCGCAGTTTTACTATGCGCGTATGTTGCCTCGTACCTTGACCTACAAGCGGACCATGCTGTCCGGAGCAGACAACGTGATGTCAATGCCCGAGGAATTGTTTGCATTCTGATCGAGCTCGGCCCACACCCGGCTTGCTGAGTGGGAGTATGCAGACGGTTTGAGGGGGAGGATCATCTCGACGTTGGCTCTCATGAGTCCCTTTGGTATAGTAGCGACCCTCACAAAGCCGGTGTGTGGCGCAGCCTGGTAGCGCACTTCGTTCGGGACGAAGGGGTCGGAGGTTCGAATCCTCTCACACCGACCAAATACACAAGGTTACTGTCCGGCGTATCACGGCTCCCCGGTTGAAGGCTCGAGTTGAAACAATGTGCGGTAGAGAGATGAGCGCTGCAACAGTTCGCTGTGCTCCCCTTGATCCTGAATACGACCATGGTCCAGCAGCATAATGTTGTCCGCATGGCGAATGGTGCCTAGGCGATGGGCAATGATGATGATGGTAAGTCGTCCCTTGAGGGTTAGCAAGGTATCCTGAATAGCTTGTTCTGACTCGGTGTCCAAAGCGCTGGTGGGTTCGTCCAGCAGCAGCAGCTCTGGCCCGGTCAATAGCGCATGGGCAATGGCCAGACGTTGACGTTGCCCTTGTGAGAGGGCTCCGCCGCGTGGCCCAACCTGGTAATCGAGGCCGTCGGGCAGTCGCTCGACAAATTCCCGACAATGCGCAACTTCCAATGCGTCTCGAAGCTGGTCTTCGGCTACTTCATCCTCGAGCCCAAAGCACAAATTGCCACGGATACTATCACTAAACAGAAATGGATCCTGGGGCACCAATGCCATCCTGCGGCGGAGGCCCACTTTTGAGAAATCCCCCAGTGACTTGCCATCTAGACAGATTTGGCCTTCCGATGGTCGGTAGAGCGTAGTCAACAAGCGTACTAGCGTGGTTTTGCCCGCCCCCGAGCGTCCGACAATGGCGCTGGTGGAATGGCGAGGAAACCGGCAACTCACTGCCTTGAGAACGGGCTTGAAAGCCACACCCTCGCCAAAGCCGAAACCAACATTCTCCAGTTCGATAGCTTCTTTAATCCCGGTAAAAGGGTCGCCTGTTGTCAGCTCCTCACGGTTGCTTTTGGCGACATCGCGCTGTTGCTCCAGCTGTCGATAGCTCTCCATGCAAGCGTACATGTTCGACCACTGTGCGTTCATTAGCATCACCTGGGGTCCGAGCCGGGTCATAATTAGAAGGTAAATGCCTAGGCTCTCCAGACCCATACCCAGTTGCACTATGGCAACAAAGACTACAAGAAACGCGCCCACTACCAGCACCGGATTCATTCCGATCTGCATTTGTATATTGAGACGCTCTATCCCCATTCGGTGACCGAGAACCCGATCTACTGTAGCGAACAGGCGTGCTACCACGCGTTCCTCCCAGCCGCGCATTTTTACACGCTGGATGCCGCCAAGACCGTCGCTGATCTGCGAGGCCAGCAGCTGGTTCTGTTGAGAGATGCCGGCACTCAAGACACTGGTGAGACGACGCTGATATTTGAACATCAGTGCGATGATGGTAAAGATGGGCAGGATAAAAAGTGTGAGTTGTGGCGAAATTGCCAGCATTAGCGCAAGATAGACCAGTAGCAGCACCAGCGAGGTAAAAAAAATCATGCGCCCTGACATTGCCTCCGCTGCGCGCTCCGCTTCTACTGTGGCGTAGGTCTGCAAAACACCGATACTTTGACCATGCAAATACGTGAAATTTGCGCGAATGGTGGTCGCCAGTGTGTTCTTGGTCACCTGCTCGATAATTCGATATTTCAACCGCGCTACGCTTATCTCACGGACATACTGCAAGGCACCACGGAGCATAAAAGGAACAAATGCGACTAACAGCATCGTTGCGAGAACCGTACCCCGATCACTGGCGCTCGATAGGCCCAGTGCGTGAAGGAATTCGGTCGCCAGTCCTGGCGGTAGCTCCGTATCGGCTGTCGCGTAGCCCGCGATGGGCAAAAGCAGGCCTAAACCCGCCCCCTCGAGCAGAGCAAATGCCACCGTCAGCGTCGCCAGTCGGTAGATCTCTCCACGGGAGGCGCCCAACTCTGTGAAATCGGCGAAAAAGGAGCGAAGCCTTGCCTTCATTGTAGATATTTACCTTGCTTACAGTCGCTTGGGGAGCATGGAAGGGATTTCTGTCGGCACTGCGCGGGCCATCGTGCCATAATTGCAATCACATGGAAACCGGTGTCCAACATGATTCGGCGTAAATCACTCGCCGCGCCCTCGCGCGCTTGGACGAGAGCTGTGACAGTGACCACCGAGGCGCCGCTCTGGCTGGGATTATCTTGACCCGTTTGCACATTGTTTTGCTCGAAAGTGGAGATACACCCGGACACTGCGGGGTCGGCGACTATACTCGCAAACTGGCTGAAGCACTATCTCGCGCCTCATTGCGCGTCAGTCTTCTTCGGGCAGAACAACCCCTCGCTGATTTGCGCAGGCAAGTAGCACATTTACAAGCTGATGGGTTGAGCATCCAGTATCCGACCCGCGCCTATGGTTGGAGTCTCAAGCCGCACCTTCTGGCTTACACGGCTCCGTGCCCGGTTTACATAACACTGCACGAGTACGCCCAGGCTCATCCCTTACGAAGACTATCTCTCCAGTTTCTTGCCCGGAGTAAACGAGCCGGATTTGTGTTCACGAGTGTAGCCGAGCGCAGTGCGTTTCTGAGTGATGGCGCTTCTCAGGATTGTGTGTACCGAAAGGCTATACCTATCGCAAGCAATATACCTTTTGCTGCTGGCGCTACGACCAGGGAAGCCAATACGGTAGTACATTTCGGGTTACTGCGGCCTAATCGAGGTCTCGAGGCATTCCTGGAACTGGTGGCAATCGCACGGCGCAAGAATCGAAATTACAGATTCCGCCTTATCGGCGCGGTGCCGGGCTCCGGCTTTGCGTATGCCCAAGATCGAGTCGCCGAAGCGCAGGCACTGGGCGTGGATGTACAATTGGAACTCAACGCTGGTGCAGTCGCTGACCTCTTGGCAAAATCGCAATTTGGCTACATGCCTTTTCCTCAGGGCGCCGATGTGCGTCGTGGCTCGCTGCTCGCGCTTCTTGGCAACGGTGTCTGTACGCTTACCGGCACGAGCGTGGACTCAACTCCAGACCTGATGTCCGTAGTGGAGTCCGTAAGCGGCCCGGAACAGGCCCTGGAGCGACTCGAGCGCTTGAGCGGTAATGCCGCTGCCTGCGAAGGTCTATCTCGTGGAGCGAGCGTTTATGCTCAGCAGTTCAGGTGGGATGATATT
>JABHWT010000349.1 GCA_018657645.1 Halieaceae bacterium | reverse complement strand
CGACCAGTTTCTCATCGCGGTCGCGAATGCGCACCAGGGGTTGATCATTAGCCACTATTTCGCGCGCAAAGGCCAGGGCGCCGGCTCTCAGGTCGCCGTCTACGACGCGGTCCACCAGGCCTGTCTCCAGCGCCTCGGCGGCGCTGATAGGGATACCCGAGGTGACCATTTGCAGGGCTTTTTCGGCACCCACAACGCGGGGCAGGCGTTGGGTGCCACCAGCGCCGGGTAATAAGCCCAGATTGACCTCCGGCAAGCCGAGCCGGGCGTTAGGGTCGGCGACCCGAAAATGGCAACAAAGTGCGGTTTCGAGACCGCCTCCCAGGGCCGTGCCGTGGATTGCTGCTATAACCGGCTTGGGCGAGTTGTCCATGTCCTCCAGTACCGGGTGCAGTCCCGGCTCTTTGGGGGGGCCTCCAAATTCAGTGATATCGGCACCGGCGATGAAGGTGCGCCCGGCACAGTGAATCAGGATTGCCTTGGCATCATCGTCGGCCAGGGCTCTAGCAAGTCCATCTTTCAGTCCCTGGCGAACGCCCTGACTCAGTGCGTTAACCGGTGGATTGTCAATAGTGATGACGGCGACGCCGTCTTCCAGGCTGTAATCTGCCATCTCGGTGAGAGCGACCATGGGTTTTTCCCTTAGCTAGTGTCTGTGAGGGACAGACCCTATCAAATGCCGAGCCAGATAACCATCCATGGGGTGATCAAAAATGTCAACCCGATTGCGTCTTTGCGCCATTGAGTACATGCTTTAGCTGATTAATACTCGCTGTTCCTAATTCAACGCTTTGCGTGGAGGGCCGTGCCCGTGTCGCAGTCTGAAGTCCTGAGCCAGGCTTTCGAGCTTGGTTTTACCTATACCCGCTCTACCGGGCCCGTGGTGGGTCGCTTTCTAACGGAGCTTCGCGCCCGCAAACTGGTGGGAATAAAAGCCAGCGATGGGCGGGTCATTGTTCCTCCCATGGAGTACGACCCGGATACCGCAGAAGCCTTGAGCGAGTTTGTTGAGGTGGGCCAGGTCGGAGAGGTTGTGAGCTGGTGCTGGGTCAAGGAGCCTCGATCGGCTCACCCACTGGAGCAGCCCTTTGCCTGGGCCATGATTAAGCTCGACGGTGCCGATATTCCAATGATTCACTGTGTGGCGGCCGCCGCCGAGAGCGAGATGGCCACCGGTGCCAGGGTGCGGGCAGTGTGGGCTGATGAGCCCCAGGGTTTCATTACTGATATTCGCTGCTTTGAACTGGCAGATGGACCGGCGGCAAGTGCTGTCATTGAGCAACCCGAGGCTGTGGATGAACGGGAGGTGATTACCGCTGTCGAGGCCCCGATCTACCTCAATTACAACTTTACCGCCGGCAAGGCACCGGCTCGATTTTTGTCGCAGCTTAAGAAAGGTATTCTGGCGGGCCAGCGCTGCCCCAGCTGTTCCAATGTGTATGTTCCGCCCAGAGGGTCCTGCGCGGCCTGTGGGGTAGCCACCGAACAGGAGGTGGAATTACCCGACAAGGCCACGGTGGAGTCATTTACCATTGTCGCAATCCCTATTCCCAACAATCCTATCAAGCCGCCCTTCGTTATCGCCAATCTGGTACTCGATGGGGCCAACATCTCCTTCATTCACCTGATGAGTGAATGTGTGAACGATGAGGTGCATATCGGGCAGCGCGTTCAGGCGCTTTGGAAACCGGAATCGGAGTGGGGTTACACCATGGATAACATCCGCTACTTTAAACCGCTGCAGGAGCCGGACGTGCCGGTGGCGATGATTGGAAAGATCCCGGTCGAAGGTTGGGAGGGATAGTTATGATAGATATAGCGATCGTGGCCTACCACCAATCCGACTGTGTGTCTCAGGCTGGGGCTGCCAATGAGGTCGAATTGATAATGCCGCAGCTACGGGCGGTATTTGATCAGGTGGGTCTGACCAATGCCCAGGATGTGGACTTTGTCTGCTCGGGTAGTTGCGATTACCTTCAGGGTGCGGCCTTTGCTTTCGTGGCGGGCGTGGACGCCCTGGGCGCGGTGCCGCCTATTAAAGAATCACACGTGGAAATGGATGCGGCCTGGGCCCTGTTTGAATCAATCCTGAAAATCCGCATGGGCCATGCGGATTCTGCGCTGATCTATGGTTTTGGTAAGTCGTCTCCCGGTGACCTTCCCACCGTAATGTCACTACAGCTAGACCCGTATTATCTGGCGCCACAGTGGGTCGACAGCATATCTCTGGCCGCCATGCAGGCGCGGATCATGCTGGATAAGGGTTTGATCACGGAGCGCGATATGGCTGCAGTAGTCGCGCGCTCACGGTGCAATGCGCTGGACAATCCCCACGCCCAGCTGGCTGGTAATGTGAGTGTCGAGGAATTACTGGCACAGGAAACCTATGTTTCGCCCCTGCGCAAATCTGACTGCTCCCCGGTATCCGATGGGGCCTCGGCGATGATCATCTGCACGGTTGAACAGGCTCACAAGTGGGATGTGCCCTATGTGCTTATCGCCGGCATCGATCATCGGATGGAGACCCATAACCTGGGCATGCGCGATCTCACCGACTCCCCCTCTACCCGACAGGCCGCCCAGGCTGCGGGCCTGGGAGACCCGGGAGTGGACGTGGCTGAATTATATGCACCATTTAGCCATCAGGAAATTATCCTGACCCGGGCACTGGGCCTTGACGAGGGTACCAGTATCAATCCTAGCGGCGGGGTGTTGGCGGGCAATTTGATGATGGCTTCGGGTCTATCCCGTATTGGCGAGGTGTTCAACCGGATAGTCGGTGGCGAATCCCGGCGGGGGTTGGCGCACGCTACCAGCGGTCCCTGCCTGCAACACAATCTGG
>JABHWT010000171.1 GCA_018657645.1 Halieaceae bacterium | reverse complement strand
GGTAGTCGGCCTGGAACTGGGGCAGGCATTAAGCCGCCTGGGCGTGAGAGTCAAAATCATCGGGCGTAGCGGCTCAATCGGTGCTTTGCACGACGATGTCATTAAGACCTATGCGACCCACACTTTTCAGCAGGAGCTCGATTTACAGCTTAATACGAAGGTGACTGAGATAGAGCGAGTTTCAGAGGGCGTCAAAGTGGTTTACGAAAATGAAAATGGCGAGCAGACCACCGATACCTTCAACTATGTACTTGCGGCCACGGGGCGCAGGTCTAACGTTGACCGACTGGGCATCGAGAATACATCACTCAATCTGGATGCTCACGGCGCTCCTCTGTTCGATGCCTCTACCTTGCAAACCCAAACCCCGCATGTATTTATTGTGGGAGATGCGAACAGTGAAATACCCCTGCTTCACGAGGCAGCAGATGAAGGGAAGATAGCCGGAGATAACGCAGGTCGCTTTCCCGATGTTATCAAGGGCCATCGGCGAACACCGCTGAGCATCGTTTTCACGGAGCCACAGATTGCGAATTTTGGACTTAGCCTCAATGACCTTAAGTCCAGGTACGCGGCATCGGGTTACGTGGTAGGCGAAGTCAGTTTTGAGGGTCAGGGTAGAAGCCGTGTCATGGGTAAAAACAAAGGCTTGCTAAGACTCTACGCAGAGCAGGGTTCCGGCTTACTACTGGGCGCCGAAATGTTTGGCCCGGCGGCCGAGCATATCGGGCACCTGTTAGCCTGGGTTGTGCAACAGGGCTTAACCGTCAGCGAAATACTGGACATGCCCTTTTACCACCCGGTGATCGAGGAGGGGGTGCGCACTGCATTGAGAGATGCAAGATCGAAACTTGAACCGTCAACGGTTGTTGCACAAGAGCCGCCCCAGCTTACGTCAGTGGCTCAGGCATGAGCCTCTCTGATTTGAACGCTGGCATGCTATTGAAGGCAACAAAAGTGGCTGTCATCGTGGGTAGCATTCTGCTGGTCATCAATCAATTCAACGCATTATTCGGGAGCGAGCCTATACGTTGGCTCCCTGCCGCATTAACGTATTGTGTACCGTTTTGCGTATTTATCACAGGGCAAATCTGGCGCGATGACTAATCGCGCGTGGTGCTTTACCCGTCGAGTTACTGGCCTCTATCGGTAAGTTGTACCTGCATCGTCTCTTGACCAGAGCCCGCTGTAATGTCATGTTGCAATGCATGAGAAAAGAGCGCGCTAAGCATATCGGACACCTGGGCCTTGCGACCTGCCTGCTTTTCATCCTGGCGGGCTGCAGGGCCGAGGGCGACTACGAGTTCGCCGATTACGAGCAGATTCTGCCGCGCGGTGCCATCGCCGCTATTACCGAACCCGAGTACGTCACAGCCGATCAGGCCAAAATCGATGACGACAGTTATGTGCTGGGCGTTGTTATCGACGGTCAACCCCGGGCCTACAGCCTCAATCTGTTGAACAACCACGAGGTGGTTAACGATAAGATAGGAGACCTGGCCTACGCCGCAGTCTGGTGACCTCTGGCCAATGCCGGCGTAGTGTACGACCGCACCGTTAACAACCGCGAACTCACCTTCGAGCCCTCCGGCGGATTGATCAATGCATCGTTGGTCATGCAGGACAAGGAGACAGACAGTTACTGGCCCATCATGCGCGGTAGTGCGGTAGAGGGTGAACTCAAGGGCACGTCGTTAACTGAAGTCGCCGTCAACAAAAAAATGAAATGGAAAGACTGGAAGCGCAAGCACCCGGGCACGCTGGTACTGTCTGTGGCCGGACGCGAGGATAGCGAACAGGTGTACGAAGGGTACTTCCAGTCACAGGACGGTTTCCGCGATGTGAATGCATCGGACACACGGTTGCAGACCAAAGCGCCTATCTTCGCTTTTCGCTGGCAGGGCAAAAACTACGCAGCAGCCTTCGGCACCTTCAAGAACGGGCACACCTGGCGCCTTGATGACACCCATGTCTTCCTGTTTCGAGCACCGTCAGACGAACTGTTCAAATCAACCGCTGCCTTTCTGACCACTAATGAGTTCGCCGTCGAGGGCGGGCGGTGGCGGACAGGGGGCACCGACTGCGAATTCAGCCCCGAAAGTCAGACCTTCGTGGGGCAGGGCCAATGCCCACAGCCCTTAACCGGCTTTGACACCTTCTGGTACAACTGGAGCCTGAACAACCCGGATACGCTTATACTGAAGTAAGCTCGCATAGGCAAACTCACAACCCGTAGTCAATCAGAACCTGATCAATATACCCACTTGCAGCATCCCAATCAGCGGCGCGATAGGTGCCCGTTGTCTGCTCCGGCACCAGGGCGGAGAGGCGAGGGTCACCGATTATGTGAATACAATGGCAGTGGGGAAGGCGTTCTTTGGTGGCCTTCAGGTGATGGGTGATATCATCGAGAAGAAATACGGGGGCATCAGTTTGTGCAGCCATCATCGCCATAGCCTCATCTTTCAGACCCTCGTTGGCCACCACCGGATAGGGCATACCGTGTTGATGGAGGTTATCCCGGCGCTGCGTTTTTTGAGTTTCGGGCACATTGCTTAAAACCACAATTTGAGCGCGAGCAGCGAAGGATTCCAAGGCCGCTGACGCTCCCGGGACTGGGTCAAGATTGTGTGATGCTTCGATGAAGAAATCATGGAGAAGCAGTTTCACCGAGTCCTCTGAGACAGGCGTGTTGGTCCCCACCTCCTTTATATTACCAAAGAGCTTATAGGACACCACATCGAACCAGAGATTTCGCGAGGCAAGAAAGCGCTCCAATCCACAAACGAATTGCAATAGCACTTCATCGGCGTCAACTACAATGAGCGGCTGCGCGCGATTCCACGACAAGGAGGACAGTTGACTGGTCAGGTTTTTATTCAGAATTGGCATGGCTGCGATCACACCATATCACTACAACTTATGCAACCGGGTGGTTGGTTCCGGCGTTCGGAGGCTGATAAAATAAGCCGTATTCCACGAAAGAAACAATAGTGCATCGGGACGGTGTATTGCATAGGTTTTATCCAGAGGAGGGATATCATGGCGAGAACAAGTCAATCACATCCGTTGCAGGTAAACGCGCTCACCCCGTCGGGTGGTGGGCGCATTGGAATAACTTTTTGTCCGGGCAAAAAGCAGCTCAACGCAGCCACCGGTGACTGGGATCGCGATCTGCAGACAGACCTCGAGGCGATCAAAGCCTGGGGCGCAGACCTCATTATTAACCTGATCGAAGACCACGAGATGGCACAATTGCAGGTAGAAAACACCGCCGCACTGCTACCGCCAAAGATCGAATACCTGCGCTTGCCGATTTCCGATTTCAGCATTCCCGGTGAGAACTGGGAGATATCATGGGACCGTCTGTCACTTCCGGTCGCAGAGCGACTCCGGCGTGGCGCGAGCATTGTTGTGCACTGCAAAGGAGGACTGGGACGCGCGGGCCTGTGCGCCGCCAGATTGTTGGTAGAGCTCGGGTGCGCGCCCTCCGATGCGATTCAGAGAATCAGAGCTGAGCGTCCCGGGGCGTTAGAGACGCCCGAGCAAGAGGGTTACATCAAGACGATTGGTGAATCTGTTCGCAGAGCCCGACTTGTCGGCTGTCTGCTGGGAGGTGCAGTAGGCGACGCGCTGGGCGGTGCTGTTGAATTTCAGACTCACGAGGCAATCATTTCCCGGTATGGCGAACCCGGCATAGTCGACTATGTCATGGCCTACGGCGGCACTGGCAAGATAACCGACGATACCCAGATGACGCTCTTCACGGCAGAGGGGCTTATGTTAGGACGGCAGAACATGAACACTTTCGACCGGGGCGCGCTCATTCGGACTGTTGCGCTGGCTTACCTGCGCTGGGGGGAAACACAGGGCCAGCATAATCCACTCCTGAAAGAGCCAGATCGAGCAGCGGGCCGCTTAATTCACCAGGACGATCTTCATAATCGCAGGGCGCCCGGCAACACCTGCCTCTCTGCACTGACGGCGATGAAAGTGTTGGGACAGCAGGCCGATAACAATAGCAAGGGCTGCGGGGGCGTCATGCGCGTAGCACCCGTGGGATTGTTTATGGACACAGTCCAGCCAACCCTCGACCTGCAGGGCACATTTGACCTTTCCTGCGACCTCGCAGGAATCACCCATGGACACCCCAGTGGGCGACTGCCGGCCGGCGTACTGGCCGTGGTGGTGCAATTATCTACCCGGGGTATGGGGTTACGGGAATCACTTGCGCAGGCGATGACTGTTCTTGTAGAGAAAGAGCACCATGAAGAAACAACGACGGTACTGGAACGGGCAATTGCGCTCTCAATGCAGGATGTATGCCCGATTGATGCGATTGAAATGCTCGGTGAAGGGTGGATAGCAGAGGAGGCACTTGCAATTGCTGTTTACTGCTGCCTCAAAGCACACACATTTGAAGAGGCCATCGTGATAGCGGTGAATCACGGCGGTGACTCGGATTCTACCGGCGCGATTGCAGGAAATATTTTGGGAGCGTCTCAGGGATTTGGTGTAATCCCTGAGCGTTGGTTGGAATCACTGGAATTGAAGCAGACAATCGAGAATTCCGCACTGATGCTTGTTTAGTTACGAGGCGCTACGAACGGTTCAGTCTAGTGTATCTGGCTGACAACAGCACTACCGTCTGCTTTTATGGGGAACCCAAACAATCCTCTATTGCCTGCCGAAGAACATTCAACCTGACGGGCTTAACCAGGTATTTGCGAATACCTATTGCGTCGGCGTTTTCATCTGAAACAACACCGCTGTATCCAGTCGCTAAAACTATCGGTAGTTCCGGCCTGATTTTGAGAATTTTCTGGCTCAGTTGTTTGCCTGTCATATTTGGCATTGCCTGATCCGTCAACACCAAATCAAACCGGTTGGGTTCTTTCTGAAACAACTCAAAAGCTGCAGTCCCATCAGTGCAAACTGTGACACCATATCCCGATCCTTTCAGAAATTCCTCAAACACGGCTGCCAGGCTTGCCTCGTCCTCTACCAGCAGAATGTTCCCCGACCCTTCTCTGACTGCGGCTTCCGTTGGTTGTTCTTGAATTTCGTTTGCCTCCGAATTTTCGTCTATGACAGGCAAACATACTTTGACTACAGTCCCTTCGTCTACCACGCTATCAATCTCAATCAGGCCGCCATGGTTTTGAACAATGCTGAAGGCGACAGCGAGCCCCAATCCGGTTCCTCTGCCAACATCTTTGGTTGTGAAGAAGGGATCAAAGGCCCGCTCCAGATGCGCCGGGGATATTCCACATCCAGTATCCCTGACCGTTAATTGCAGGCAAGCCTCGTGCGACTTCATCGGGGGCGCTACCAGTGAGCATGTCCCGCACTCCAGCTCTTTTAGCACGACCTCCAGCAACCCCCCTTTTTCTTCCATTGCGTGGAAAGCATTGGTAATGAGATTCACAATTATCTGATGAATCTGCGTCTTGTCAGCCAGGACTCTGGCGTAGTTTTCCGCGCAATCCAGCCGTATTTCTATGTTAGTTGGAATGGTAGCGCGAAGCAGCTGCAATGCTTCCTCGACAACAAGGCGCATATCAAGAGGCTGAAGTTGGGCGCCATCATTGCGACCGAAGGTCAGGATTTGCTTCGATAGATCAGTGGAGCGATCACCTGCCTCTTTAATCTTCTCCAGATAGCGTAGGCCGCTACTCTTCTCTTTGATAAGAGTCGACGTCAACAGCTCGGTGTTACCCATGATAATGGCCAACATGTTGTTAAAATCGTGAGCAATGCCACCTGCCAGAGTTCCCAAAGATTCAAGTTTTTGAGCTTGAAGGAGTTGCGCTTCCAGCTTTTTCTGCTCGATAATATTTTGCTGCGTACCCACAAAGCGGATTGCTTTTCCGCTGGCATCTCTCACAACCCTACCCTGAGCACGCATCACCCAAGCCCTGCCATCGGGGTTAATCATTCGGGCGTCAACCAAATACTCATCACGTCCGTCCAGTGCACTCTGCACATGGCCATTTACGACAGGCAAGTCATCCGGGTGAACAAAACTCTCGAAAAGCTCGTAGGTAGGTACAACCTCGCCTGGTCGCAGCCCAAACTGACGATACGCCATATCGCTCCAACTGAGCGTACCCTCGACAATATTCCAGTCCCAGCTTCCGATGTCGGCAACTTCTTGCGCCATTGCCAGACTTGCATTGGCGTCGACCAACATCTGCTCATTCTGCTTTTGTTGGGTAATGTTTCTGATAGTATTCTGTATGACAACTTCATTTTCTTCAAAAACGACACGATTGGATGATTGAGATAGCCAGCGTGTTTCCCCGTCTTTGTCAATTATCCTGTATTCAAAGTGTTGAAGCTGCGCCCCTGCAGTAAACACATCCATTGCCTCCCTGCCCTTTCCTGCGTCTTCAGGGTGCAAAAATGCAGCCAGGTTTTTACCTAGAATTTCGTCGGGGTCATAGCTTGTTATAGCGTTGGATTGCGGGCTCACATACACGGCCACGCCGATAGCATCCGTAATGGTCGTCAGGTCATTGCTACTTTCAATAGCTAGCTTGAAGATCTCTTGATTAAAAGAACTTATGTCTTTGTTCATGATGTATTTTTAAGTGGACTGGTGTCACTCTTTTTGGTCTGGTCAAATGCCTATGTCATGGCAGGATGGCAGCGCCCCCTCCTCTCGTCAACTGAATAATAGGGAGTTCCCTACCCGATAGATCTCGGAAGTGAGTCGAATCGACCGGGTCTCAGGGCAGTTCACTCCAATTAACACCGGCACCTGGAAGGGTATCCTACAGTTAAAGATGCAGAGTCGGCAGCATACTCTTGTGGAGAATACGGAAAATCTCTATGCCTCTACCGGTGGGCGCATAGAAAATACAGTGGGATTCCACCGGATAGTGGAAATAGTGATTAATATCTGGGTCAAAACGTCTGCCCCGTTTGGGGTTGGCGGCTAAATCCTTAAATACCTGCTCAATATTATAGATATACCGCTCAGCACGCACAAAGCCAAACTGCGCAACACTGTAATCAAAGATATCTTCAAGATCACTATCCGCCTTTTCATGGACATAAAAGGCCGGATTGTCAGGCATTATTCTTCTTTCTCATCCTGCCAACGAAACCTTCAGCACTCCAATCTTCAACAATCGGACTATTCTCCCCTTCCCTGATTAATTGCCGCAGTTGCGTTAGCTTTGATTCCACCCGCTGCTCCTGGAGTAACCGTATCCCCGCGCGGATAACTTCGCTCTGATTGGCAAAATCGCCAGATTCGATCATACCGTCGATAAATCCGCCTTGCTCTTCTGTGGGCCTAAAGGTAATGGTGCTAGCCATCACACATCTCCTATGTGTAAGTATATGTCTTACAAACTATAACGGAAGATATACTGGGTTTGCAAGCACGCTGCTTCAGCGTGTTGGGCTTGCCCCCCGTCTCGTCAATTGAATTATAGGGACTTCCCTACCCGATAGATCTCGGAAGTGAGTCGAATCGACCAGGTCTCAGGGCAACTCGTTAACCGCGCGAAATGCCTCGTCGATGGCCACGTGGGTGTAGGCATTAGCCCCCGCATCCGAGTTCGCCATGGTGATATTGGCATAGGGCCGACTGGCAATCTGGTGGGGAGCCTCACCCTCCGGCCAGTGTGGATTCCACAGGTCCAGGTAGTCGTGGGAGTAACCGTGGGGCCAGCGATTAACGGTAATTGCCAGGACGTCGCGCTTCACATCAAAACCGGCCGGACCCAGCATGCCATCGAGGACAGTCCTGACCTCGCGCTCGTAATCCTCAAAGCGCAGTGCCAGCATCTTGGTACGGGAGGCGCGGTATTGGTCTTTAACGTGCACGACGTCTTTCGGCGGAGAAATGGCCCCCCAGAACACCAGGGGTACGGGCCCGTCGTCGGCAAAATCATGGCGATATCCCGCCGTGTTGATGCCTTTGAACAGGTATACATCGTCGTGCATTCTGCCCGGGCACCGGGCGCCGGTGATGCCGAGTTTGTCCATGGCCTTGCTGGATTTGACCAACACACTGGTCAGTAGCAACGGCCGCTTGACCTGGTATTTCAGCGCGGTTTTTTGTTCCTTGGGCAGGTCCGGGCATAAATGCGGTATCACGACATGGTAACAGGCCATCACACAGTGCCTGGAAGTGATCTGATACGACTGGCCCTGATTAATATAGGAAACCGTCACACCGGACCCGGTATTGCTCGCATTGATGACCGTTGAGTTCAGGCGTAACCGTACAGCAGCATCGGGACGGTCCAGTGCGCTGTAATCAAACTTGGCCAACGCTACATTGCCGGCGTTTGTACCCGGCGCGACATTGGGAATGAGCGAGTGCACCTGTAGGCGGGCCAGGCTGGCGTTACCGTCGGGGAACATGGCCACCGGGTAGTCCGACTCCTTGCCTGGCGAGTCATTGCCCAGCAAGTGCAGGCCCGGCATCCCCGCAGACAGACCTTCTGAGGCGGACAAGGCACGGGCATCTACGCCCCAGCCGCCCAGTTCCATACTGTCAAATAACTGTAATGCCTCCTCGCCAAGCCCTGCATGTTGACGCAGAAAGTCAGGGTAACTGATCGACTTAAGATAAGCCTGGGCCTGTTCATCGCTCTTACCCTTGAGCACATTAGTGCGCATCGCGTAAAAATGCTTGAGCTGAGAGCGGGCGACCTCACCGAGCGGGAA
This sequence comes from Halieaceae bacterium, assembly GCA_018657645.1. Taxonomy (GTDB): domain Bacteria; phylum Pseudomonadota; class Gammaproteobacteria; order Pseudomonadales; family Halieaceae; genus JBALVT01. The sequence goes on along the minus strand of JABHWT010000171.1, from coordinate 5,174 downwards.
TTCATCGATCAGTGCATCCATATCTTGGTTCGCTCCATCCCCCAGGCTACAGTTGGTGATTAGCTTGTTCTCGCCATAGGTCTGTTCGTCGAACCACAGTGCGGGACCTTTCTCGCCGTTCCTGCCATAGGCAAATTCACGTTTGCGCTGCAATTCATTCACATCGACGCCCAGTTCCGCCATCAGTGATTTTACGGTATCGCTGAAGAGCCAGTGCTCCAGGTTGTGGGTACCGCCCATAGAAAGGCGCATCTGTCCGCTCTGATGAAATTCATTGCGTTTGGCGTGACCGCCAAAGTCATCGTGATTTTCCAACAGCAAAATACGGGCATCCTTGCCGAACCGCTTGCGGTAGTAATGTGCTGCCGCCAGACCGGAAATACCTGCGCCGACCACCACCAGATCGTAGTCCTCGTTGAGTTTACGCCCCGCAGGGAAAGCGCCACCGTCTCGCAGTGTGTGTGCCACTTCAAATGCGCCGGGATGCGAGCCACGTAGCCCGGTTCGTGTGGGGGGATAGTCCGCATCGCTGGTACCGCTGCCAGCGGCGGCTACACCACTGATCGGCAGACTCAGGCCCAACGCGGTCAAACCGGCATCGTGAATGAAATCACGCCGGCTAATATCACTGCCCATTCCCAGTTCACGATCTGATTTTTTCAAGGTGCCTGCCTCCTTGTGGGACGGTTTCTTTGCATTTGGCGATGGGCTACCCAGTGTACCACCATTGGAATCAAGCAGAGATGCATCGGCCCAAGGTGTAAGAGGACGCCCGGGCATGGTACTGTAACTTCACATCCTCCGCGGCGGTCCGCGGCGGTCCGCGGAGCGAGACTTGTGGGATATTGCCGATGAAACTGCATCAATTAACGTCAATGTTTTTTCTGTGCGCAATGTCCTGTTCTCTGTTTGCCGAAGATACCGTGATCAGTGACGATGGACGCGAAGTACAGCTCAAGGATGATGGCAGTTGGATCTACAAGTCAACCGACCGTTTCGCGACAACCGCAGATGGCAAGCGAGTGCGTTTGAAAGACGATGGAAGCTGGATCTTTACCGGTGAAAAGGCCATCGTCATCGATCGAGGAGTGGTTGCCGATAAGAAATTCATCGAAACACTTTCACTGGAAGTAACCTTAACCGAGCTGGCAATCGAAACCTATCGCGGCAGGAGGTCGGAATCCCATAAAAGTTCTCGCAAAAAGACCCAGTCTGTTTTTTCCCTTAGTTTTGCCGTCGATAAGAGTGCACCTGAGCCACTGATCCTGGCCCTTGAAGAAAATCACTTTTCGGTCGAGGACAGCGACGGGCGCGAATACCCCATAGTACGGGTTGAACCACTCGAGATGACTATCAAGCCGGGAGCTCAAGCCACTGTAATTGTGCGCAGCGACGGATCCCCTCACTGGTGGACGACAAAGTCTATGCGCTTAATCCTCGATAAACAGGCTCTTGCGAGTCGCGACGACATCCAACTGCTGCACTCGATGTCCAGCGCTAAGAAAAGAGCAGTCGATGGCTTTGACTAGTGGGAAATGTGGTAAACTGCCTACTCAATAATCAGGTGCAACAACATGTCAAAAAGCTACGAGATCCAGGGCACAATTCACTCCATCGGCGAGACCACGGAGTACGGTAACAACGGCTTTACCAAGCGCGAGTTTGTTATCAAAGTCACCGGCGAAGAGGAAAATTCCGCCTACCCCAACCACGTGGCGCTCGAGCTCACTCGGGATAAATGCCCGCTGATGGATTCGTACTCGCCAGGCGATGAGATCAAGGCCCATTTCAACCTCTCGGGCCGCCTGTGGTCCGGCGGCGGAAAGCCCGAGAAGTGTTTCACCAGCTTGCAGGCCTGGCGCGTTGAATCTGTGGGCTCAGGCTCCGGCTTTAGCCCAGGCGATGATTACACGCCACCGGTACCAGAAGATTTCGAGGACATTCCGTTTTAAACAGGCAGCGCTCGCACCCGCTCAAAGTAGTATTGCCCGCAAAGGGTTGCCTAGTGTGCAAACTCTTCCAGTACCGCCTTGCGCAGTAGCGCCGGTGGCAACAGACCTTGCTCCAGAATGAAGTCGTGGAATTTTCGCTGGTTAAATTGCGCTCCCTGGGCAATTTCCACTTCGGTACGCAACCGCATTAGATTCATATAGCCATAGTAATAGGATGTGGCCTGACCGGGCATTCGAAAGGCGTAGCGGTCTGCCTCGGAGCTGGCCATGGGTTGCGACAATGCCAGCTGTTCTTCCAGAAATGCCTGGGCTTCATCCCGCGACATCAGGCCCGTGTTCACCATCGGGTCCAGAAACATTCGGGCCGCCCGCATACCCCGGGTGAACAGGTTAAACAGTTGGCCCTCCAGCGGTAAAAACTCGTGCATGATTGACTCGGCATACAAGCCCCAGCCCTCGGCATTGGCGCTATTGAACGCAAAAAGCGCGCGCGCCATGGAGGTACCATTTTCCACCAGGGAGGCAAACTTCAGCTCGTGCCCGGGGCGTGCCTCGTGCACGGTGAGTGCCCAGGTGATGGCATCGTGACTCCAGTCGTCCATCTGCGCATCGGCTCCCGAAGTGGGATTTTTCTGCACCAGCACGAATTCACCATACTGACCGGTGTTGTTCAGCAGTTGTGGCGGGCTCATAAATGGCGCCGGAATCGCCGCAGACTCGGCCTCTGTCGCCAGGCGAATCACCGCATTTCGTTGCGGCAAGGTGATCAGCTCCTCGCGACGAATAATGTCCTCGATGGCGGCAAGGCGTTCTCGGTACACGGTGAGAATCTGGTCCTTGGGTATTTGCTCCTTTTTCAGTTCCCGCATTACCGAGACCAGACCTTTGTCCTTCCAGCCACGCTGCTGGGCTATACGCCAGGCCAGTGCCTTCATTTCACTGCGCACAAACTGGTAGCTGTACTGGGCGTCGACAATCAGTTGCTCCGGCGTGGCCCGCACACCCATAGTCTTCAGGTTGTCGGCATAAACCGCAAGCGGCAGCTGATTATCGACCCTGGCTCTGGGTACCAGCACATCCTTTATCCACTGATTGTAGGAGGCCAGTTGCTTCTCCAGCAATTCAAAGTCTTCCTCCCAGCCCTCCAGACCAGAGCCCTCAAAAACGGCGCGAATACCCGCGACAAAGCGCGGGGCATTATCGATATCGCCAGCCAGGCGACCGCGGTAGGGGCCCACCAGTCCCGCTACATCAATGCGTTCTTCGGTGCGCGCAATAGCAAGCTCGGTGACGGGGGTAAAACCCGCGGCACTGCCATTATATTTACGCAGGCGTTGGATTGCCGCCCCATAGCGCGCTGGATCGCTACGCGAATCCAGCAGAGCGTTGAAGCCATTGAACAGTTGCTCGTGCAAATTGTAATAGGGCACAAGGTGACCGCGACGAACCCGGCGGGTTTCCATTCCATCGAGCAGGGCCTGAATAAGAATTTCCAGATCCTGGCGAACCTTGAGATGTTGCTCCGCCCCAAGGCGTTTCTTCATCTCCTCGACTAACGCCATATCACTGGCCTGGCTGCGTTTAAATATCTCCGGTTGGAGATCTAACCCCTCGCCATCGTAATCGCTCAAGCCGAAATAGGAATTAGTTTCGGGGTTAAAAGCCCCCTGCACTTCCAATACGCGCATCGCATTGAGATCGCTGTCTTGAATCCAACCCGCGTAGACCGATGTGGATACGAGTACCGCGCTGGCAAGTGCCAGCCATTTGCCCAAAGATTTCACCAGATTATCTGCCAGGTCGAAAAAGGGATCAGCCTACCAATATCATGGGGATAGGTCACGTAAAAACAGAGGATCAGACTCGAGGGTGATACGGTGTGGCGTAGGCTTTCCCAAGGTAGGGCGTAGCGCTCGCGAGCGACAGGCGAGGAAACGGTGGCCAGTCACCCCGCGGCTTGTTGCAGTCTCTCAACCGGCAGGAATTCCATAGACCCACCGGCATCCTTCACCTTGGCATAGATGTTTTTAAGATGGGTCCGGAGGGTGCTGACCGAGATCGAGAGATGTTCGGCAATTTCCATATTCGAGGAGCCGGTAATGGCCAACTCAATGACTTCAAGCTCCCGCTTACCCAGTTTGAACGTCTGATAATAGTTAAGTGCCTGCTCGTATTTCTGGCCCATAGTCTGCATGATGGTCAGAATATAGGCAGAAGATGAAATAATTGTCACATCAAATTTATCATCGTGCAGTTCCTGGTTCTTGTACGTCCTGCTACCCCAGTTCGGCCATTGCTTCGAGTTGTCATTGTCATAGAGTTCCATGCAGCCCATCTTGCACGCCTGCCCTGTACAATCGCCACACAGCTTCAGGCAATGCTCATTTTGCTGAAGTACAACCTTGTTATCGTCTTTCAAGCAGAGAATAAGGTCACTGTCACCAAGAAATTGGGTCAGAATGGTTTCCGACGGGTTCATCGGTTCTATCATTATTAATTACCTACAATGGCGTACGGCCCGCCGCATAATGGGTGCGGGCCACTACGTACTCGACTACGGGCCACTACGTACTCGACTGTAGCACAATTTGCCGAATTGACACACCCTCCCCCCCCCTGCTGATTGATGCGCTCGTCAACTACATCGACAATGTCGGAAAAGCTCGATTCACAACAATACATCCAGCCTATCCACAGATGTGCATAGGTTGGACGTTATAGTTCTTTGTCTATGAGGGCACCAAGATTATGTTTCATTGGTCAAAATCAACCCGGTTCAATTCGTATTCCCACTCCGCCTTAGTAGCACTGATGTCAGCTGTCGTGACAACGTCCTATAACGCATCAGCTTACGATGTAGTGAGCGTGGAAAACGGTGGCACGGTGTCGGGAACAATCAGCATTTCGGGCCCCGTTCCCGAAGCCAGACGCTTCAAGGTGGAGAAGACCCCGGAGGTTTGCGGAGAAGCAGATCGCCTGGTTGAAGAAGTGCGGGTCCGCGATGGAAAACTTGCCGATGTTGTTGTACTGATAAAGGAAATAGATGCTGGCAAGGCCTATCCGCTAGAACAAGTACAGGGTGGGCCCTACACCGAGCAGACTGTTATTGAATGGAGAGGGCTGATCGATCATATAGCGCCGCTTTCAGACCAACAAAAACTGCTTAAGGTGAATGACTTTTTTAACCGCCGCGTTGCGTGGGTCGAAGATATGCGCAACTGG
>JABHWT010000348.1 GCA_018657645.1 Halieaceae bacterium | reverse complement strand
GTTGCTGTGCTCCAGGGGAATCGGAGTTTCGGGATACAGAGCCTGTAATCGCTGCTGAATAAAATCGACGCGTTGTGCCTTTAGCATGGCGTCGCTCTACACCCGGCCGAGGCAGTGAACGATGCGCTGCGCGGCATCGACACACTGGTCCAGATCCGCCACCAGGGCCAGACGGATCCGGTTCTCGCCCGGATTGACACCCCCTGCCTCGCGTGCGAGAAAACGACCTGGAAGGACTGTTACATGCTCTGTGGCGTAAAGCTGACGAGCAAACTCGGTGTCGGCGATGGGTGTTCGGGGCCATAGATAGAAACTGGCATCGGGCACTGGTGCCTCGAACTGGCCGTCAAAAATGGCCAGTACCGCCGCAAACTTGTCGCGATACTGCTGCCTGTTCAGTAGGACATGCTCCTCATCACTCCACGCGGCAATGCTGGCGAGCTGGTGATGGAGGGGCATCGCGCAGCCGTGATACGTCCGGTATTGCAGGAAATCGTTCAAAATTCTACTGTCGCCGGCAACGAAGCCGGAGCGCATTCCGGGCAAATTTGAACGCTTGGATAGACTGTGAAACACGATGCAATTACGGTAGTCGTCTACCCCCGTGGATTCGCAGGCCTGTAGCAGCCCCGGAGGTGGCTTGCTTTCATCGCTGTAAATCTCCGAGTAGCACTCATCGCTGGCAATCACAACATTGTGTTTTTGAGCCATAGCGACTAACCATTGCAGCCGCGGCAGTGGAATTACCGCACCCGTGGGATTCCCGGGACTGCACAAATACAATAACTGGCACTGCTGCCACTGTTTGTCAGTGAGCGCATCGAAATCGGGAGCGAAACCAGTGGCGGCACTGCAATTGAGGAAGTGAGGTTGAGCACCCGCCAATAGCGCAGCGCCCTCGTAGATTTGGTAGAACGGGTTGGGGCATATAACCGTAGCATCGGGTTGGCGTCGGACCACTGTCTGGGCAAAGGCAAACAGTGCCTCCCGTGTGCCGTTTACCGGTAGTGCATGGCGGTCGGGATCCAGGGCGGAGAGCCCGAACCGACGGCTCAACCATTGGACGATGGACTCGCGTAACTCGGGTAGACCCCGCGTGGCAGGGTAACTGGATAGTTTGTCCAGGTTAGCTGCAATCTGTTGTAGTACAAATTCAGGGGAGGAGTGCCTGGGTTCCCCCATCGACAGGGAAATCGGTCTCTTGTCCGGATTGGGGGTAATGTCCGCAAACAGCTGCCTCAGTTTTTCAAACGGATAGGTTTGAAGTAGCTCCAGTTGCGGATTCATTTGTCTGACACCTGCCCGTCGAGTTCATTGCAGATCGCCTGCTGGATGGCCTCGCAAAGGTCCGGGTCTGTTAGAGGTTGGTGCGCAGTGTCGGTAAGAAAAAACACATCCTCCACTCGTTCTCCCAGGGTCTGAATTTTGGCGGAGCGCAACTCGATGTCAAAGTCATTAAAAATCTTGCCGATGCGGGCCAGTAAACCGGGGCGGTCGGGTGTGGCGACCTCAAGTACCGTTACCTGCCCGATCTCGTCCAGCGACATTTTAGTGGCAGTCGGGATGGAGAAAGACTTCATCTGCCGCGGTGTTCGACGTTGCATGATTCCAGGCTCGCCGCTGATGTTGGAGAGTTTCTCAGACAGATAATCGGCAATTTGATTGATTCGAGGGCTGTCCTCGGCAATGGACTGGCCGCTGGAGTCCAGTACAAAAAATGTGTCCAGCGTCATGCCACCCCTATCATTGTAGATGCGGGCATCGTGTATGCTTAAATCCAGTAATTCCAGCCCGGCACAGGTGGTAGAAAATAACAGCGGTCCATTGCGGGCATGGATAAAAATTTGAGTTGTATTGGCGACGCTGGAGTCGGTGCTGTTACGTACTAATACCAGCGGTTGGTCCTTATTGTAATGGCTTGCAATGGCCTCGGTATGCCAGGCAATGTCCTCGGTTCGTTCGCGAAGAAAGTAATCGTCTCCCAGATGACTCCACAGTTTATTCAACTCCTGTGCGGTGAACCCCCTGTCCTCCAGAAGGTCGGTGGCCGCGTTGCGGCTCTCATCGATCCAGTCCTGTTTGTCCACGGGGTTTTCCAGGCCGCGGCGTAGGGCGCGCTTGGTTTCGGTATAGAGCTGGCGTAACAGGCTGCTCCGCCAGGCATTCCAGAGGGTTGGATTTGTGGCGTTAATGTCGGCCACGGTTAAGGTGAAAAGGTAGTCGAGGCGCTGTTGATCACCGACGTATTCGGCAAATTCCTGAATGATCTCAGGGTCTGATATATCCTTGCGCTGGGATACCGCCGACATGTTGAGGTGGCTCTTGACCAACCACACCACCAGGTTGGTATCGCGCTGGCTCAGGCCGTGCCTGGAACAAAAGTTTTCAGCGTCAATGGCACCCAGTTCTGAATGATCTCCACCGCGGCCCTTGCCAATATCGTGATAAAGCCCGGCGATATAAAGCAGCTCAATTTTTGGCAGGCGCCTGGCTACGCGGCTCGATACCGGAAAGCGCTCCTCGAATACCGGGAATTGAAAGCGCCGCATATTCAGAATGACCGCCAGCGTGTGGGCGTCCACGGTATAGGTGTGAAACAGGTCGTATTGCATCTGGCCGACGATTTTGCCAAATTCAGGCAAATACTTCCCCAATATGCCATAGCGAGTCATTCTACGTAATTGACGGGTGACTTTATGAGGAGCACGCAGGATGTCTAAAAAAACCTTCTGATTATGTGGGTCTGCGCGAAATGCATCGTCGATCTGGTGTCGCGAGTTGCGAATCAGGCGAATAGTCGTTGCGCTTACAGCCTTGACTTCCTCGTTGAGGGCAGTTAACAAAAACACCTCGAGCAGTGCCTGGGGTGTGGTGCTAAATACATCGTCGTAACGGGCCTCGATATAGCCGTTGCGAATCTGAAACCTTTGATTGAGAACCTCGATGTCATCTTCTTCGTGAGGATGAAGAATCGCCTGGTCAAAAATCTGGGCAAGCACATCATTGAGATGACTGAGTGCCAGTGCCCATCGATAATAGACTTGCATGAACTGCTCGACAGCGAGTTTGTCTCCGTCCTCAAAGCCCCACATGACTGCAATTTCGCGTTGATATTCAAACAGTAAACGATCCTCTTCCCGGTCGGTTATCATGTGCAGGGCATAGCGCACTCCCCACATGAACTTTCTGCCTTTTGTCAGAATGCCCATTTCCTCGGGGTTCAGGAATTCCTCGGCGCGCAATTCCTCCAGGGAGTTAACACCGAAGTGGCGTTCTGCTATCCAACCGATGATCTGCAGATCTCGCAGGCCGCCGGGAGAACCTTTAACATTGGGTTCGAGATTGTATTCGGTATCAGCATACTTTTCGTGCCGCTCAAATTGCTCATCCATCTTGGCGCGGAAAAAATCGCGACTGGGCCACATTCTTGTGGTATCCGTGCCAGAGCGTACCGCCATCAATAATTTCTTCGGGCCACAAATAATCCTGGCTTCCATCAGGT